>CAZENN010000180.1:0-3386 GCA_964513605.1 uncultured Oscillospiraceae bacterium
GAACGACACACAGGTCGTTCCCTACGGAAAAAGGAGATAGAAATATGAAAGCAACCGGTATTGTCAGAAGAGTGGACGATTTGGGGAGAATTGTGATCCCCAAGGAAATCAGAAGAACCCTGAAAATCCGCGAGGGAGACCCCTCTCATACAACATTGACAGTGCAGGAGCAGTTCTGTTTCGCCATGATGCGCTTCCACGAGCGTGTATATGCCAAAAAAACGTAGAATTAAGCTATTCGTGTCGAATAGTGTGATTCCTTCGACAAACTTCGTGCAATTTAGTGTTAAATATTCAAAATAATACATTGATTTTTACACAAACTTATGCTACACTGTATTCAAACCTTGTTAGGAGGGATGTTTATGGATAGAAAAATCATGGGTTATCTGGAGTCCTGGAAGGAAAATCCCCACAGAAAGCCTTTGATTCTGCAGGGTGCCAGACAGGTGGGCAAGACTTGGTCCATCCTGGAATTCGGACGCACCCACTACGATAATGTGGCGTATTTCAACTTTGAGACCAACCCTAAACTAAATGAGACCTTTGATGAGAATATCAGCCCGGATTACCTGATTCCCATTCTGTCTCACGTAGCCGGTCAGACAATCGTAAAGGGCAAGACCTTGATTGTCTTTGACGAGGTGCAGCTGTGTGAGCGAGCGCTGACATCACTGAAATACTTTTGTGAGGACGCACCGGAGTACCATATCATCGTTGCCGGCAGCCTGCTGGGCGTCGCGGTCAACCGGGCGAAGTTCTCCTTCCCCGTGGGTAAGGTGGATATGAAGACCCTGTATCCCATGGATGTGGAAGAATTCATGCTGGCGATGGGTGAAGGTGCGCTGGTAGAGAGAATTAAAGAATGCTTCCGGACTGATTCTCCGATGCCGTCTGCCCTGCACGATGCAGCCATGCAGCTGTACCGGCAGTATCTGGTGGTTGGCGGCATGCCGGAGTGCGTGATGCAGTTTGTGCAGACCAAGGATTACATCCTGGTGCGGCACACGCAGGACACCATCCTGGCCAGCTACCTCAACGATATGAGCAAGTATAACAACTTGAACGAAATCAAGAAGACTCGGTTGGCTTACGATAACATCACCGTCCAGCTCTCCAAGAAGAACACCCGGTTCCAGTATAAGCTGATTAAAAAGGGTGGCCGTGCTTCTGAGTTTGAGAACGCCATCGAATGGCTGTGCCTGTCCGGCATCGTATCTCAGGTGTACAAGGTGGAGCAAATCAAGAAGCCTCTGGAAAACTACCGGGATATTGACGCCTTCAAGATTTATGTTTCCGACCTGGGCCTGCTGTGTGCGAAGAAGGACCTGGCGGCCAACGATGTGCTGTACATGGTCGAGGAACTGAGCGACTTCAAGGGCGGCATGGCAGAAAACTATGTCAATGTTCAGCTGACTATTAACGGTTACTCTACCTACTACTGGGAGTCCGAGCGGGGCGCGGAGATTGACTTCGTTATCCAGAGAGAAGGTCAGCTCATTCCTGTTGAGGTCAAGTCTGCGGATAACACCCGCGCCAAGAGCTTGAAAGTCTATATGGATACCTACAAGCCTGCATACGCCATTAAGCTCTCTGCGAAGAACTTCGGCTTTGAGGATGGCAAAAAGATTGTGCCCCTCTACGCTGCGTTCTGCATCTGAATTTCATATTGCCAGGATAACGCTCACAACAATGTGGGCGTTATTTTTTGCGCAAAAAATCCCCCGACAGCAGATACCGTCGAGGGAAGAAGGTTATGTTCTGTTCTTGTTCAGCGCATCAATCATATCGCTTACGACCTGCAACTCTTCATCGGTCAGATGGGGCAGCTTCTCCACCACATCATCAATACGGGAGTCGTTGTTGCTGCCGTACAGGACGAAGTCAGCGCTGACACCCAATGCTTTACAGACCTTGGCAAGATTGTCTGGGCGGATAGCTTTCTTGCCCTGTTCGAGGTTGGATATCATCGGCGGCGTTACACCAATCTTTTCTGCCAGGTCGTCTTGCGTTAGTCCTAAGGCTTTCCTGCGTGCCAGAATACGCTGGCCCATTCGTTTTAAGAAGTTATCACCGTTCATGGCGCGCACCCTCCTATGGTTTAGTTATCCTTATTATATTAACCATAGGCGATGGAATGAATGCTCCAAGGACAAGTTTAGTTGACATTCATATTCCATAGGATATATAATGGAGAAAAACTTTTTCGGAAGGTGCACCGTGGAGAGGACTTGCGGTTTCTTTGGACATAAGGATACGCCGGAATCCGTGAAGGATGATTTATACGCTGCCATAGAAAAGCTCATCGTTGAGTGCGGTGTTGATACCTTCTATATTGGCAATCAGGGACATTTTGATTTTTATGCACGAGCAGTGTTGCGGCAGCTCCAAGGGAGATACCCCATTCAATACTCCGTGGTCCTGGCCTATATACCTGGGAAGAAGACTGAGTACGATGATTTCTCCGACACTATACTCCCTGAGGGTATCGAGGAAGTTCATCCGAAATATGCGATATCCTGGCGTAACGATTGGTTACTCAGACAGAGCAACTTCGTGATTGCCTATATCCATCACAATTGGGGCGGCGCAGCCCGTTATGTACAAAAGGCTTACCGGCAGGGTAAAACAGTTATCAACTTATGTAAGGACAGCTACTTCGACGGAGGGAAAACCAAGTGAAACGATTTTTGTGCACAACAATTGCGCTTATGCTGTTGCTAACGGCGTGTGCGGCACCGGCCACATCTGAGCCGGCACCCACTGAGTATGTTCATACTCCCTATGTATCCACTATCACATCAGAGGAATGCTTTATGTGCAGCGAGTCGAAGGATACGCCCACTGGATTATACTGGGGAGAGGATAATGTCGGCCTCTTGAACCTCAACACTTTCGAAGTTCTGCGGATTGAAATCAATCGCTATGAGAACGGTGCGTTGGTAGAAACACCGGCAGGCTTTATGCAGACAACCGGTATGAACAGCGGCGGCGTATTCGCAACCACAGACCCCGACCGGGGCTATTCCCATGTCCAGATTAGCGGTGCCAATAGCGCTATTGATGCTACCTCCATCCAGAGCCACCTGTGTCAGAATTGCTTGGATAAAATTAATAATATATACTTCTGTGATTATCCACCAGAAGCATACGCGATTGTAAATTTCTCTGATAAGACCCTGAGACCCCTAATTCAGAGCACTACCTTCTTTAGCTCTGGACACTACGGCATCGACTGCGATTTCGAAGAAGACGGTGATATCGACCTAATGATTTTCTACTGTCCGCCCCGATTCCAATAACCGGCGCAGACCGGATTTATACACAAGCAAAAAATAACCCAGGCTGTTGGCGCAGCCTGGGCTTTTTGCTGAGAATTTGGTGGT
>CAZENN010000181.1:0-3356 GCA_964513605.1 uncultured Oscillospiraceae bacterium
GGGCATCAAAGTCGTAGTACCAGCCTTCGTCGATGGCAGGACCGATGGCAAGCTGCACCTCCGGCCACAGCCGCTTTACGGCTTGCGCCATGATGTGAGAGCAGGTGTGCCAGAAGGTTTTGCGGTACTCCGGGTTTTCAAAGGTGTACAGGTTTTCTTCTTGCATAGGTAATACCTCCTTTTAATGTGGGGGCGAGAATAATTGGAGAGCACTTTTTACTCTTAACTATAAAAAACTCCCACCCCTGAAAAATCAGGGGTGGGATACAATATGCATTCCACGGTTCCACCCTGGTTGCAGCGCAAGCACTGCCACTCATTAACGCGCTAACGGGCGAACCCGGCGGGGCATTTCCGCACCCACGGCTCAGAAGTGGTATCATCCGCAGCAGGGGTACGGCAGCCTTTCACCACAGGGGCAGCCTCTCTGAGAATCTTACTTCGGATGCGTGTCTTCATCACAGCTTTTGATACCATGACTGTACCACAATTTTGATGGCTTGTCAACGATTTTTCTGAATTGTATACAAAAAATCATTAAAAAGGGGGTAAAAATCGGTGGATGTCAAGAAAAAAGATGTTAATTTGTTATGTAAACCAAAAAGTAACAAATTGCTACAATTTATAGTCAATATGCACAATGAAATGCATAATTTCCGTTAATATTTGACTCATATGCAAGGATGTTTACATAATTCGATTTACGCTTTTTATGAAAAAGTTCGATGAAAAATGGGATTTTAATAAAAAAGCTTGACTTTTCGAGAAAAAATGTTATAATGCATACGTTCATTCAAATGTCAATGCATTTTGTAACTGCTTTGTTACAAGTGAATGCGAATTGTAACTGACGTAACGATTTTGTAACTTTGCCGGTCTACCCGGTCATCATGTTGCATACCTTTTGAAAGGAGGTACTTACCATGCAAATGTTCAAGACGATATTCAAGAAACATTCTATGCTCAAGCGGCCGCTGGTGCTGATGCTGGCAACTGCCTGTATCGTACCGTTTCTGTCCCAGACCGTTTTCGCCGAGAATACATATGTGATTACCGATGGCGATCAGGTCATGGTACATGCCACCTACGAAACCGATCCTGAGGCGATCCTCGATGAAGCCGGTCTCCAGCTCAGCGAGGTAGATAAGTACGAAACCACTTCCCGTGACGGCATTTCTGAGATCAATATTCAGCGTGGTCTGACCGTTACCATCCGTTCCTGTGGCTCTACCATGGAGGTTATTTCCTATGGTGAGTCCGTCCAGCAGCTGCTGGATCGTATGGAGATCCCTGTGCTGGAGAATACCATTGTTTCCGCCGGTCTTCAGGACCCGGTCTATGACGGACTGGAAATTCTGATCCAGACCACCCTGACCTCCAACGACAGCTATGCCGCTGTGATCCCCTTCGAGACGGAGTATCAGGAAACTGGTCTGCTGGAGAAGGGTGAGGAAGTCATCCTGACTCCCGGCGTGGAAGGTCAGAAGCTGTGCACCGCTGAGGTCACCTACATCGATGGAGAAGAGACCGAGCGTGTGGTGCTGTCCGAGGAGGTCGTCACCGAGCCTGTCACTCAGGTGGTGGCAGTGGGCACCGGTGAGGGCAAGACCAAGAGCAGCAAGCCTATTATCGGTAACGGTGTGATCATTACCACCTCAGGTGATGTTTTGACCTACACCCACAGCGATGTCTTTGAGGCCACTTCCTACTGCCGCAGCGATGTGGGCGGTAATCGGACCTCCACCGGCACCAAGGCTCGTGAGGGCGCCATTGCGGTAGACCCCAGAGTCATTCCCTATGGTACCCGGATGTTCATCGTGTCCAATGATGGCAGCTATGTCTACGGTGTCGCCACTGCAGAGGATTGCGGCGGTGCCATTAAGGGACACCGGATCGACCTGTTCTACGAAAGCTACGACGCTGCCATCCAGTTTGGCAGACGGGATTGCACCATCTACTTCCTTGGATGATTTTGATTGCAAATCCATCTTGTTTCTGGTATGATATCAGAAACAGGATGGATTTTCTTTATAGTGAGGTAATTTATGATCAACGTATGCGATATTCAGGTAATGAAGCCCCTGCTCAGTGAACACGGCTTCCATTTTTCCAAAGCAAAGGGGCAGAATTTTTTGACGGCCTCCTGGGTTCCGGAGCAGATTGCGGAGGATGCCGGGGTCTGTGAAGCTGTGGGGGTTTTGGAGATCGGTCCCGGTATCGGTCCGCTGACCCAGCAGCTGTGCAAACGGGCAGGGAAGGTCTGTGCTGTAGAGGTGGATAAGCGTCTGGCTCCGATCTTAAAGCAGACGGTAGGAGAATTTGACAATCTGGAAATTGTCTGGAATGATGTGCTGAAGCTGGATATCCCGGCATTGGTTCGGGAGAAGCTGCCGGGGCTGCGTCCGATGGCCTGTGCCAATCTGCCTTATTACATTACGTCTCCCATTCTTACCGCCCTTTTGGAGGCAGATTGCTTCGAGGCGGTGACGGTGATGGTTCAGAAGGAGGTAGCCCAGCGAATCGCCGCAAAGCCGGGGACGGCGGATTACAGTGCCTTCTCTGTCTTCTGCCAGTACTATGCCCAGCCGGAGCTGCTGTTTGAGGTGCCTGCCCATTGCTTTATGCCCCAGCCCAAGGTCACCTCCGCTGTGATCACCCTCCGAGTCAG
This sequence comes from uncultured Oscillospiraceae bacterium, assembly GCA_964513605.1. Taxonomy (GTDB): domain Bacteria; phylum Bacillota; class Clostridia; order Oscillospirales; family Oscillospiraceae; genus Faecousia. Next base: position 2,669 of record CAZENN010000181.1, read on the forward strand.
GGAAAACCGCCCCTGGGATATTGCGGATGAGAAGATATTCTTCCGCACCGTCCGTGCCAGCTTTGCCATGCGCCGTAAAAAGCTCAGCAACGGTCTGGCCTCCGGCTTCCCGGAGCTGGGGAAGACAGGGGCAGCGGAAGTCATTGCCCAGTGCGGCTTTGATGAAAATGTCCGTGGGGAGACGCTGAGCATTGAAGAATTTGCTGCCATTGCCAATGCCATCGCCCAAAGACACCGCTGATCGTTACGAGTATATTCACCCGGTACAAAATCATGCCATGGTGAAAGAACATTTTCAAAGGGGGCTGCCTCGTTAGGAACGTAGCTTGTGAAAACTGCACGATAAATCGTTGTTTGAAGACCTCGAAGTGATGTCATCCTGAGCGAAGCGGAGGCTCTATTTGCTTAGACTAAAGCGTTGTCATCCTGAGCGAAGTGGAGGATCTATTTGCTTCGCCCAAAGCGTTGTCATCCTGAGCGAAGTGAAGGATCTATTTGCTCCGTTTCCGGCACGATACGTTAAAGATCCTTCGACTTCGTTCCGCATCGCTCCACTGCGCTCAGGATGACACGCCGGGGGGTATTCCGATTTGTCAAAACTGTTTTGTGCAAAAATGAAGGGGTTGTCTCAAATTGATATGCTCCCCATAGAGTAGACACTCGAAATAACAAAAATTTCGAGACTACA
>CAZENN010000182.1:0-2086 GCA_964513605.1 uncultured Oscillospiraceae bacterium
GGATTTTAATGCGCCGGAGCTGGATGTTTATGCACGGCTGACAGAGGCACAGCTGCTTAACCGCTTTGAGCCTGCCAAGGGGATGTTCATTGCCGAAAGCCCCAAGGTCATCGAACGGGCACTGAACGCCGGGTGCCGTCCGGTGTCGCTGTTGATGGAGCGAAAGGATATCCAAGGCTCTGCCGCTGAGATCATCGCCCGGTGTCCGGATACGCCGGTATTTACCGCTGACCGGGAGGTACTGGCACAGCTGACCGGGTATCACCTGACCCGTGGGGTGCTGTGCGCCATGAGGCGGCCTGCCCTGCCTTGTGTGGAGGATATTTTGAAGAATGCCCGGCGTGTTGCCCTGCTGGAAAATGTGATGAACCCCACCAACGTAGGAGCCATCTTCCGCTCTGCCGCCGCTCTGGGGATGGAGGCGGTGCTGTTGACCCCCGGCTGCAGCGACCCCCTGTACCGCCGCAGTGCCAGAGTGAGCATGGGCACCGTGTTTCAAATCCCCTGGACCTTCATCGGAAGTGAGATCTCCCACTGGCCGGAGCCGGGAATGTCACAGCTGAAGCAGCTGGGCTTCAAAACCGCTGCCATGGCACTGAAAGAGGACTCCCTTTCCATTGATGACCCCCGACTGGCGCAGGAAGAACGGCTTGCCATTATTTTAGGCAGTGAGGGAGACGGGCTGACGGACTGCACCATTGCCCAGTGCGACTATACCGTTCGGATTCCCATGTATCATGGGGTGGACTCTTTGAATGTTGCCGCCGCCAGTGCCGTGGCATTCTGGGAGCTGAGAGCGAAGAAATGAGGCCAAGGATGGAACACAGCAGCTATGCAGCAGAGCTTTTTGAAAGTGGATACAACTGCGCCCAGGCGGTGGCAGTGGCCTTTTGTGATGTGACCGGTCTGGAAAAGAATGCCGCCGCAGCCATGGCTTCCTCCTTCGGAGGGGGCATGGGCAGGATGCGTGAGGTCTGCGGTGCCGTCAGCGGAATGCTGTTGGTGGCTGGGATTCTCTATGGCTATGATACCCCGGGAGATGATGTGAGCAAGAAAGCCCACTATCAGCGAGTCCAAGCCATGGCAGAGCAGTTTCGGCAGGAGGCAGGGAGCATCATCTGCCGGGAAATTTTGAAAAATCCACCGTCAGATCCCTCCCCCACCCCCAGAAGCCCGGAATTTTACAAAATGCGCCCCTGCACCCGGATGGTGTACCGTGCGGCGGAAATTCTGGATGGATATCTGGCGGAATTTCCGCCGCGACAGGAGACTGTATGAACAAGCTGAAAATTACCGATGTCCGTGCCCTTCCCGGAGATGCCGCCTTTCTCATTGATGACGGACACACCGCCCTATTATATGATACCGGCTTTGGCTTTACCGGCAATCAGATCGCCGCAAAGATCAAAGACGCACTGAACGGCAGAAGCCTTGACTGCATTCTTCTGACCCACTCCCATTATGACCACGCACTGGGGTCTGCTACCATTGCAAAGCACTTCCCCGGTGTGAAGGTGGTTGCCGCCGAATACACCCGGCAGATCTTTGAAAAGCCCACCGCCAGAGCCGCCATGCTGGAGCTGGACCGGAAGGCGGCACTTCGCTATGGCGTGGCAGACTACGAAACCCCCGACGATTCCCTTCGGGTAGACATTGCGGTGACGGATGGGCAAATGCTGACCTGCGGCACCATTGCCCTGACCGTGGTGGCACTGCCGGGGCATACCAAATGCTCCATCGGTTTTTATCTTTCGGAGCAGAAGCTGCTGCTGGGCACGGAGACCCTGGGGGTCTGTTTTGGAAAGGGGACTTATCTTCCCTCCTTCCTTGTGGGCTATGAAATGACCCTTTCCTCCTTCCAAAAGGCAAAGGCACTGGATATCGAAGGGATCTTACTGCCCCACTATGGGCTTGTGGGCACTGCCGAAGCAAAGGCGTATCTACAAAAATCGGAGGAAGTCACCGTCTACACCGCAAATAAGGTGCAGGAGCTTTTGAAAGCAGGACACAGCGAGCAGGAAATTCTGGACTATTTCACAGAACGCTTTTACCTCCCACATGTGGCACCGGTTTATCCACGGGATGC
>CAZENN010000182.1:2186-3345 GCA_964513605.1 uncultured Oscillospiraceae bacterium
TTTGCCGCAGCGTGGGTTAAACATCCACGCTGCGGCATCGTCATACCGGATCTTTGGTCGGTCTACTTATTTTTTTGCTGCTTCTTTTCCTGATGCTCCTGCTTTTTCCGGCGCACGGTCTTTTTGATGCTTGCCAGCATTTGCCGCAAGGTGCCCAAGGTCTTCTCGTCATTGGGGAAGATCATCTTCATCAGCCAGATGGCAATGGTGACCGTCACCAGCTTTTCCGGGGACACCGGCAGCCACAAAAACGCCAGATACGCACTGCTTATTCCAATGAGCCATTCATTTCCCAGCCAGGTTCCCAGCCCAAACATCACATAGGACCAGCCGTTGGTGATCATCCATCCAATTCCGAAGCATAGCAAGAGTCTTGGGTTTAAAAGAAACTGAATCGCTTTTTTGAAGAAGGATTTGATTTTCTCTTTCATCTCTACCTCTCCGGGAACAAAGGGCACTCATCAGGCAAAGACAACATGGTACATGAACAGTGCGTTACAAATGCCCAGTCCAATTCCGGCAAAGACCTGAACAGGGGTATGCCCCACGAATTCCTTCAGCTTGATCTGGGGCAGTTTCTTGGAAGACAGGGACTTGAACGCATCCACCAGACCGTTGATGAGTCTTGCCTGCTTTTCCGTCTCCCGGCGCACACCGGTGGCATCGTTACAGACAATGATCATCAGAACAAAGCTGACGGCAAATTCAAAAGAACCAAACCCCCGGGAAATTCCGCTGAACATTGCCAGAGACGACACGGTAGCAGAATGACCGCTGGGCATACCGCCATCACCAAAGATACGGCTAATGTCAAATTTCTTATACTTGATCAGATGCAAAATCGTTTTGATGATCTGCGCCAGCAGCCAGGAGGACAGTGCCGTCATCGCAAAAGGGTTGGTAAACATATCTTTGAGCCATCTCATACTGTTTTAAAAACACTCCTCTTTATCCACCTCGAATTTTACCTTCATATCATATACCATTCTTTCAATTTTGTAAAGAATTTTCCCCATTATAAGGGCAAAAACTTCACCATTGACAAAGTGCTGGTATTTAGGTATAATTGTATACATTGAAACATTGACACATGAAAGGAGATCAACTATGCTCGATATCTCTCCGAAGACAAACCTTTTGGAGCAGAAGACCTACAAGT
>CAZENN010000183.1:0-3308 GCA_964513605.1 uncultured Oscillospiraceae bacterium
CCCATTAGGAAGCCGCATAATAAAGCCGTGTGCATATGCCTGCTTTGCTGCTGCAATCACCTCAGTCTCCGCAGCATCCGGCTTTCCCATCATAATATTCTCCCGAATGGTTCCTGCCTTGAGCCAAGTATCCTGAAGCACCATACCTACACTGCGCCGAAGGACTCGCCGCTGCATCTGCATGGTATCCACTCCATCAAAACATATCGTTCCGGCATCCGGGTCATAAAACCGCATCAGCAGATTGATCAAAGTGGTTTTTCCACATCCGGTTGGACCAACAATGGCAATTCTCTGTCCCGGTTTTACCGACAGATTCAGGCTATTTATCAGCTTCTTATCCGGAACGTACGAAAAACTCAGATTCTGAATCAGCACCGAGCCATCTGTAAGCTCCGATACAGAGGTCAGCTGTGCATCCGGTGTTTGGACCGGTTCATCGATCAGTTCGAACACCCTGCCGGCACTGGCCAATGCATTTTGCAGCTCAGTCACCACGCCGGAAATTTCATTAAAGGGCTTGGTATACTGATTGGCATAATTAAGAAAGGTAGACAATACACCAACAGAGATCCCTCCGCTGATAGCCGACAGGGCACCAACCAGTCCCACACCCGCATAAACAAGTGAATTGACAAAACGTGTGGAGGGATTCACCAGGGACGAGAAAAAAATCGCCTTCAATGAACATTTTGTCAATCGTCCATTCACTTCACAAAAATCCGCTTGGGACGCTGTTTCATGATCAAAGACCTTTACAAGCTTCAGGTTTCCCACTATTTCATCAATCAGTGCCGTTTGCTCACCTCGCGTCTTGCTTTGCAATTGAAACATGGTATAGGTTTTCATTGCAATAAAATTGGCAACAAGCAAGGATATGGGCGTGATAAAAATAACCACCATTGCAATTTTCCAGTTGATCCGAAGCATGAATATCAATGTTCCCGCTATGGTCATCACTCCGGTAAACAACTGTGTAAAGCCCATCAGCAAGCCATCCGCAAAGGTATCCACATCAGACACAACTCTGCTGACCAGATCTCCCTTTGGGTTTGCGTCCAAATAGCTCAGAGGCAGTTCCTGAATATGACAAAAGGCTTCCTCTCGAAGATCCCGGCTGACACGGTAGGTTATGCGATTATTCAACTCACTCATCAACCACTGAGAAAGAGCAGCACCTGCCGCACAACATCCAATCCGAAGAAGGATACCACCCAAATCCTCAAAGTTTACCTGCTTTGGGCCGACCAGCAGATCAATGGCATTTCCCACCAAAATTGGAATATAAAGCACCAACAGCACATGGATCAAAGCCAGAAGAACAGCACTGATCATCAGTGCCCAATATCGTTTCAATCGAAGCAGAACTCTTCTTAGAACCCCATTCTGTCCGTTCTTACGAAGCATCGGATGACACCCCCTTCTGAAACTGAGAATAATAGATCTCCTGATAAACCTGGCACTGCTCCATCAGTTTTTCATGAGTCCCCTGCCCCACCAGTCTGCCTTCATCCAGCACCAATATCAAATCAGCATATCGCACTGAGGCCGCCCTTTGGGAGACGATAAAAGTCGTTGGCGCATCCTTCATTGCGCCCAGTGATTGACGCAGGCGAGCATCAGTTGCATAATCCAACGCAGAGGCACTGTCGTCCAAAATCAAGATCTTAGGCTTTCGGACCAAGGCCCTTGCAATCGTCAGCCGCTGACGCTGGCCACCCGAAAAATTACTTCCTCCTTGTTCCACTAAAGCATCCAATTCGCCCGGCTTATCTTTAACCACCTCTCTGGCCTGTGCTATCTCCAAAGCCTCCCACAGTTCACGATCCGAGGCATTTTCCTTTCCCCAGCAAAGGTTTTCTCGCAGTGTACCACGAAACAGCACTGCCTTCTGAGGAACCACGCCAATCTGCTGTCTGAGCTGACCACTGTTCCATTGCGTAATATCCGTGCCATCAAGGAGTACACTCCCCTCACAGGTTCGGTATAACCCGGTAATCAGGTTGACCAAAGTGGTTTTTCCCGAGCCCGTGCCACCAATAATCCCGATGGTTTGACCCGGTTCTGCTCGAAAGCTGATATGCTCCAGTGAGACTTCTCCCGCACCGGCATAGCGGACAGAAACATTGTTAAATTCAACTCCGCCTTGTAATGAGGTACTATTTTCTTCCTGACCGCATTGTAATGTATCCATTTCCAGAATATTTCCAACCCGTTTTCCGCAGGCAACCGCCTTGGTGATGGTGATGATCAGGCTTGCCATCTTGATCAGCTCCACCAAGATCTGTGACATATAATTATAGAGTGCCACAACCATCCCCTGTGTCAAGACTCCTCCCTCAACTTTAATGGCACCGGTTTGAAGCAGTGCCACCACTGCCAAATTGATCACCACAAGCGTAATAGGGTTTAGAAGAGAGGATACTCGCCCGGCATGGATCTGACTTTTCGCAAGAATGTGGGTTTTCGCTGAAAAATCAGTTATTTCTTCCGGCTCCTTACAAAAAGCTCTCAAAACACGAACACCGGATAAATTTTCTCTTACCGAAGCAGTAACACCATCCAGGTGATTCTGTACTTTCCTATACATGGGCATCGTAATCAGCATAATGCCAAATACGATCACGCACAGTACGGCGATAGCAATCGCAAAAATCAATGCCGAATCCGAATCAATCGTAAAGGCCATGACCATCGCACCAAATACAACAAAGGGCGAACGGAGCAAAAGCCGGAGCGTCAGATTGACACCATTCTGAACTTGGTTAATATCAGAGGTCATTCGAGTGACCATAGTTGACGTGCCAAGGGTATCGATTTGTTCACAGTTTAGCTTCAGCAGCTTCCCCATCAATGCCTCTCTAAGCCGTCCGGCAAATCCGACCGCAGCCTTAGCCGCAAAATATTGAGCCGTCACAGCACTGGCGAGTCCTACAACACCAAGGAGGACCATGACCAGGCACATTTTGATGATATAGCTCTCATTTCCATCAGAAATGCCCACATCCACAATTTGTGCTACCACAAGTGGAATGAGCAGTTCAAAGGCAGCTTCCAGAAGCTTAAATAGCGGTCCAAGGACACATTCCTTCCCGTATCCTTTCATATATACCAAAATTCTTCTCAATCTCATCACCTCTGCATTTTATTCCTTTTGTGTATTATATCACTGTACCAATCTGAACGCAATCCAAATATCAGAAAAAGCAGTTGACAATCCGCTCAAAAACCGCTATAATATACGAAGGACAGCAATGCTAGTGTAGCACAGTCGGTAGTGCATCTCACTCGTAATGAGAAGGTCGCCT
>CAZENN010000184.1:0-3307 GCA_964513605.1 uncultured Oscillospiraceae bacterium
GGTATAAGGAGAAGTGAAAATGAAAAAACTGTCTGTAATGTTGTTAGCGTTTTCTTTGCTGCTGACCATGGCAGCCTGTGGCGAGCCGGAGCGCGAGGATGTGGAAAGCATTCCGAATATTACGCTGACTGATGCCGATGAAGAAACCACACTGCCCAGCGAAGAAGAAACCACCCTTGCGGAGGAGACCGGTCTGCGCACCGAGACATTTGTGATCCCGGATACCGCTGATGAGTGCGAGGGCTCCATTGAGATCGCATCCAGAAGCTGCAATCAGGTGGCTTTGAATTTTGTTGCCGCCATTGCTCAGAATTACTACACCTCCGCAGTAAACGGCTTTGACATCGACGAAAGCCCCTACATCACCGCTGAGGATGTTGCCTACGCTGTACCCAGAAGCACCTATAGAGGAATTGCTGACTATGCCGGCAAGGAGGTCTACCTGTACGTTGATGAAGACGAGACTGTCAGCTATGATGATACCGCCACTGTAACGGTCCAGCTGCGCACAGGCGAGGATGCCATCCTGAACAGCTATTCCGTGCGCCTGAAGCTGAACATGGACAATAAGTGGACCGTGGAAGACAGTGATTTTTACGAAACTGACTACTACATTTCCGTTTCCGGCAACACCACCCTGTACATAGGCGATGCCGAGGTAAGCAAGGATCTGTTCGACCACAAGACCGGCTACGCCGAGCGCATGGACTGCTACAAGATTCCGGTCATCGGAAAGAGCGTCAAGACCCTGAGGATCGTCTGTGATGCCTTTGAAGAGCAGGCAGAAGCCGTGCCCCAGTCCAATAACAGTGAAGAGCCCTTCCGGATCGACCATGAACTTTCCGAGACAGAGCTGAATGATGCTCTGAATGCCACAAAGAACCTGTGGCAGGCACTGTATAACGATTATGTCAATGGCGTGCCGGAGGCAGAGTGGCTGAAGTATTTCGCAAGCGACGCACCTTCTACCTATGTAAATGATATTAAGACCGCCTTTGACAACCTGACCAAGGGCTCCAGTGGTTACCCGGATGTTGACCACCATATCACCATCATCCAAAAGCGGTCCGATGCGAAATGTTACTATCAGACTGATAAGGTCATTGCAATGAATGTACAGTACCAGCTGGATTGGGTCTGGCAGTTCTCTCTGGGCGGACCTGAAAACTGTAGACGCTTTAGTCACATTATGCTGACCATTGAGGATGGAGAGTACAAGATCTTCGAGGTCAGTGATATGGCGTTCTTCAACGGCAATAGCGGCAGCGATTGGTAACTTTTACACAATCGCGCTGAATAACCACATATCCACCGCAGGGGAAGGGGGGCTGGCCCTTCCCCTGTATCATCTAGGCGTAACACAGGGGATGTTCTGTGAGTTATCCTGATTTCTCACAATTTTCAAACAAAATTCTGCCCATCTTCCTGCAATGGAGCTAAAAAATACCGTGGAACCGATCAAAGTTGGTTCCACGGTATTACTTTAACATCCAAACAGGCTCCGCTTGACCTTTCAAGGGCAGCGTGTGAAAAATCTCCGCTGTAATACGCCGATATTCCTGTAGATCGGTGGTTTTTCTCAGCTGCTTAAAAAGCTTTTCGCCGCCTTCAAAGCTGCCCATGAGATAGTGCCAGTTTTCCTTCATGCGGAACATGGCGTTTCGGGCAGAGCCGAAGCAAGCGGTGTAGCTTTCCAGCAGCTCATTGTGAAAGGCTTCCAGTGTCAATACCTCTGTGCCGCCGCTTTGCAGCATTCCGGGGCTGGCAATCAAACCTCTGCCAATCATCACAGCGTTGAGCATGGGGAATTTTCCCTGAATGTGACCAATATTCTCCCGGGAGCAGATGTCCCCATTGTAGCAGAGGGGAATAGAGGTGTGATTTACCGCATAGTCAAACCATTCCATACGCACCGGAGATTTATAAAAATCCTTACGCACTCTGGGATGAATGATCAGCTCCTGAATGGGATAGCGGTTGAAGATTTCCAAAAGCCTTGGGAACTCTGCCCCGTTCTGAATGCCCAATCTGGTTTTTACGGAAATGGGCAGCACAGCGGCGGAAAAAATGGCATCCAGAAACCCATCCAGCCCATCGGGGTCAGCCAGCATCCCGGAACCCTTGCCCTTGGACACCACGGTGCCGGAGGGACAGCCCAAATTCAGGTTGACCTCTCCGTAACCCCGGTCTCGGCACTGCGCCGCCGCCCATAGAAAATCATCGGCGCTTTTCGTCAGCACCTGGGGGACAGCCTCAAATCCAACGCTGTCCGCTATGGGCAGCTCCCGGTTTTCCTTGTGGGTCAGACACCGGTGCATGGTGGGGGAGAAGAAGGGCATATAATACCGGTCCATGCCGGGAAAGTATTTATGATGGGTTCGGCGGTAGATGCTGTCCGTGATGCCCTCCATGGGGGCGAAATACAGCTGCATATCAGATCTCCGTAATGACGGGCAAAATCATGGGATTGCGCTTGGTATGCTTGTAGAGATAGCCGGACAGGTCGCTCTTGATGGCGGATTTGATGGTGGCCCAGTCCCGGCTGCGGCGACCTCTGCACCGTTCAATGGCTTCGGCAGCCACGGTACGAAGCTCCTCCATCAGCTCCTCGGATTCCTTTACATAAATGAAGCCTCTGGTGATGATATCAGGGCCGGAGATCACACTGCCGTCCTGACTGGACAGGTTGACACAGACCACGATCATGCCGTCCTGAGCCAGATGCTTCCGGTCACGGAGCACCACAGCCCCCACATCACCCACACCGGTGCCGTCTACAAAGACCTTACCGGCGGTGACGGTGCCGTTTGCCTTGCAGGTCTTGGCGGAAAGCTCAAAGACCGTACCCAGCTCCCCGATGTGAATGTTCCGGGGTGCCATACCCATGGACTTTGCCAGCTTGCCATGGATCTGCAAGTGCCGCTGTTCACCATGGACAGGGATAAAGAATCTGGGCTTTACCAGACCGTGGATGATTTTCAGCTCCTCCTGACAGGCGTGACCGGAAACGTGGAGTCCCTCGCTCTTTTCATAGACCACTTCCGCACCCTTGCGGTACAGCTCGTTGATGATCCGGGAGACCGCCTTTTCGTTGCCGGGAATGGCGGAGGCGGAGATGATGATCCGGTCGCCGGCGGTGATGTCGATCTGCCGGTGGGTGGAGAAGGCCATGCGGTGCAGGGCCGACATATTCTCACCCTGGGAGCCGGTGGATACGATGGTGACCTTGTTTTTGGGAAGGCTCTTCACGGCGTTCAGATCCACCAGGGTGCCGGCGGGGACCTTCAGATAGCCCAGCTCCTGGGCC
>CAZENN010000185.1:0-3302 GCA_964513605.1 uncultured Oscillospiraceae bacterium
CCATATAGGAGCTTGCAAGTCCGGCGTTGATGTCGCTCTTGCTGGATACAACGATCACCAACGGTGCACCCTTGAAAAAGAAGTCATCCGAAATTTCGATTCTTTTCAGAAAATCCACAAAGGGGGAACCAAGCTTTTTGCCCTTTCGGAAAAGATTTACGCAAAGTGCTTCTGCTTCACTTTGCTTGCTCCCCAAAACCGTAAACGCAACATTCTGGGCGTTTGCTCCTGTAGGACAATAGTGCCCTGCTTCCAGTATTTTTTGCAGCTTTTCGTCCTCTACGGACTGCGCCGTAAAATGACGGATCGATCTTCTGCTTTTCATAGCAGACAAAAGTTTATCACTGTCAAACTCGGTCATAGGTGTAACGGGCTCGTCGGCGCAATCATAGCCATCCATTTTGACCGCATTCATCGGACAGATGGCAAAGCAGTGACCGCACTCGATACAACCGCTTTCAGCTGCTTTCACTTTTTTGTTTTCAAGATAAAGGTGCACGTTCGGGCAGTCGCTTACACACAGCCCACAGCCAATGCACTTTTCATTGTCGATAATGATAGGATTCATACCATACCCCGTTAAATTTTCCATTTACTTGTCTGCTTTGCTTACAAAACCTGCAATAGCCATAACCAACCCAACAAGACCAATGCCTGATGTTATGTACGCAAAATAGCCTTCCCACGAAATTTCCAACACAATAGCAAACAAAATAATGGCAATGCCTAATCCAATTTTCTTCATACAATCACACTCCTTTATCAAATTAGAATTTACGGTAGCTTCTTACCATAGTTATTACTTAGACCCGAACGCCTTAATATATGTTCTCAATGTTGAAACGAATTTCCGGCAGAGCATCCTGCCGCCTATACGGGCTATCTTTTTTCGTCAACTGTCCGTTTTTCTTTTTGGCAATGATCTCATCAACCATATCCATAATAACAAGCAGCTGCTCATAGGTTTGTCTGCCGTCAAGGTGACCAATCCATGCAGTATAGCCTTGTTTCATATAACCCAAAACTTTTTGTGCGCCGGTCTTCCACACTTCCAGCGTGGTCGCACCGTTTCCATGCATCCACAGCTTGGGATTTATGTCATCTCCAGTGAACATAAGCTTTTGCGTGTGATCTAAAAACATCATAGAACCGGCAGTGTGTCCGGGTATCGATCTTGCTTCAATCGTTCTATCTCCCAAATCGAAAATGTCTCCATCGTTAAGGGGAAGCGACCGTCCCGGCTTTTTATTGTGATAGGGGCGAAGCTTTTGCTTTTCGGCTAATACCATTGCCATTCCAAAAATCCTATTTTCTAATCTACGATTATATTTCGTGTTATCTTTCTCGCTGACATAGTATTCGCCTAACTGACGCAGACCGCAGGTGTGGTCGGGATGACGATGGGTAGCAACGGCAATAACGGGCTTGTCTGTAATTTCTCGTATGGTCTGTTTCAAATCACCAATGCCCCAGCAACCATCGATTAAAAGAGCCTTTTCGCTTCCCACGAGCAGATAACAGTTTACTCTGCCATTTTCATCAAAGCGGTATGTGTTCTCCGAAATCATTTCTATCCTGTAAAACATAGATAAACCCCATTATAACAAGTTTTTCTCTTTTGGTGTCAGGATCATTCTAAAGAGTAAAGCTGCTAACCACTCGGGTTTTTCTCGGTTTTCCTTGTTTACCCACGTTCTTACGATTTCATAGGCTCCGAACAGCATGAAACGATAGCAATAATCGGATTCTTCTTTGGGGATATTCGCCATGAGCTCATTTAACATCCGCAGAATAGGAGGCAAGGAGAACAGCTTTTGCGGAAATTCTGGGTCAACGTTTGAGTTTATAAGCAAACGTATGAATTCAATGTCGTTTTCCAAATAGATCAATATCCGCTCTATGGCATTCCTGCTGTATTCGTTCTCCGATGCAAGCACTTCTTCTATGCTGACAAGCAGATCCTGCTCCATTTCGGCTAATAGATCAAACTGACTTCCGTAGTATTTATAGAAGGTGGAGCGGTTGATTCCCGCTTTTTCACAAAGTTCACGGATGGATATCTGGTAAATGTTCTGTGTTTGGAGCATATTTGTTAAACTGGTTTTCAAAAGTTTCTTTGTTAGCATAATTCTTTGATTCATAGGTGCGCTCCTTATCAACAAAAGATTGTTTATGGCTGTGAGACCGACGCTTTTTACTGATTTGTAGATTACACAACCGTTTGCTCTGCATCTGACGGTTGTAAAACCAACATGTGTATATTATAATATACAGTGTTTGAAATGTCAACCATATGCATAGTGAATAACGGAGGAATACAGATACTATGATCAAAAAATTTTCCAATTTCATTGTGAACAAGCGGATCGTTATACTTGTGGCCATGCTGATACTGGCGGTTGCAAGTATCATCTGTTCTCAGTTTGTAGAAATCAATGAAGACATGACAAAATACCTGCCGGACGATTCCAATATGAAGGCAGGCCTTGATATTATGGAAGAGGAATTTCCCGAAATGGAGACCTCAAATTCCATTCGCGTGATGTTCGACGATCTGACCGATGCCCAAAAGGAAACGGTACTTGCAGAATTGAGTACCATCCCCAATGTCGACAGCGTCGATTATGACGCGGAGAGTAGTGATTACAACAAAGATAATCACACGTTATTCGTACTCAATATGTCCTGCGATTACGGCAGCGACGAGGAAGCGGCAATAGAGTCCGCACTGGAATCAAAATTTGCCGGCTATACGGTAGTATGGAAAAACAACGACAGCGGATTCCCGGGTATTCCGGTACTTCTGATCGTAGTCGCGCTTGCGATCCTGCTGACAGTCCTGTTCATTATGTGTGACTCTTGGATCGAGCCTCTCTTGTTCCTCGTCGTGATCGGTGTGGCTGTCGTCATCAACGGCGGAACAAATCTGATCCTTGGGAACGTAGCGAGCATTACGAATTCTATTTCAGCAATTCTGCAGCTGGTTCTCTCTATGGATTACTCCATCATTCTGATGAACCGATACAGACAGGAAAAGGAGCTGGAGCCTGATAAAAAGCAGGCAATGAAGAACGCGCTGGCAGCCTCCTTCTCCTCGGTCGCGTCCAGTGCGCTCACCACGGTCGTCGGTCTTCTTATGCTGGTATTTATGAGCTTCAAGATCGGAGCGAACCTCGGCATCGTGCTTGCAAAGGGCGTCTTTATCAGCATGGTTTGCGTGCTGACGATGCTGCCGAGTATTATTTTAGCTTGTGATAAGCTGATACAGAAAACGGCGAAAAAGTCGTTGCATATCCCGATGG
>CAZENN010000186.1:0-3258 GCA_964513605.1 uncultured Oscillospiraceae bacterium
TGGTCTCCAGACCGGGGGTGGTGGAGCGAATCAGGGGGTTGGGGCTGGTGCCCAGGGACATGATGACCGTATCCACATCCAGAACGAACTCGCTGTCCGGCACCTCGATGGGACGGCGGCGACCGGAGGCATCCGGCTCACCCAGCTCCATGCGGACGCACTTCATGCCGCAGACACGACCGTTCTCATCACCCAAAATTTCCGTGGGATTGCACAGAGTCTTAAACTCAATGCCCTCCTCCTTGGCGTGATGCTGCTCCTCCAGACGGGCAGGCATTTCTGCCTCGCCGCGGCGGTAGACGATGTACACATGCTCCGCACCCAGACGCATAGCACAGCGGGCGGCATCCATTGCCACGTTGCCGCCGCCGACCACTGCCACAGCCTTGGACTTGATGATGGGAGTATCGGCCTCCTCGGTGTAGGCCTTCATCAGGTTGGTACGGGTCAGATACTCATTGGCGGAGAACACACCATTCAGGCTCTCACCGGGGATATTCATAAACATGGGAAGTCCTGCACCGGAGCCAACAAAAACAGCCTGATAGCCCATCTCAAACAGCTCGTCCAGAGTCAGCACTCTGCCGATGACCATATTGGTCATGACTTCCACGCCCTGAGCCTGAAGCTTGGTGATCTCATTGGCAACGATCGCCTTGGGCAGACGGAATTCGGGGATACCGTAAACCAGAACGCCGCCGGCGGTATGCAGTGCCTCAAACATGGTCACTTCATAGCCCTTCTTTGCCAAATCGGATGCGGCGGTCATACCGGCAGGACCGGAGCCCACCACAGCTACCTTAATGCCGTTGGACTGGGCCTTTTCCGGCATGGCGTTGACATTTTCACGGTACCAGTCTGCCACAAACCGCTCCAAACGACCGATGGCAACCGGCTCACCCTTAATGCCACGGACACAGCGAGCCTCACACTGGCTTTCCTGGGGACAGACACGACCACTCAGGGCAGGCAGCGCATTGGTAGAGGTGATGATCTCATAAGCCGCCTTAAAGTCACCCTCCTGAACCTTAGCAATAAATTCGGGAATGCGCACGTTAACGGGGCAGCCCTCCACGCACTTGGGGTTCTTACACTTGAGGCAGCGGCCTGCCTCCTCCATCGCCATTTCGGCGGTATAGCCCAGGGCAACTTCCTTAAAGTTCCGGGCACGGACCTGAGGATCCTGCTCAGGCATAGGGGTCTTAACCAAAGTCATATTTGCCATTTTCAGTTTCCTCCTTCTTACTTGATCAGAGCCTTGCCCATGGCTTCCATACGGCAGGCGTGGGTTTCGGTGACCTGTGCCTCCCGGTCACGGTAAACGCTGTTTCTCTTCATCAGCTCGGCAAAATCAACCTTGTGACCGTCAAACTCAGGACCATCCACACAGGCGAACTTGGTCTCGCCGCCCACGGAAACACGGCAGCCGCCGCACATACCGGTGCCGTCCACCATAATGGGGTTCAGGGACACGCTGGTGTGGGTACCAAAGGGCAGAGTGGTCAGGCTGACAAACTTCATCATGGGAATGGGTCCGATGGCAAGAACCTCATCAAATTCCTCGCCGTTTTCCAGCAGCTCCTTCAGAGGCTGGGTGACCAGACCGTGCTGACCGTAGGAGCCGTCATCGGTCATGAGAATGAACCGATCGGCGACTGCCTTGAACTCTTCCTCCAAGATCACAATATCCTTACTGCGGAAGCCAACGATGACCGTAACCTCAGCACCGGCTTCCTTAAACGCACGGGCAGAGGGCAGAGCAATGGCGCAGCCCACGCCGCCGCCGACCACACAGACCTTCTTCTTGCCCTCCACAGGGGTGGGCTTGCCCAGAGGACCCACAAAGTCCCGGATATAGTCACCCTCATTGAGATTGCCCAGAGCAATGGTGGAGAAGCCCACCTTTTGGAAAATAATCGTGACGGTGCCAGCCTCCCGGTCATAACCGGCAATGGTCAGAGGCACACGCTCGCCCTGCTCATCAATACGGAAAATGATGAACTGACCTGCCTTCGCTTTTTTTGCCACAAAGGGAGCTTCGATCTCCATCAGCGTGACGGCAGAATTCAGTTCCTTTTTACGAACGATCTTAAACATAAAAGTTCCATCCCTTTCAGGTTCACTGTACAGATTATGGGCAAATACGCCCAACTTATTTCATTATATCCTTTTATTACGCTTTTGTCAAAATATTTCTTTGTTTTTTAGAGAAGATGTGGGAATGTCTTCTCCCCTTCCCTCGCAGACAAAAAAATCCCCCCAATTCTTCCCGTTCTGTGGGAGAATTGGAGGGATTTTTCTTACTTATTCTTCAGCAGATCACGAATCTCGCCCAGCAGGACTTCCTCGTTGCTGGGAGCAGGAGGTGCCGGAGGCTCTTCCGGCTTTTCTTCTTCCTTATTCTTGCCGATCTCGGACAGCTTGTTCAGTCCCTTGACCAGCATAAAGACCACAAAGGCCAGAATGAAGAAGTTGATGACAGCGGACAGGAAATTACCCCAGTTCAGGTAGTTCTTGATAACCTCACCGGTCTCAGCATCCACCGGAGCTTCGCCAAACAACCGGGGCAGCTCAATTTTCAGCTCACTGAAATCAATGCCGCCCAGGAAGATGGACACGATAGGCATGATGATGTCATCGGTCAAGCTCTTGGTGATGGTGGAGAAGGCAGCACCGATGATAGTACCAACCGCCAGTGCCATGGCATTTCCCTTGATGGCAAACTCCTTGAACTCCGTCCACAAGCCCTTTCTATCTTTCTTGCTCATAGATACGTTCTTCCTTTCTTAAAATTTATAAGAACAGAATACAAGCTACAGACCCTCTGCGATAAAGAATATCTTGTATCTTGTATCTTGTATCTTATATCTTCTTTTCGATGACCTCAATGCCGCCCAGATACTTTCTCAGGCACTCCGGCACCACAATGGAGCCATCGGCACGCTGATTCTGCTCCACCAGAGCCGGGAAGATCCGGGAGGTAGCCAGACCGGAGCCGTTGAGGGTGTGGACAAACTCCGGCTTACCGGTGGCTTCCCGACGGAACCGGATGTTACCACGGCGAGCCTGATAATCCCGGGCGTTGGAGACAGAGGAAACCTCCTTGTAGCCATCCATGGAGGGAATCAGAATCTCGATGTCGTAGGTTCTTGCCATGGAAGCGGAGCAGTCACCGGCTGCCAGCTTCACGGTACGGAAGTGGAAGCCCAGACCCTGCACCAGTTCTTCAGCCTTGCGGACCAGCTCATCAAAAGCGGC
>CAZENN010000187.1:0-3248 GCA_964513605.1 uncultured Oscillospiraceae bacterium
TTTGAGGCAGCCCATTGATTTAGTTTTTGCTTCGGCGTACCTGCCGGAAGGCTTTGAGAATGATCTGTCTGGCTTCCATGGCCTGATCCTTTGTGGCCGCTTCCACGCCCTCCAGAGGGTAGGGAATTTCCAGCTCCCGGTATTTTGTTACACCCATGACGTGATAAGGCAGAACATCCAGTGCCTTCACATTGGAAAGACTGCCGATAAACTGCCCCAGCCGTGTCAGCTGTCCCGGATCATCGGTGATGCCGGGGTGCTGCTGAACATGACCGTAGCAGACCTGCGGACCAAGGGCATTTCTCCTGTTTATCTGGTGACCGACCATACCGGCTTTTATGAACGGTACGGCTGGGAATTTCTGTGCATGGTACAAGGTGACGGCGAACCCGATATGACACGCATGTATATCCACAGATAAAATAACGAAGCAATTACCATAAATCGCTCAGGCTGATGTGTGTGGCCTGAGCGATTTTTGTCCATGCGCAATCTGATTGTCTGTTGTAACGGACATATCGCAAAAACAGGTTGACAGGTGTAGACTTATATGATACGATAGGTTTACAGGAGTAGTCCAAAAAAGGGGGCGAGATGAAATGAATAAACTACAAACCGTAACCCAGAACGAGTGGCATATCATGGAGTTGCTGTGGCAGGCACCCCGAACCCTGATGGAGCTGGTGACCCTTCTGTCAGAACAGCAGGGATGGGCAAAAAGCACCGTAACCACCATGGTCCGCCGCATGGATACCAAGGGGTTGATCACCTATACCACTCAGGGCAGAACCAAGCTTTTTGCCCCGGCAGTTAGTCGGGAGGATGCGGTTCTCAGGGAGACCAGCTCTCTGCTTCAAAAGGCCTATCATGGCAGCGTGGGCTTGCTGGTCAGCGCTATGGTCCACCGCAACGAACTGACCCAAGAGGACATTGACGAGCTTTACGCCATCTTAAAGGAAGCGGAGGCGAAGCAGCCATGAAAGAGATCTTGCTTACCTCATCGGTGCTGATCGGCGTGGTCATGGTACTGCGGTGGCTGCTTCGGGGAAAGGTTCGGCAAAGGCTGCTGTATGCCGCATGGCTGTTGGTGGCGCTGCGTCTTTTGGTGCCTGTTCAGTTTGGACAGTGGAGCTTCAGTCTGAACACGCTGACGCAGACGGTTACCGAACACTCCCAAACTTTGCAGCAAGCACAGCAGGTTCTGGAAACCCCGGTGGCAGGGCCTTCTGAGGAAGAAGCGCGGCAACAGCTAACTCAGCAATACCGGGAGCAGGGACTGGATTTGAAAGCTCCGGAGGTTCAGGTTCAATTGGAAACCCAGGTGGAAGCTGAAACAGCCAGCCTTACGGTGCTTGAAGTCTTGAAGATCGTCTGGCTGGTGGGGATCGGTATCATGGCACTGTGGTTTCTTCTGACCAATCTGATCTTCATGCGTCGGGCAAAGAACCGTTCTCAGGTGTTGGATGCCGATGCTCCGGTGCAGATTCGGGTGTCTGACCGAGTGCCTACCCCCTGCCTTGTGGGACTGTTCCGCCCGGTGATCTATGTTACCCCCGAGTGTACCGAAAATCCTGAGATGCTTCATCATGTACTAACCCATGAGATCGCCCATTTGCGGCAATGGGACCCGGTATGGTCTTTGGTGCGGTGTGTATGCCTTTGTATTTACTGGTTTGATCCCCTGGTATGGATAGCCGCCGCCCAATCTCGAAGGGATTGCGAGCTATCCTGCGATGAGGCCGCACTGAAGCAGTTAGGTGACAAAGAACGAGTCGCCTATGGCAAAACCCTTCTGGCAATGATCCGTGCATCCTCCGCCCCGTCCGAACTTTTGAAAACCGCTACCTCTATGAACGAGTCCAAAAAGCAGCTGAAGGAAAGGATGTGTTTTATCGTGAAAAAGCCAAGAAACCTTCTGATCGCCGCCATTGCCATGGTACTGATCATCGCTGTGGCAGCTGGCTGTGCCTTCACCGGCGGCACAGAACCGGAAACCACCCAAGCTGCCCCTACAGAAAACCCAACAACGGAGCAAACTGAGCCTACGGACACGACTCCGGAGCAGACAGAACCTACCACCACAGCTCCGGAGCAGACAGACTCCACCTTCATACCCACACCTCATTCTCTGATCCCCCCAGCTTCCCCTGTCATACAGGCAGAAGCACCGACAGAAGCACAGCTCATTGCCAAGGATATCATCGCCGGACAATACCTCATGTACAGTGTCTACGGTACATGCTGTGACTTCGGCCCGGATCTTGGGTACAAAGATATGTCCCAATACCTGACAGATGCACAAAAGGAGGAATATTTTAACTATCAAATCCCAATCACCTGCTGCCGAAATGCCAAAGAAGTCCATGACCACATTGACCGCTACATCGGTAAGGGTGCTCAATATGGTTATCCGGACGATCAATTATTTACAGATGACGAAGGAAACCTTTATATCATCGTGATTCCCACGGAGCACGACGGCCGCAGACACTTTGAGGTAATTTCCCAGACTAAGAAGCAGATCGTTGTCAGGGCTTGCAGATTCGATGAGGACGGATGCTATCGTAATGAGATCTTCACCATAAAATCCACCCAAAACGGCTATCAGATCACCGAGGTGGAAGAGGAGCCGGATTACCGGTGTGAGATCGTCACCCTTGATGAAGGACCGGGCTATCAGATCTCCAAATACGGAAATACCGGCTACGGTGGCGTTATCACCAGCGACAGTGGATATTCAAGCGTCCATTTCCAGGAAGATTTCTACTGCCCCGCTGTAACCCGTGTTTCCGAGCATATCTGGGAGATCGCCACTGACTACGGCAACGGCTTTGTTAGGCGAAAATACTGGGATCTGAGTAACCTCAATCATTCCGAGGTCTATGACTACGCTATCGCCTTGGGCAATAGGAAAATCGCCTATCTTGACGGCGAGCCTGAAAACCGCACCCTGGTGGTATGCGATCTTTTCGACCGAAGCACGGCACAGACCTTCACGGACCTAAGCTTTAAGGCGGATGGCATGCCGGTTACCAGTGCATCCTTCGCTGAGAATGATGCCCGGCTGACACTAACCTACTACATCGACCAGGATACGAAAACCACTGTGACCCTGGATCTAAACCCGTGACACATTCGCACACGCGAAACCCTGCCGTAGCGCAGAGACCGGTTGGAAATGTTTGCAATAATGGGGCTGCCTCATTAAGAACGTAGCTTGTGCAAACTGCCCGATAAATCGTTGTTTG
>CAZENN010000188.1:0-3219 GCA_964513605.1 uncultured Oscillospiraceae bacterium
AGCTGAAGGGACGGATGGCATAGGTCCACAGGCGGAAGTCAGTATTAAACAGATATTTTACAACAAACAGCAGACTGTAGGTCAATACCGTGACCGTAAGAGACAGAGCCAGTACATGAAGGAATTCCTTCCAGTTGGTTTTGAAACCATAGTACTCTGCATTCTGCTTGTATTTCAGACCCGTACCGCGCCGCACAGCGATCAGCGTGGACGCGCCGCAGGCGATGCCCCAGGCCACGAAACCGCTGGTGGAGGCCTGCGGGAGCACAGGATTGATGATCATCAGCATACCGATCATAACGACGGGCAGGAAGGTGATGGTGTTGATCAGCACACCAGTAAAGATGCTCTTAAGGTATTTCTTCTTGGCATCGCCCACCAGCGGAGGCAGAACGAAGGTATTCTCCCGTTCCAGGGGCTGGAATGCGGGGATCTTCAGCACGAAGTACAGGCAGGGGATCACAAACAGGAAGAAGCCGATGATACCGATGAAGGAGAATATCTGCTTCCAGAACCAGATCTGATTGGAACTTTCAATGGGGTTGGGTGCGCCGAAGACTTCCTCAAAGAAATCAACCAGGTAACTGGCAGTTTTTGTGGAAATGAAGTTCTGGTTGTGGATCTCGTTGGGATTCCAGATCACGAAGGTATATCCGTTGTCGGGATTGGTGTAGAAATAGCCTTCCTCAAGGGAGTCCGCCTCGATGCCGGTCTGAGTATTCAGCCAGCGAACACCGGAATCGTTGGTCAGAATGTCCTTTTGCAGCCAGGACTGGAAATCGTCTGCTTTGCCGAGGATCGTACCCAGATCGCAGAGGAAACCTTCGAATTCAGGACTTGACATTTCAGGCAGACCCTCAATGATGGCCTCCAGGGGATAACCGATGGGCAGACAGGCAGCCAGCTTGTTCAGCGCGTGTGCTTCTTCCGCAGTTGCTCCGTTTTCCAGCGCCTCATTTTCCAATGCGGTGTAGTAGGCCGCAACCTTGATGGAGCTGCCTCCGCCCAGAGAGTGGCCCATCACCGCAACCTTTTCAGAATCAACGATATTCAGGGTGTGCAGGTATTCCACCGCATCATACAAGCCGTTGGATTCATAGGAGATGGTGTCCGCATAGGCATCATCCGCAATGGTGGAATCTCCGTGGCCGTACATATTGGGCGCAAACACCACATATCCACGGCGTGCCAATTCGATATACCAAGATTCCACAGATTCAGCACTGGAGGACGCACCGTGGCTGACCACGATGCCGGGTGCTGGATCCTCAGAAGTCACGCCGTCGGGCACCAACAGATAGCCCCGAATAACGCCCAGGTCCGTAACAACGGAAACATTCTCCACGGTTACATCACCAAAACTGGTAAGGATCAGACTGGAGCCAATGCCGCTGATCAGGCACAAGATCAATGCAATGGCAATGACCACATGGTTGGGCTTACTTTTGAATAGCTTTTTCATGACCATTTTTCCTTTCTGTACAGACCGAATCTATCATTCGGAAATATTGACCGTAACACAACGGTATGATAGAATAAATCTAAGTGCAACAATTGTAGCATCCGACAGATAGTTGGTCAATCACGCCGAATCCCGCTGTGACAAAAGGGGAGAAAATGTAATGCCCGAACGAGATACCGCTGTAAGAAAGCAGAAACTGGAACTGCTGCAAAAATACAACACCGAAGCCAACCGCATCACCCAGGAAAGTATTGAGACATCGCTACTTCTGCTGATGGAGGAGAAGGATTTTTCGTCTATTTCTATAACAGAAATTACTTCCCGGGCTGGTGTTTCCCGTACTGCGTATTATCGGAACTATGCTTCCAAAGAAGATATTCTGACCAATATCTTCAACCGAACCGCAGAGACCATTGTCAACGCGCTGTCCATAGAATTGGCATCGCTGAATATGGTCAACAGTTATCTCGTCCTGTTTAAAAAGGTATTGGAAATCAAGGAGCTTTTTGTGATCATCCAAAAGGCGGGGATGGTCGTTAAATTTCAGATGGCTGTAAATGAGAAATATCTGCAGGCAATTGATGTAAATTCACCCGAAGCATATTACCGTGTACTATCGTGGATCGGATCCGTTTTTAATATCATATTTGGATGGCTGCAGCGTGGGAGTCCAGAAACGCCGGAGCAGATGGCACATATTTGCAGCCAGTTCCTAAGCGAAGAAGAATGGCGCATCGGATCAGGGATCAAATGGAGCACGGGTGTTAACGAAATATCTGTTTTATAAAAGGAGCGGTTCGGCATGTTTGATTTTTTCAGAAAACCAAAGTTGAAAGAGGGCATAACGGCAAGTGCGTTTGAATGCAAGCGGGATGGCTTGACTATCCGGGGGACGGAATACCGCCCGGAAGGCGAAGATCTCCCCATTGCCATTGTATGCCATGGCTTTATGGCATGGCAGGATACGGTAAGACATTATGCCATTATGCTGGCAGAGATGGGATATGCCGCGTATTGCTTTGACTTTAACGGCGGCTCGGTCATGAGAAGCAAAAGTGATGGAAAAACCACCGATATGTCTGTGCTGACCGAGGTGAAGGATCTGGAGGCAGTCATCGATCATTTGCGGATCCGTCCCTATGTCAACAAGGACCGCGTCTTTCTCATGGGCTGTAGCCAAGGAGGTTTTGTTTCCGCACTGGTTGCGGCGAAGAAAAAATATCCCGTCGAGAAATTGTGTCTGTTCTATCCTGCGCTGTGCATTCCCGATGATATTCGGGCAGGACAGATGATGTCAACAAAATTTGATCCGAACAATGTACCTGAAACTGTGCGGTGCGGCCCCATGAAGGTCGGACGATGCTATGCAACAGATGTCATGCAGATGGACGCCTTAGAAGAAATCAAAGCATATAACGGAAAGGTGTGCATTGTTCACGGAACCGCGGACAAGATCGTAGATGTTGCGTATGCCAAACGCGCTGCGGAGGTTTACAGAAGCACTACACCTGAAACGATGAGCGAGGATATGAGAGTAAGCCTCCATATTATCGAAGGCGGTGCGCATATGTTTTCCAAGAAGCATGATGTAGTCGCCATGGAAACACTAAGAGATTTTGCTGACTTGGCGTAAAAGGAGAATGGGATCACTATGTTTCAGGTAGAAGAAACCATCAGGCGCAGAAAAAGTGTCCGCACCTATGAAAACCGCCCGTTATCTCAGGCGGACAAGACCGCCATCCAAGATTGTATGGATG
>CAZENN010000189.1:0-3204 GCA_964513605.1 uncultured Oscillospiraceae bacterium
GGACGGTCATTCCGGCTTACGGTTTGCATGGTGGCTCGTTGGTTTCGTGGATGTTATGGTTTCGGAGATTGGCAGAATTGTCGGAGATGCTTTGGTTTCGGAAGCGTGTTGACCGTCCGGAGGCCGGTCGCTACTGTGCCGTTTCTTGCAGCGGACGGTCCGTACCGTGCCGCTTCTCGTAGCGACCGGCCTCTGGACGGTCATTCCGGCTTACGGTTTGCATGGTGGCTCGTTGGTTTCGTGGATGTTATGGTTTCGGAGATTGGCAGAATTGTCGGAGATGCTTTGGTTTCGGAAGCGTGTTGACCGTCCGGAGGCCGGTCGCTACTGTGCCGTTTCTTGCAGCGGACGGTCCGTACCGTGCCGCTTCTCGTAGCGACCGGCCTCCGGACGGTCGATACCGCCTTATGATTTGCCGCAACGCCAGCGTTTCCACCCAGCCCGGTTCCCAACCACGCTGTCATCCTGAGCGAAGCGAAGGATCTTCGAGCCAAAGCGACCGAGCGTTTTCGCATTTCCTGTGAAGCCCAGTCTCGTGAGGTTAGAGATCCTTCGCTTCGCTCAGGATGACAAGCGTGTTGGTTGCTGTGAGCTTGTAAAAACGCAGGCACTGTAGCGACCGGCCTCTGGACGGTCATTCCGGCTTACGGTTTGCATGGTGGCTCGTTGGTTTCGTGGATGTTATGGTTTCGGAGATTGGCAGAATTGTCGGAGATGCTTTGGTTTCGGAAGCGTGTTGACCGTCCGGAGGCCGGTCGCTACGTTGGGGGGCGTTGCGGCGAATCATAGGTGCGGTAGGACCGTCCGGAGGCCGGTCGCTACGTTGGGGGGCGTTGCTGCGAATCATTGGTGCGGAATGACCGTCCGGAGGCCGGTCGCTACGGTGGGGGATGTTTGTGTGGGCGGAAGGGGGTGTTTCAAAAATTTACTTCCGTGGTTGCAAAACCGCACTTTAGCGTATATAATACGAGCAGAATGTGAAAACTAAGGAGACATCAATCATGAAAAAACACCAGTTTGTCATCGCCTGTGGTCTTGCGCTGTGTTTAGGGCTGTCTGGCTGTGGTACTGAGGTGGAGGAGCCCACCACTGTGTCCCAGACTACCGCCGCTGTCCCGGAGACCACACCGCCCTATGGTCAGTCTTCAACGGTCTCTGAGCCTGCCCCCGATAATACGCTGATGCTTGTGAGTACCGCAGAGCCCCTTGCAGAGATGGTGCCGGAGAAGCGGCAGGATTTTGACAACGGCACTTATTATTATACGGACGTGACGCAGGACGGGAGCATCCGCTGTATCAGCTCCTGCTATGTTACGAATATCCGGGAGGGGGAGACGGAGGAGGAGTATGCCATCCGCCGTGCCCAGGCCATGTCCGATGCCACGACTCCCGGGGTGACCTTCCAGCAGGCGGTGGATGAGGATGACGAGCTGGCGGAGGCACTGGGGTATCCGGTATACCGGGTGGGCTATTTCACCGGCAGCGATCAGAATGCCAAGTGCTGGATGGTGTTTTTGACCCAGACGGAGCATTATTCCTATCAATACGCCTTTTCCGCTGACCTTGAAATGGGCATGGACATGGAAGAGACCGTTTTGGAGTATTTCGCAACCTTGCGATTAGAAACAAAGGACGCTTGACAAGCACCGATTTTGGGAATAGAATAGAGTGAAGGATAAGTGGGCGGTGCGCCTTGCTTATTCACGCTCAACCAATCACTGAGACAAAAGAGGGGGGAACAGCATGGACGCAGGCAGTAGTAGCAGCGGCATACCCGGGCGAAGTAGCATGGGGTCTGCGTCTGCGGCAGTTCCCTAAAAATCGCCGGTGTGTGCCTCCAATGATGAATAAAAAGGAGGAACCACTGTGGCAGAACGGTTTGAAATTATGCAAAAGACCCTCCAGAAAATGATGGAGGAAAAGAAATACGCAACTCTGCGGGATATCCTGGCAACCATGAACCCCAGCGATATCGCTGCTCTATTCCCCGATTTGGAGGAAAAGCAAATCTCGATCATGTTCCGCCTCCTTCCCAAGGAGTTGGCGGCGGAGACCTTTGTGGAAATGGAGCCGGATGCTCAGGAGCTTCTGATTCGGAGCTTTTCTGACAATGAGCTGAAGGAAGTGCTGGACGAATTATATGTGGACGACGCGGCGGATCTGGTAGAGGAAATGCCGGCTAACGTGGTCAAGCGTATTTTGCGTCAGGCAGACCCGGAGATGCGCAGCAGCATCAATCAGATCCTGCGCTACCCGGACAATTCCGCCGGTTCCATTATGACCACGGAATATGTATCCCTGCGCCCCTCCATGACGGTGGAGGAAGCGATTCTTCGTATTCGCCGTCAGGGCGTGGATAAAGAGACCATCTACACCTGCTACGTCACCGAGGGGCGAAAGCTCATCGGTCTGGTCACGGTGAAGGATCTGCTGCTGGCGCAGGATGATGAAATGCCCATCAGCGATATGATGATCACCAACCTCATCAGCGTCACCACCCACACCGATCAGGAGGAAGTGGCGCAGATGTTCAGCAAATATAATTTTCTCGCTCTGCCGGTGGTGGATCGGGAAAACCGCATGGTGGGTATCGTCACCTTTGACGATGCCATGGACGTTATGGTGGACGAGGCAACGGAGGATATGGAGATCATGTCCGGTATGCTGCCCTCGGAAAAGACCTACCTGAAAAGCGGCGTTTTTGAGCTGTTTAAGAACAGAATCCCCTGGCTCATGCTTTTAATGGTCTCCGCTACCTTTACCGGTCTGATCATCACCGCCTTTGAAGATGCCCTTGCCGCTCAGGTGTCACTGACGGCGTTCATCCCCATGCTCATGGGCACCGGCGGTAACTCCGGCTCCCAATCCAGCGTGACAGTGATTCGCTCCCTGAGCCTGGGTGAGCTGAAATTCAAGGACATCGGTATTGTGCTTTGGAAGGAAGTTCGCACGGCGGTGCTGTGCGGTGTTTCCCTGGCGGTGGTGTGCTTTATAAAAATCTGGCTGGTGGATAAGCTGCTCATGGGCAATGAAGACATCACCTTGCAGGTAGACTTGGTGGTCTGTCTGGCTCTGGCGGTGACGGTGATCATCGCAAAGGTCGTCGGCGGTCTGCTCCCTCTGGGTGCAAAGGCATTAAAGCTGGACCCGGCGGTGATGGCAAGCCCCTTTATCTCAACCATTGTGGATGCCTTGTCATTGCTG
>CAZENN010000190.1:0-3193 GCA_964513605.1 uncultured Oscillospiraceae bacterium
GCCAGCATTTGACCTACCACACCGGCACCCAATGCCATCATATTGGTATCGTTGTGCTCCCGGGTCAGACGGGCGGACATGACATCGCTGAGCAGGGCGCAGCGAATGCCCTTGACCTTGTTGGCGGTGATGGAGACACCGATGCCCGTGGTACACAGCACGATGCCCTTTTCACATTCTCCGGATGCCACGGCTCTTGCGGCGGCTTCCGCAAATTCCGGGTAATCGCAGGATGCCGGGGTATCGGTTCCAAAATCCTTTACTTCATGCCCTTGCCGGGTCAGATGATCCACCAGAACATTTTTCAGTTCCAGTGCGCCATGGTCACAGCCGATGGAAAGCTTCATATGTATGATCTCCTTATCAAATCAAAAATCCGCCGTTGACTCGCAGTACTTCTCCGGTCACAAAATCCGCATCGGCAAGATACATCATTGCCTTTGCCACGTCCATGGGGATGCCGTTGCGCCCTACGGCGGTTTCGTCCTTCATTTGCTCTAAGATATCCGCGTCCACATTGGCGCACATATCCGTCAGAATCACGCCCGGTGTGACACAATTGACCCGGATGCCGCTGGGACCCAGCTCCTTGGCAAGGGCTTTGCTCAAAGCAATGACCGCCCCCTTCGTTGCGGCGTAGCCTGCCTCACAGGAGGCTCCCACCTCGCCCCACATAGAGCTGACGGTGATGACGCAGCCGCTGTGGGTCTTCAAAAAGAAGGGCATTGCGGCGTTGACGCAGTGGTAAATACCCTTGACGTTCACATCAAACATCCGGTCCCATTCTTCCTCAGACAGCATACTTAAAAGCCCCGTCTTACAGATGCCCGCATTGCAAATGAGAAGGTCCAGCTGAGGGAGTGCTGCAAAGGCGGCTTTTACCGCTTGCCCATCCGCTACATCACAGCAGATGGCGGTGGCACCGGTTTTTTCCGCCACCCGGACGGCGGCTTCGTGTTCCTTTTCATAAAGGAAGTACACCCGGTCTCCCCGTTCCGCAAACAGCGAAACAGCGGCAGCTCCGATGCCTCGGGAGCCGCCGGTGATCAGGACGTGCTTCATTATCTTCTCCGGCTTTTCGTCCGATGGTCGGAGTACTGCCGGATGGAAGAAATTTTGCTGTCAGACTCGGACATAAACGCCTTCAGCTTTTCCTCAAAGAGCTGATCGGCGGTCTTCGGTGCCGCAGGGGGCACGGGGGTCCGGGCAGGACGGCTTTGCTGATTGTGATTGCGGAAATTGCCTCTGGGGGCATTTTCACGCTGGGGCTTAGGCTCCAGACGCTTGATGGAAAGATTGATCTTTCCGTTGTCCAGACCGATGACCTGGACCTTTACAGACTGACCCTCGGTCAGATGCTGCCGGACATCGCTGACATAGGTGTTCGCCACCTCCGAGATATGTACCAAGCCGGATTTGTTTTCAGGCAGGGCAACAAACGCACCGAAGCTGGTGATGGTTTTGACGGTTCCCTCTAAGATGGCTCCTACGGTTAATTCCATATGCTAATTTCTTTCCTCCATATCAACGTTTATCCGAAATCATAGATCACGGTGTCCGGGGCGACCATGCCCTGCTGTTCCTGTGCCACTTGCCGGATGCCTTCATCGGTATCCTTCTTTTCGTTGTACTGTTCCAGTTTCTTGTTTTCCTGCTCCAGTGCCATGGCCTGCTGTTCCAGTGCCTGCGCGTGCTGCTGATTTGCGGACAGACCGGCGTGAATGGCGATCAGCGCGGCGGTGGACAGCACGAGAACGCCCAGCAGCGCGACCTTGATGATCGTTTTCCCGGGGCGGCATACCAGCTTGAATTTTGGCTTGGAATGGGTCTGTTTGATCATATGAGTCTCCTTCGGATCTTTGCCGGTTATACCGACTTTTACTCCACTCTATTGTACCCCTTTTTTTCCCATATGCAAACACTTTTTTTAAAATTTGGCGGATTTTTTGCAAAATTTTTTTAAGCGGAAGGAAGATCAAGGAAATTATACGGAAAATCAGCCACCAAAACCCCCGAAAAACCGGTCGCAGTGCCTTTCCCAAGGTTTTCAGCCAAATGAGCGCACCGATTCCAAGGGCGGCGGTGATGTCCAGCCGAATATCTCCCTTACAAATGCCAAAGCTCAGGTACAGCCACACCTGAAAGGCAAGGAGCACAAAGAGCAGATCCATCGGCGCATTGCGCTTCTTTCTCAGGGGACGCAGAAAGTCATAGCATACGCCCAGCAACATGCCCAGAGCCAGTCCCCAGAGAAACCGGAGGGCGGCTTCCCCCGGCGAAGTCATCGCAGCAGCCGCCTCAGCCACCCCCCGTCCGGCTTTGGTTCCTGATAGCTCAAAGCGGTGACGGTGCCGGTCACATCCACCTGCCCACCCTCCGGCGACAGGGTTTTCAGCTGCAAGCCATGTCCCTGCACCACCAGGATTCCAAGGGCAGTCTTCACCACCACGGCATCCTCATCAAAGCTGATCACCTCCGTCACCCCGGTCATGGTCAGCTTCTTCCGCTCCTCCAGCCTCAACCCATGAGGCAGCCCACTCTGCTGCGCCATAGCATCCCTCCGTTCTGGAATATCCTATGCACAGGAAGGCACGGATATGCGGAAAAATACAGCCACATATTGTCCGCAGCGGAAGGAACATCGGTCGTCCGGTCCGCACATATTCGCCGTAGGGACCGGCGTCCCCGACGGTCCGAAACAATTTTGACCTCGATGGGCAAAATTGTTTATGTTGGTACGCACAACCGGCGTTGCGGCGTGTGTGGGTGCGGTGAGGACCGTCCGGACGGCCGGTCGGTTCTCGTAGGGACCGGCGTCCCCGACGGTCCGAAACAATTTTGACCTCGATGGGCAAAATTGTTTATGTTGGTACGCACAACCGGCGTTGCGGCGTGTGTGGGTGCGGTGAGGACCGTCCGGACGGCCGGTCGGTTCTCGTAGGGACCGGCGTCCCCGACGGTCCGAAACAATTTTGACCTCGATGGGCAAAATTGTTTATGTTGGTACGCACAACCGGCGTTGCGGCGTGTGTGGGTGCGGTGAGGACCGTCCGGACAGCCGCGGTGAGGACCGTCCGGAGGCCGGTCCCTACGGGGGTGCGGTGAGGACCGTCCGGAGGCCGGTCCCTACGGGGCGGCCGATCCATGGGTAAAAAAGAGTGCCTCCTTTCGGAAGCACTCTCTTTTTATTGGA
>CAZENN010000191.1:0-3140 GCA_964513605.1 uncultured Oscillospiraceae bacterium
CCGGTCTTGCCGGTGTGCTGAGCCTGCTGACCAGCGTGGTCACGTCCTTGCCGGAAGTGGAATGATGAAAAAAATCGAGGGCATGGGATCAACCCATGTCCTCGATTTCAATCACAAATCCGAAACAATGCTTCACATAGAAGAAGGGGTTCGGATTTGCACAGTTTGGTACACCGGAAGGGACTCGAACCCCCAACCCTCGGAACCGGAATCCGATGCTCTATCCATTGAGCCACCGGTGCATAGCTGTTAGCTTATTCATTATAGCAGAGTTTTTCCGTTTTGTAAAGAAAAATAATAAGCTATTCTTCGGCATCGTATTCCTTTATTCACGATGATTCTTCCGGATATTTTTCCTTCAGCTTTCGGTTCAATTCCTTTGCCTGTCTTCCTTCCAGCAGGAGGGTGGTGCCCCAAAAGCACGGGTCTGCCCCTCTGCTCTTCCTGAGGAAGCCCTTGGAAGGTATCGGACAAAATGGCGGCATTTTTTCAGACAGCCTCCCCTCCGAAACCAACTCCGGTTTTCTTTCTTGAATATTTGTGCGTTTTGCACAGAAGAACAAGTGTCCGTCTGCCGTTTTACACAATTTTGCACTTTGACGAAAATAAGCGTTGAAATCAAGGTGCCTTTCGTGTATAATGTCTTCATTGTGGGGCAAATAGCATCCGCAAGTACCGGAGGGAAATTTCCCTCCCGAAAGGAGTTTTTTATCATGTACACTGCAAACGCGATTCGCAACATCTGCCTTCTGGGACACAGCGGCAGCGGTAAGACTGCCCTGGCAGAGAGCTTACTTTACATGACCGGCGCAATTGACCGCATCGGCAAGAATGCGGACGGCAATACCGTCTGTGATTTTGATCCCGAAGAGATTCGCCGTCATGTCTCCCTGTCCACCGCTGTGGTGCCCTTGGAGTATCATAATTGCAAGATCAACCTGCTGGATACCCCCGGCGGCTTCGACTTCTCCGGTGCCGTGATGGAGGCTCTGCGTGCTGCGGACGCCGCGATCATCGTTTGCTCCGCCAAGGACGGTATTACCGTTGGCTTTGAGAAGGCATGGAAGTATTGCGAAGAGCGTAACATGCCCCGTTTTATCTACATTTCCAAGGTGGACGAGGATAATTCTGATTACAATGCCACCTTCGACGCTCTGCGTGAGAAGTATGGCAATAAGATCGCTCCCGTTGTGGTTCCCATCTGGGACAGCTCCAAGAAGATCACCGGCATCATCGATGTGCTGAATAAGCGTGCCTACGAGATGCAGAATCTGAAGCGTGTGGAAATTGACGTTCCCGAGGACAAGGAAGATGTCATTGAGGAATTTAACTATGCGCTGAAGGAGTCCGTTGCGGAGACCAGTGAGGAGCTGATGGATAAGTTCTTCGCCGAGGAGCCCTTTACCTACCGTGAAATGATCTCCGGTCTGCACACCGGTGTCATTGACTGCACCATGTATCCCGTGCTCTGTGGCTCCGGCATCAACTGTCTGGGCAGTCTGATGCTCATGGATCACATCATCGACCTGCTGCCCAACCCGGTGGAGGGCAACTATCATAAGGCCACCACTGCTGACGGCACCACAGAGGAATTCGTGGTCTCCCCCGGCGGCGTTCCGGCTGCCTTCGTTTGGAAGACCGTTTCCGATCAGTACGGCAAGTACTCCTTCATCAAGGTTCTGTCCGGTGTCATTACCTCTGACACGCCCTTGGTCAACGCCCGTACCGGCGAGACTGAAAAGCTGGGTCGTCTGTACACCATGTGCGGCAAGAAGAACACCGAGGTCAAGGAGCTTGGCTGCGGTGACATCGGTGCCATCGGCAAGATGGATAAGGTCAAGACCGGCGATACCCTGTGCGATCCCCGTAAGGTGGTCAGCCTGAAGGGCATCCCCTATCCTGCCCCCTGCTACTCTGTCGCCATTGCCCCCAAGGTGAAGGGTCAGGAAGAAAAGGTGGGCACCGGTCTGAACCGTCTGAACGAGGAAGATCCCTCCTTCAATCTGGTGAACAACGCCGAGACCAAGCAGCTGGTGCTGTCCGGTGTGGGCGATCAGCAGCTGGACGTTCTGGTGTCTAAGCTGAAAAGCCGCTTTGGTGTGGATGCTGTGCTGTCCCCTGCCAAGGTTGCTTACCGGGAGAAGATCAAGAAGAAGGTGGAGGCTCATGGTCGGCACAAGAAGCAGACCGGCGGCTCCGGTCAGTTCGGCGACGTTTGGGTACGCTTCGAGCCTCAGGACGAGCAGGATGAGCTGATCTTCGCTGAGGAAGTCTTCGGCGGCTCCGTGCCCCGTAACTTCTACCCTGCCGTTGAGAAGGGCATTCAGGAAGCCGTTCAGAAGGGTCCGCTGGCAGGCTATCCCATGGTGGGTCTGAAGGCCGTGCTGTACGATGGCTCCTACCATCCCGTGGACTCCAACGAAATGGCATTCAAGCTGGCTGCCATCCTTGCTTTCAAGGAAGCCATGCCCAACGCCAACCCCACCCTCTTAGAGCCCATCGGTGCTCTGGCTGTCACCGTCCCCGAGGACTATGTGGGCGATGTGATGGGCGATCTGAGCAAGCGCCGTGGTCGTCCCATGGGCATGAACCCGGACTCCGACGGCAATACCGTCATTGAGGCAGAGGTTCCCATGGCAGAAATGAGCACCTACGCCATCGACCTGCGGGCCATGACCCAGGCAAGAGGCTCCTTCACGCTCAGCTTCGAGCGGTACGAAGAAGTCCCCAAGGGTAATCAGGCAAAGATCATTGCCGATGCCAAGAACGACGATTGATAATAAAATTTTCAGGAGCTGTCTCATTTGAGGCAGCTCCTTTGTTATAGTGCGCAAAACAGCTTGACAAATTGGAATTTGAATCGGAACACCCCCCAGCGTGTCATCCTGAGCGCAGTGGAGCGAAGCGGAACGGAGTCGAAGGATCTTTCGCGTACAGGCTAGAAACGGAGAGAATAGATCCTTCGACTCCGCTTCGCTCCGCTCAGGATGACAACGCTTTGGTCGGTACGCAGATCCTTCGGCTTCGCTCAGGATGACAGGGTTTGGGTGGATGACGAGGTTTAGGTGGAAACGCCGGGTGCGGTGGTGGTCGGGGGAGGGATTGGCGGTCGGGCGTATATGGTGCCGGGAAGGACCGTC
>CAZENN010000192.1:0-165 GCA_964513605.1 uncultured Oscillospiraceae bacterium
CGACCAGGTCCGCAAGGGTGCCGCCACCAACTGCATCCAGATCGCAGAGCTGCTGGTGAAATAAAGTAGGGACCGGCCTCCGGACGGTCCCTACCGCACCTGCGATTCGCTGCAAGGCAGGCGTTTCCACCGCACCAAAGTAGCGACCGGCCTACCGCCAAATCA
>CAZENN010000192.1:265-3134 GCA_964513605.1 uncultured Oscillospiraceae bacterium
TGGTGCGATTGCCCCCGGCAATCGTTTCATTTGAATCAGCTGCGCTGAGCACCACCAAATCATGGTGCGATTGCCCCCGGCAATCGTTTCATTTGAATCAGCTGCGCTGAGCACCACGGTCCGAAACAATGTTGACCTCGATGGACAAAATTGTTTTCGTTGGTACGATCAACCGGCGTTGCAGCTTTCCATGGGCGCGGCAAGGGACCGTCAGGGATGCCGGTCCCTACACTGTGCATGAAGTTGTAAAATCCCCTTCCACTGCTGGAAAGTTCAGCTGTGGAAGGGGATTTTGATTCAATTAAGGGGAAAGTTACAGTGCCAGCTTCAGATCATTCTCCTTGATCCAGCCGATTTTTCTCAGGATCAGGCAGAAGGCCCAGGAGAGGACTGCCGGGAGGATGAAGCAGATCAGCACCAGACCGATCCAGTCCATGGCGGTGATGCCGGCTTTTGCGCCGCTTGCCACGTCACTGACCCAGCCGGAGTAAACGCCGATCTGACCCACAAAGCCACAGGTTCCCATACCGGAGGAAACCGGTGCGCCGTTCATTTGCAGCTTGAACACGCAGGTGGCAAGAGGTCCGGTGATGGCGGATGCCAGCGTGGGGGGAATCCAGATCCGGGGGTTCTTAACGATGTTGGGCATTTGCAGCATACTGGTGCCCACGCCCTGTGCCACCAATCCGCCCCACTTGTTTTCCCGGAAGCTCATGACGGCAAAGCCCACCATCTGGGCACAGCAGCCTGCCACCGCCGCACCGCCTGCCAGACCCACCAAACCCAAGGAGGCGCAGATGGCGGCAGAGGAAATGGGCAGAGTCAGGGCAATGCCCACGATGACGGAAACCAGTACGCCCATAAGGAAGGGCTGCTGCTCCGTTGCCCACATAATGGCATAGCCTACCGAGTTGGCGGCAGTGCCGATGGGCTTGGCGATGAGCATGGACAGCCCCACGCCCACCAGAATCGTGACCATGGGGGTCACAAGAATGTCGATCTTGGTCTCCTTGGAAACCAGCTTGCCCAGCTCAGAGGCAACGATGGCAACCACAAAGACCGCCAGAGGACCGCCGGAGCCGCCTATGGCATTGGCGGCGAAGCCAACGGGGATCAGGGAGTACAGCACCAGAGGCGGACAGTGCAGTGCCGCGCCAATGGCAATGGCGATACCCGGTCCCACCATCAGCGATGCCAAACCGCCGATGGTATAGCCCTTGTCCCCAATGGAGACGATGATCTTGTTCAGGAAGTCGATGTGAAATTGCTCGCCGATGGTGTTCAGAATGGTACCCACCAGCAAGGTACAGAACAGACCCTGTGCCATAGCACCCAGAGCATCAATGCCGTACCGCTGGGCAGAAAAGACGATGTCCTTCCTTTTGAGAAATGCTTTGATTTTACCCATAGTGATTCCTTTCTTTCGTTTCTTTAATATCGATATTATACTATCGATATTAAAAAATTCAATGCCTTTTCCACAAAAACATCTGTCCTCCACGGAAAATCGTCACCCCAACAAAAAATCCCCCCGAAATAGGGGAGAGGATTGTGGGAAATGGAGAGAGGCGAGATATGCGATCAGTATGAAATGGATCGCCGCGTACTTACCTCGGCGGTCCGGAGCTGGGCAGGTACGGGACTACGGTACTGCCTGCCGTCCCGAATCCGGTCAGAAATGCTGTCACTTTTTACATATCTTGCGTCGGTTTTGGGGTCAATCCCAATCAAAGTTCTAAAATCCACTTCCGTATGCAAAAAAACATTGAAAACCGGGAATGCTTGCGCTAAAATAATTTTATCCTAGATTTGGAGGGAATGTCCAATGAATAATAATGTTCGACCTGCCGACATGGTTCGCATTACCAATGCGCAGCTGGCTCAGACTTTTATTGATGAGCAGATCGCAGCCGTCCGTGCTCAGGTGGGGGATAATAAGGTGCTGCTGGCACTGTCCGGTGGTGTAGACTCTTCCGTTGTTGCCGCACTGCTGATCAAAGCCATCGGCAAGCAGCTGGTCTGCGTCCACGTCAACCACGGTCTCATGCGCAAGGGTGAGAGTGAGGATGTGATCAAGGTCTTCGGTGAAGAGTTGGATGCCAATCTGGTTTATGTGGATGCCACTGACCGCTTCCTGGATCTGCTGGCCGGCGTATCCGATCCGGAAGCCAAGCGCAAGATCATTGGCAAGGAGTTCATCAAGGTCTTTGATGAAGAGGCAGCCAAGCTGGAGGGCATTTCCTTCCTGGCACAGGGTACGATCTATCCTGATATTTTGGAGAGCATAAAGGCAAAGGAAAGCGGAAAGCCCGTCAAGTCCCATCATAATGTGGGCGGTCTGCCCGATGACATGGCAATGGAGCTGGTAGAGCCGCTGAAGCTGCTGTTTAAGGACGAGGTCCGTGTGGTCGGTGAGGCACTGGGACTGCCCCATGCCATGGTCTACCGTCAGCCCTTCCCCGGTCCCGGTCTGGGCGTCCGCTGTCTGGGTGCCATCACCCGTGACCGTCTCCACGCCCTGCGAGAGGCAGATGCCATTCTCCGGGAGGAATTTGACAAGAACGGCTTAGCAGGAAAGGTCTGGCAGTATTTCATTGCGGTCCCGGATCTGAAGAGTGTTGGTGTCCGTGACGAAAAGCGTTACGAAGGCTGGCCCGCCATCATCCGCGCGGTCAACACCACCGATGCCATGACCGCCACCATCGAAGAGATCCCCTACACCATCCTGCACAAGATCACCCATCGCATCACCCACGAAGTAGAAGGCATCAACCGCGTCCTGCTGGATCTGACACCCAAGCCTACGGGGACGATCGAGTGGGAATAAGTCTCGCACCTTTTTGAGAGATTTTGAGACCCGAAAACCCTT
>CAZENN010000193.1:0-3109 GCA_964513605.1 uncultured Oscillospiraceae bacterium
TTTGCGTAGTAGCCGTAGACTGCACAGCTTGCGGCGAGATCCGCGAGGGTGCCGGTGCCGGATGCCTGGCTCTTACAGTAGGTGCCGATGGAGTATACAACCACGCCGGAGCAGTACTGGGTGGTTCCGTCACTGTAGCAGAAGCTGACATAGACACCCTTATCCAGATCCTTGGCTGCAATGTCTTCCACCGTTGCCACATACTCCGAAGAGGAAGTACGGGTCATGTTGATGACCTTCGTGGCATTGCCTCTGCTCAAAGATGTGGCGGAATCGTAGTCTTCCTGATTCCAGACATACATGGTGATGTTGCCCACAGGCGTTGCGCTGGGTTCGAAGTAGTAGTTGATGCAGAACACGCCTTCGAAGCTGATGGTGGGATACCGCTTGACATAGCCGCCGTTGTTGGTCATGGATCCCAGCTTGCTGCTGGAGACCGCGGTGAGGCTGTCTACCATGGAGGCATCGTAGCTTTCTACCAGTGCTTTCTGCTCATCCGTCAGGCTTGCGTTCACCAGAGCGTCGGTCTTGTAGTTGAAGTAGCTCTGTGCCTTTGCGCCGTAGTTCAGCATTGCCACCACCAGGGCCTTCATTTCCGTGGTACCGGTACTGAGCTGGTTGTAGGCGTAGGTCTTCGGGCTGTAGCTGACCAGCTTGGAGTAGGCATAGGTGCCGTCCAGCAATCTGGCGTAGACCGCGAAGTAGATGGTATCGCCCAGGTTCTTTGCGGCAATACCGGCGGAGGACGCGTAGTAGTAACCGTCAGACTCGCTCCAGGTATATCCGGGGACGACGTTGTCAGCAGAGTCCACACCGTAGTTGGTCAACTGGGAGCTGAAGGTGATCAGACCCATTTCTTCCACATCCTCCATGTCGGTTGCGGAATAGTAGACATTCAGCCGGATCAGTTCCTCGAAGGATACGGTGGGGTACTTCAGTGTGATGGTCGGTACGGTGGAAGGCTCGGTGGAAGTAGAGGTAGAGGATGTTACATAGCTCAGGACCAGACTTCCATCGGAGTTCTCCGTCAGGGTGAAGGTCACCTGTACATTGCCGGGGACATAGAGCTTATCGGCATTGGTCAGCTCACTGGTCTTGTACAGTGTCACGCTGGTCTGACCGATGCCCTGCCAGCCGTCAGTCATGTACCAGCTGGCGTTGTCACTGGTCTTAACAGCCAC
Organism: uncultured Oscillospiraceae bacterium; assembly: GCA_964513605.1. GTDB lineage: Bacteria > Bacillota > Clostridia > Oscillospirales > Oscillospiraceae > Faecousia. The sequence continues at coordinate 1,182 of CAZENN010000193.1, forward strand.
ATAGCTGCCGCAGGTGAAGGTGGTAGTCAGCTTGCCGTTGACAAACCGGAGCTCACCCACATTGCCGGCGTCTCTCTCGGCGGCATAGTCCTGACCGTTGATGTAGCCGAACAGGTAGTAGGTATCGCTCAGTCCGCCGCTGCCTTCGGGATCCACGGCACCGCAGATGGTGCAGATGCCGCCGGTGTAGCTGTGCTCACAGGTGTTGACCTCGTAGCTCAATGTCACGGTGCCGTCTGCGTTCTCTGCCAGATAGAAGGTGACCAGCACGTTGCCGGGGACGTACAGCTTATCCGCATTGGTCAATGTGGTGCTGTCGTACAGGGTGACGCTGGTATTATCCATACCCTGCCAGCCGTCGGTCAGATACCAGGTACCGTTGTTCACGGTCTTCACGCCAACATAGCTGTCAGCGGTGAAGGTTACGGTCAGCTTGCCGCTTTCAAACTTGAACGCGCCCATGCTGGAAGCATTTTCTTCGCAAGCGTAGTTGGTGCCGTTGATATAGCCGAACAGATAGTAGGTGTTGGTGGCAGTGCTGCTGCTGGGATCTACCGCGCCGCAGACGGTGCAGGAGCCGCCGGAGTAGCTGTGACCGGTGGCAGCGATGGTCTCGGTGTAGCTGTCGCCGCACTTGGAGCAAGTGTAGGTCGTAACGCCGTCCACGTTACAGGTGGCCGCTGTCGTCACAGTAGAAGTATAGCTGTGGCTGCATGCGCCGCTCTCCTGGTACTTATACAGCTGCAGGTTAGAGACATAGCTGCTGGAGTTCACATTGGTGGTTGCGTAAGCACCGAACCGGTTGCCGCTGATCTGGTAGTAGATGCCACGATTGGTAGAAGCAGCGGAAGTAATGAGATAACCGGTGGTTCCGGCAGCAACAGTCCAGGCGTAAGCACTGGTGCTGCTGGTGAAGTTGGTGCTGGAGCTGTACTTCAGGTAGCTACCGTCCACGCTCAGGGCAATGCCGCCGCTGACCGCCTCGATGGTCCATACGGGCAGATCAGAACCGGTGATCACGTTATTGGAAACGGTAACGCCGGTGCCGGTGATCTTGCTGGAAATGGTGGTGCCCAGCGCATAGTTGGAGCTGCCGGAGTTCGCCACGATGATGAACTGACCGCCGGAGGTAATGTCGCTGATGTCAGTCACCAGAACATAGCTGCCTTCCGTAACGTAGCTGGGATCAGCCGCACCGCAGGTGGTGCACTTGCCGCCGGAGTAGCTGTGACCGGTGGCAGCGATGGTCTCAATGTAGTAGTGACCGCAGGCGGTACAGGTGTAGGTCTTGGAGCCGTCAGTGGTACAGGTAGCGGCAGTGTTCACCACGCCTGCATCAAAGGTATGCGTACAGTTGACTTCCTCATAGCTCAGGGTAATGGTGCCGTCATCATTGGCGACCATGGTGAGGGTCACACGCACATTACCGGGGACGTAGAACTTATCCGCTGTGCTCAGAGTGGTGGTGTCATACAAGGTGACGGAGGTAGCGTCCGTGCCCTGCCAGCCATTGGTCATGTACCAGATGGCGACCTCGCCGGTGCCCGGGTTCACAGCCTTGACACCCACATAGCTGTCCTGGGTGAAGGTAGCATTGACGGTGCCGATGCTGCGGAACTTGAAGTAGCCCAGGTTGGCAGCGTCTTCCTCACAACCATAGTTGGCACCGTTGATGTAGCCGAACAGGTAGTAATCGTAAGCAACATAGCTGGGATCCTGTCCGCCGCAGACGGAGCATACACCCAAGGTATAAGTATGCTCCACGGTGGTACCGCAGGTGACGCAGACGCCGTCCGTACCGTGAGAGGTGTGGACACAGTCGCTTGCTTCCACGGTGTAGCTCAGGATCAGGTTGCCATCCCAGTTCTCGGTCAGGGTGAAGGTCACGGTCTGACCGCCGGGGATCTGCAGCTTGTTGGCACTGACCG
>CAZENN010000194.1:0-3093 GCA_964513605.1 uncultured Oscillospiraceae bacterium
GGACCAGACGCTCGTTCAGCAGAATGGCGTCCTCGTAGTTGTAGCCTTCCCAGGTCACGAAGCCGATGAGCACGTTCTTACCCAGTGCCACCTCACCGCCGGAACAGGAAGGACCATCGGCAATGATCTGATCGGCCTCCACACGCTCGCCAACCACCACGATGGGACGCTGGTTGATGCAGGTACCGGCATTGCTCCGGGCGAACTTGGTCAGCTTGTGAATATACATCTCACCATCGTCATAGCGAACCACGATCTGGGTAGCGGAAACGGCGGCAACCGTACCGGCACCCTTTGCCTTGATACAAACCTCGGAGTCCAAAGCAGCCTTATGCTCGATGCCGGTGGCAACAACAGGAGGCTCGGTGGTCAGCAGAGGCACAGCCTGACGCTGCATGTTCGCACCCATCAGGGCACGGTTTGCGTCGTCGTTCTGCAGGAAGGGAATGAAGCTGGTAGCGATGGAGATCATCATTCTGGGGGAGACATCGATATAATCGATGACCTTCCGGTCTACCTCGATGATCTCATTACGATGACGGCAGGTGATACGGGAATTTGCCAGACAGCCGTTTTCATCCAGAGGCTCATTGGCCTGACCGATGTAGAAATCATCCTCCACATCAGCGGTCATGTACTCCACCTCATTGGTGACAAAACCGGTTTCCTTGTCCACCTTCCGGTAGGGAGCCTCCACAAAGCCGTACTCATTGATCTTGGCAAAGGTTGCCAGATAGTTGATCAGACCGATGTTGGGACCTTCAGGGGTCTCAATGGGGCACATACGACCATAGTGGGTATAGTGAATATCACGAACATCGAAGGATGCACGCTCACGGCTCAGACCGCCGGGACCCAGAGCGGACAGACGGCGTTTATGAGTCAGCTCAGCCAGGGGATTGTTCTGGTCCATGAACTGAGACAGGGGGCTGGAGCCGAAGAACTCCTTAATAACAGCGGTGACGGGGCGGATGTTGATCAGACTCTGGGGGGTAACGGTGTCCAGGTCCTGCACGGTCATACGCTCACGAATCACACGGTCCAGACGGGAGAAGCCGATACGGAACTGATTTTGCAGCAGCTCGCCCACGCAGCGCAGACGGCGGTTGCCCAGATGGTCAATATCATCCGGACTGCCGATGCCCATAGCCACACAGTTAAGGTAGTTGATGGATGCCATGATATCATCAACGATGATATGCTTGGGCAGCAGGTCGTCCATGCGCTCGGCAATGGCATCCTCCCAGCCATCGGCAGGAACCGTCTCCAGCATCTCCTTCAGAACGGAGAACCGGACCTTTTCCTTAATTCCGTACTCCTTGGGATCAAAGGAAACGAAGCCGGACATATCCACCATGCCGTTGGAGAAGACCTTCACATTCTGATCCCCTACCCGGACCACTGCCTCATTGACACCCTTCTTGCTCAGGGCGTGGGCCATGTCACGGGTGATCACGTCACCCTCCATGACCAGAATTTCACCGGTCAAAGGATCTGCAATGGGTTCCGCTGCCTGCTGACCGGACAGGCGGCTCCAGATGTCCATCTTCTTATTGAACTTATAACGACCAACCTTGCTCACATCATAGCGGTGGGCATCAAAAAGCAGACCCTCCAGATGGGCGGTGGCGGTCTCCACCGTGGGAGGCTCACCGGGACGCAGGCGGCGGTAGATCTCCAGCAGGGACTCCTCACGGCTCTTGCAGGGATCCTTTTCCAAAGTGGCAAGGATACGCTCATCCTCACCGAACATGGCCTTGATCTGCTCATCAGTGGAAACGCCCAATGCTCTGATCAGGCTGGTGATGGGCAGCTTCCGGTTCTTGTCGATGCGGACCCAGAAGACATTGGAATTGTCCGTCTCGTACTCCAGCCACGCGCCACGGTAGGGAATCACCGTAGCGGTGTAGGTATGCTGGTCCGCCTTGTCCACCTCATGACCATAATACATGCCGGGGCTGCGGACGATCTGGGAGACGATGACACGCTCCGCACCGTTGATCACAAAGGTGCCGCCGTTGGTCATAATGGGGAAATCTCCCATGAAGATCTCCTGCTCCTTGATCTCGTCGGTCTCTGTGTTGCGCAGGCGCACCCGGACCTTAATGGGTCTTGCATAGGTGGTGTCCCGCTCCTTGCACTCCTCGATGGTGTACTTGGGCTTATCCTCCATGGAGAAATCCAGGAAGCTCAGCTCCAGCTTACCGGAGAAGTCGGTGATGGTGCCCACATCCTTGAAAACCTCCCGCAGTCCCTCATCCAGGAACCACTGGTAGGAATCCTTCTGGATCTTGAGCATGTTGGGGATCTCGAGGATCTCTTCATACTTCGCGTAGCTCTTACGCATGGTCTTGCCGAACTTTACGTCCCTGACCATTTCCATATGGATCATCACAGCCTTTCTTACGAATTTGTGTGTCGCTTACTTGATACGCTCGGTGTGGTTGTCGGTTTTTAATAACTCCCTACTTGACAGCCGCCCCAAACTGTGGTAAAATAATCATGCTGGGGAGGATGAGCAAAGTGCGTATACTCCCACAGTATGGAGTACCATTATAAACCATTGGCAGCTGATTGTCAATGGTTTTTTTGTTTTTATACGGAGAATTTTACTGTGGATTTTTCTCGATTTTCTCCACTGAAAGCAAAAAAGAGGTGCTGCCTCTTATGATCCCGGAAAATCATTTTGAGACAGTACCTTTAACAGCAAAGGACCGTCCAGAGGCCGGTCCCTACACTGCGTTAGCTGATTAAAGCCGATAAGTATTTTTTAATTGTTTACTGTTTTTGCAACTTTGTTCACTTTTCTTTTCGCAATGGCTTCTGCGCAAAAATGGATCCCTATACCGATAGCAATACAAATTAAAGCTGCCGGTATTAACCCCGAAAACAAACATAAAACTCCTCCGTAGCGCACAAGCGCACCCACAATGCTTATAAAAGTAGCAAATTTGGATAAAGCGTATTTCTTCCAAGATAAAAACCACATTTTATGAACTCTCCTTATGTAATAAAATAATAGTCTATTGTAAAACTCAAAAACCCCTAAAAAATACAGGATTTTTTGAGATGTTTACTACTGATTTTTCTCCG
>CAZENN010000195.1:0-3081 GCA_964513605.1 uncultured Oscillospiraceae bacterium
TAACCCATCATCAAAATTGTTGCCAGTTGCACCAAACGGAGTGCTTCGGTAGACCGGGGAGGACCGTCCGGAGGCCGGTCCCTACATAAGGTCTCCAATATCAAAAAACGCCTGCCCCATCTAACAGGGGCAGGCGCAATTTTTTATCAAAAGCTTGGATTATTTACCCAAAAATTCCTTGGTGACCTTCACAATGTTGGAGGCGCACAGACCGTACTTTTCCAGCACCTCATAGGCAGGACCGGAGCAGCCGAATTTATCGTTGACACCGATGCGGCGCACGGGGGTGGGGTAATTCTCGCTGAGGAAGCTGCAAACTGCTTCGCCCAGACCGCCGATGACGGAATGTTCCTCGCAGGTGATGATCTTGCCGCACTCCTTGGCGGCCTTCAAAACCAGCTCCTCGTCCAGGGGCTTGACGGTGGACATATTGATGATTCTGGCGTTAATACCCATCTGAGCCAGCTGTTCACCGGCTTGGATGGCTTCATAGACCATCAGACCATTGGCAATGATGGCGACATCGTCACCGTCACGCATGACCTCGCCCTTGCCGATCTGGAAGGTGAAGCCTTCCTCATGGAACACCGGCACTGCCAGACGACCAAAGCGCAGGTAGACCGGTCCCTTATAGGCGTAAGCTGCCTTGGTTGCCGCCTCTGCTTCCACACCGTCGGCAGGGCAGATGACCACCATGCCGGGAATGGAACGCATCAGGGCAAAATCCTCACAGCACTGGTGGGATGCACCGTCCTCGCCCACGCTCATACCGCCGTGGGTGGCACCGATCTTCACGTTCAGCGCGGGATAGCCGATGGAGTTTCTGATCTGCTCATAGGCACGACCGCTGGCGAACATGGCAAAGGAGGAAGCGAAGGGGGTAAAACCGCTGGCAGCCAAGCCTGCTGCAACACCCATCATATCCGCCTCCGCAATGCCGCAATTGAAATGACGGTCCGGGTATGCCTTGGCGAACATACCGGTTTTGGTGGAGCCTGCCAAGTCCGCATCCAGCACCACAACATCCTGACATTCCCCGCCCAGAGCCACCAGACCCTTGCCATAGCCCTCACGGGTGGCCATTTTCTTTACATCTGCCATGTTACTTGCCCTCCAATTCACTGAGCTTTGCTTTCAACTCGGTCATTGCCTGCTCATACTGCTGATCGTTGGGCGCAACACCGTGCCAGGAAGCCAGATTTTCCATAAAGGAAACATCCTTACCCTTCACCGTCTTCATCACGATGGCACTGGGGCGGCCTTTGATGGTCTTTGCTTCGTTCATCGCTGCCTCAATGGCTTCAAAATCATGCCCATCCACGCAGACGGCATGGAACCCGAAGGCTTCCAGCTTGTCCACAATGGGATAGGGGCTCATGACCTTGGCAATGTCGCCATCGATCTGCAGACCGTTATTATCAATGATGACACACAGGTTATCCAGCTTGTAGTGGCTTGCGAACATACAAGCCTCCCAAACCTGACCCTCCTGAATTTCGCCGTCACCCAGCAGGGTATAGACACGGCTGCTTTGCCCTTTCAACTTCGCCGCCAGTGCCATACCGCAGGCGGTGGAAATACCCTGCCCCAAAGAGCCGGTGGACATATCCACACCGGGAACGCTGTTCATATTGGGATGTCCCTGAAGATAGCTGCTCACCTTCCGAAGGGTCAGCAGATCCTCCACCGGGAAAAATCCGCGCAGAGCCAGTGCCGCATACAGACCCGGTGCGGTATGACCCTTGGACAGGACAAAACGGTCCCGATCCTCCCACTTGGGGTTGGTGGGGTCCACATTCAGCTCCTTAAAATACAGGTAGGTAAACAGATCCGCAGCGGACAGACTGCCGCCGGGGTGACCGCACTTGGCGGCGTGGGTGGATTCAATGATGCCCATTCTCACCTTGCAGGCGGTAATGGCAAGCTGGTTCTTTTCCTGGGAAGTCATAGATTTTCTCCTTTGTGTGAAAGGGTGTGCGGCTGACCGCAGAATCCCTATTATTTCATAAGAGTCTACTACCCGAATATAGTACCATTATTTAGAGGATTTTGCAAGGGTTTTTGTGGATTTTTGTCCGTCCCACAATGACAAATCCATGTACACAAACATGGAAAATTCCAGCAAAATCACGAAGGGGCGGTTTATTCCTGGGCTTCCGGTTCCTTCACCAGGCCTGCCACATCCGACACCGGCAGAGAAAAGGCAATACCCTGAGCCTTCTTCCCCATACCCATACGGCTATAAAGGGCGTTGAGAATGGCATCCCGGTTCTCCTTTTCCACCACCAGCATTAAGATTTCCTTCTCGGTGTGCAAAGTGATACCAAAGAACGCCGCTGCCTCCTGCCCTGCTACACCACGGGCATTGAGGATGGTGCCGCCCCGTGCTCCGTTTTCCCGGGCGGCTTCCATGGCTTCATCCGCATAGCCGGAATTGACGATGGCAAAAATCACCTCATGGTTGTTAGTCTTCATGACTGCTCTCCCCTTCCCTGACGGTTATTACTTAAAAACTGATAAAGATTTACGCCGATGACGCTGCTTAAAGGCACTGCAAAGGCGATGCCTTTCCCTTTTCGGATGGTGGCGAATTTTTCTTCCAGCCGGTCCATGACTGTATCCACCAAATCCTCCCGAATCACACTTAAAATGACAGCTTTGTTCATATTCAAGCCCAGCAGGTCGATCAGATCCGAATTGGCTGTACCAAGTCCGCTGAGTACCATCTGGCAATTGATCTCAAATTGGCTGAGAAAATCCAGATAGAACTCCGCCTTGGGGCGGTCTACTACCGTAAACAGCAGCTTTAGCTTTTTAATGGCGGTTTCATTGACGGTATTCATCCTGCACCCCTCCGGTTTACATAAAGTTAATGATCTGCTGATCGTCCGCATCCAATATCCGCTGCATGGCACGGCGTTCCTTGACTCTACCGGCGATCAATCCCCGGAAGCCCAGAAGCTGGATGGTGATCAGAGGCGTCATCGCCACCAGTGCCACCACGCCAAAGGCATCCCGAAGGACCGCTGCCTCTCCCTGAACCCCCACGCAGGCACCAATGGCAAAGGGCAGGATAAAGCC
>CAZENN010000196.1:0-3034 GCA_964513605.1 uncultured Oscillospiraceae bacterium
GGTGACACCGGCAAGGATCGTCTTCTTTCTGCCGATTTTGGAAGCGATCATACCGGCAGGCAAGTAGGCGACAATGGCGCAGCCCTGGGCGATGAGCATGGTTTCGCTGTAGCCCATGAGCAGTACATTGGGGGCATAGACGGAGTATTTGGAGGTCACTGCGTTGTAGCCGAAGTACCACAGGGCAACGGAAAGGAGAATGCAGATCAGGGAGAACCGCTGACTCCGGGACAGCTTTTTCTTTTCCCCTTGGGACTCGGTGGGTTCGTCCTCAATGCCGTAGCGGATGGTATCCGACTGCATCTGTGCCACCCACTGCTTTTCCTTCACTGTGAAGGAGAAAATGACCAGTGCGCCCAGCATGACGGCGGCTACGGTGATGTAATAGGGTGTGTAGCTCATCATGGCGTTGTCTGCTTTGGAGATGCCAAAGGCGAAGCCCATGCCCAGTACCAGAATGAGGATGCCGCCTGCGTTGCCCATCAGATTGATGACCGCATTGGCTTTACTGCGAAGGGGTTTCACTGTCACATCCGGCATCAATGCCACCGCAGGGGAGCGGAAGATGCCCATTGCCACCAGCAGAACCAGCAGTACAGCCACAAAGATAATCAGGGGGAGGGGATTGGCAGCGGTCTGATCAGCGGCATAGGCTTGTCGTGCAGGAACCACATAGCTGGTGTAGGGGGTCTTGTCGTCTTCGTTGTTGGTCACGTCCTTCGTGTCATGCTCTGAGCGGATGTTGACAAACTGCTCCCGGGTGAATTTTTCCTCCAGCGTAAATTCCACGCCGTTGGGGGTCTTTAGCTCTTTGGAGGCTTGGGTGTCATAAATGATTCCCAGTGCCGTGGGATCATCCACAGTGCTGACGTCTTTGATCAGATTCAGCTGCATGTTATCCACAAAGCTCAGACCCACCAGCGCGATGGCGGCAATGGTGGTGCCGAAGCGAATAAAGGGAGTCCGGCGGCCGCTTTTGCCCTTGTGCTTGTCGGACAGAGTGCCAAAGAGGGGCAGCAGGAACAGAGCCAGGATATTGTCCAGTGCCATGACCACACCGGACCAGGTCTGGTTCATGCCGAACTTGTTGGTCAGAGTCAGCGCAATGGTGGAATCGTATGCCTGCCAGAATGCGCTGATGAGGAAAAAGGCAAAGCCCACCAAAATCGTGCGTTTGTAATTGAGCTTCATATGGGAACCTCCTGTCGAATAACGTTCAATTTCATTATACAGGATTTCGGAAGAAAGTCCAGTGGGTCAATCTGTTTGTAGGTAGGAATTTAAATAATTCAGCACTCTTTTTTTGTCCGCCGACCACAGCGGTGCGATCAGATCCCGTTTTGCACCGTCACCGGTGATTCGATGCACCACTACATTCGACGGCAAAGAGGAAAGGCACAGCTTCAGCCAGAGGGCGTATTCCTCCGGTTCCAGACATCGAAAATGACCTTTCCGATATTCCGGCTCCAAATCCGTACCTCGCAGCACATGCAGAAGATGAAATTTGATACCGTCTGTACCGATATCCACTGCATGAACGGTGGATTCCAGAGCCATTTCGGGGGTCTCTCCCGGCAGTCCCAAAATCAGATGGGTCACCACCTCCAACCCGGCGGCTTTCAGCTTTTTGACAGCCTCATCATAGACCGAAGTGGGATAACCCCGACGCATCCAAAGGGCGGTCCTTTCGTGGATGGTTTGCAGCCCCAGCTCCACGGTAATGGGCTTGACTTTGTTCAGCTCCGTAAGCACCTCCATGACACCATCATCCAAGCAATCCGGTCTGGTTCCAATGGCAAGTCCCACAATATCTTTCGGTTCCATGGCAGAAAGATACAGCTGCCGCAGCCGCTCCGGAGGTGCGTAGGTGTTGGTAAAGGATTGAAAATAGGCGATATATTTTCCGTTCCTGCCTGCCTTTCCGCTGACCCGACTCTTGGCTTTTTCCAGCTGCTGTGCAACAGTTTCACAGCAGCCTTGGGCAAACTCACCGCCTCCATGGGCAGAGCAGAAGATGCATCCTCCGGTTCCCAGCGTCCCATCCCGGTTGGGACAGGTAAATCCGGCGTCAATGGAAAGCTTGTAGATCTTGCAGCCGAATTTTTCCCGATAATGGTCGTTCAGATGTTTATATGTCAAAATGATCCCCCCATTTGTAGAGCCTTTACTGTAACATGTCCTGTTAAAAAAAGCAAGAATCCAAAAGAATACCGACACAACGAAACTTTTTGAACACTGCCTCAACCGCCCTTGATTTGCGGAAGAAAATGTGATATACTAGCTACGAATATGAAAAAGAGGGAAACAGCGTGGAAGATATTAAGCCTATTATTGCTAAAAACATAACAGCCCTTCGCCAAAAGGCGAAGCTGACTCAAATTGAGCTGGCAGAGCGGCTGAACTATTCCGATAAAGCCGTCTCTAAGTGGGAACGGGCAGAGTCTATTCCGGATATCACGGTTCTGAAGGCCATTGCGGATATGTTTGAGGTTCCGCTGGACTATCTGGTTCGTGAGGAGCACGAGGAGCCGCCTGCCCGCTCGGAGGAAGAGAAGGAAGAAAAACCTGCTTTTGTTCCGGATCAGCGGCGCAACCGAAAGGTCATCACCATTTTGAGCGTGTTATTGGTTTGGTTTGTTGCGACCTTGTCCTATGTGATTTTGGATATGGTTGGATTGGGGAACAATTTGCATTACCTGGCATTTGCTTATGCGATTCCGGTGTCCATTCTGGTGTGGCTGGTGCTGAATTCCGTCTGGTTCAGTCGGCGTACCAATTATCTGATTGTGTCACTGCTGATGTGGACCGCCATTGGCAGTGCGGTACTGACCCTGTTTTTACTGAACTATAACACTTGGAAGCTGGTTCTGCTGGGTGCCTTGGGGCAGGTCATCATCATCACTTGGTCTATGTTCCAGTACCGTCAGAAGGGCGAAAAGAAAAAAACAGAAGAATAAGAAAAGGGGTTGTCTCAACGTGAATGAACCGCCCCTTGTCAAGTAGACCAGGAAAATAAATAAAAAGCTCTCAATCT
>CAZENN010000197.1:0-2994 GCA_964513605.1 uncultured Oscillospiraceae bacterium
TATATGGCTGAAAACAAGCGTGACTACTATGAGGTGCTGGGCGTTGAGAAGGGTGCCAGTGCGGAGGAAATTAAGAAGGCATATCGTAAAAGTGCCATGAAATACCATCCTGACCGGAATCCGGGGGATAAGGAAGCGGAGGAAAAGTTCAAGGAGATCGGCGAGGCCTATGAGGTGCTGTCCGATGACCAGAAGCGTTCCCGGTATGACCAGTTCGGCTTTGCCGGTGTGGACCCTAATTACGGAGCCGGGGCCGGTGGCTATGGCGGCGGCTTCAGCGGCTTCGGTGACTTTGGGGATCTGGGCGATCTGTTCGGCTCCTTCTTTGGCGGCGGCGGTCGCGGCAGTGCCCGTTCTGCCAATGCCCCCCGTGCCGGTGAGAGCATCGGCGTTCGGCTGGAGCTGACCTTTGAAGAAGCCGCTTTTGGATGTGAAAAGGAAGTCAGTGTCAGCCGCACGGAAAGCTGCGCCGCCTGTAACGGCACCGGCTCGGCGGATGGCAAGGTGGAGACCTGTAATCAGTGCCGTGGCTCCGGTCAGGTTCGCACCACCCAGAGCTTTATGGGTATGAGTATGCAGTCCACGGCGGTGTGCCCCTCCTGCAGCGGCAGAGGCAAGATCGTCCGGACGCCCTGCAATGTTTGTAAGGGTAAGACCAAGGTGCGCCGGAATCAGAAGATCAAGATCCGGGTGCCCTGTGGTGTGGATCATGGTCAAAGTGTGCGTATGCGTGGCGAGGGTCATGCCGGCAGCAACGGCGGTCCCAACGGTGATCTGCTGGCAGAGGTCAGCATCCGGCAGCATCCTGTGTTCCGGCGGGATGGCACCGGCGTTTACTGCGAGATTCCCATCAGCTTTACCCAGGCGGCGTTGGGAGCGGAGGTCATGGTGCCCACGCTGGATGGGCAGGTTCCCTATCAGATTCCCGAGGGCACCCAAAGCGGCACCATGTTCCGCATCAAGGGCAAGGGCATCCCCCAGGTGAACAATATGAACCGCCGGGGCGATCACTTCTTTACCGTGGCGGTGGAGACCCCTGTGAAGCTGTCCAAGAAGCAAAAGGAGCTGCTGCGAAAGCTGGATGAGGACATGGATGAGAAGTCTACGCCTAAGAACCGGAAATTTTTTGAAACGGTTCGGGATTTTCTGACACGGTAAGGGGAGGACATAGGGATGAAGCGTACCGACTATATCAGCTGGGATGAATACTTCATGGGTATTGCTATGCTGGCATCCCGGCGAAGCAAGGACCCCAATACTCAGGTGGGAGCCTGCATCGTCTCTCAGGATAACATCATCATCTCCACCGGCTACAACGGAATGCCCAAGGGCTGCTCGGATGATGAATTTCCCTGGGGACGTGAGGGTGCCGAGACCAAGTACCCCTATGTGGTCCACGCAGAGCTGAATGCCATCTTAAACGCCAACGGCAGAGATTTGCGGGGCAGTCGGCTGTATGTAGCCCTGTTTCCCTGCAACGAATGCGCCAAGGCGATCATCCAAAGCGGCGTGAAAGAGGTCATCTACCTGTCCGACAAATACGCCGACAGCTTAGGCACCCTGGCCTCCAAACGGATGCTGGATGCCGCCGGGGTACGATGCTCCCAGCTGAAAACAGACTTGAAAAGCATCACACTGGACTTTGTGCCAGCTGAAAAGAAATAACTTTAACACAGGGGACACACGGAACCGTTCCCCCTGTGTTTTGCGTGTGTGAAAGAGGTGCTGCAATGAAATATGAAATGAAAATACCTGATTGGTATTGGTCACGGGGATTACACGATGCCAATATCATTTCGGTGACGAAGAAGGAATCAAATTGGAATCCAATGGATCATTGCCTCATATTCAAAATCGATGGTGAAGGTGCCTTATTTGAGGCGGATATTACGGAAATCCGGTTTTATAATTTCAAAATTCTGACAGAAGGCTTTGATATCCAGCTTCTCAATGGCGGATGGTGGCTGTCCGATGAACTATCCCAAAAGGGAAACCATTATCTGTTGGAATTGCAATTTGATACAGCAAAATGCAAAACGAAAAGGTTAAAAATGAGATTTCAAAGAGCAGAGGTTGTTAGAAAATAACTATTCCTCCCGCAGGACCCTTTGGATGGCCTCCAGCTCGGCATCTCCCAATGTTCCGGAGGCACCCTTTGGGATGGGTTCCTTTGTGGGTCTTCGGTGCCAGTGATCTCGGTGACATCGTCGCAGCAGGAGAAACCAATCCTTCCAGCGGTTCTTATTCTGGGTGGATTGGGCGGCTTCGTCTATGTAGCTGATGCATTGCAGCAGCTCTGCTTCGCCCATTTCTTCTGAAAGATGCCGGTATTGAGTGGAAGTCAGCTTTACCCAGCCGTATTCACCATAGGAACAGGCTGCTTCGGTCTGCTTCTTCTCCCGGTGGGGGGCTTCCTCCGGCTGCGTCTGAGGCGGCTCGCTCTGCGCTTCGGGGAACGGTTCTTCCACAGGGGACACAGAAACGGTTTTTTGGACAAGAGGCTCCTCCTCTTGTCTAATTTTTTTGGGTCTTCCGCCTTTTTTGCCGTTTTTGACCGATGCAAGGTAACGCTTTTTGGCGTGGAGCATATCGGAACGGAGGAAGGCCCAGCAAAACTTTAGCTCAGCAGGCAGATCCTCAGGCTCCTTGTTATAAAAATGGAAATCCGCCATAGCGAAAATCAAAAGCCCAACCTGCTCAGCGGTCATTCCCGACTCCCGGAACTGCTGCACATATCGCTCCCAAAAGGGCATATAAGGAATCTCGATGGCGTCCATAGATAAACCTCCTAAAATAGACATTCTTCTAATGTAGATACTATACACCTGAATTCCTATTTTGTCAAGAGGGTGAATAGACTTTTTTCTAAAATAAAAAACGGCTGCTTTCGCAAAACAAATACCTTCCCTCCCAACGGGAGGAAGGCGCGGAGCGGTATATATATTTGATATTGAGATTGTTATTGATATTGGGATTGATTTTGATATTGATATT
>CAZENN010000198.1:0-2952 GCA_964513605.1 uncultured Oscillospiraceae bacterium
TCTTCTTGCGCTCAACAAAAGCGGTGGGGAACTTGGCAGTGGGGTTGAAGCTGGTCTCGGTGACACCGCCGGTGATGACGTTCTTCATCTTCACACGAACGAATGCCGCACCCTTACCGGGCTTCACATGCTGGAACTCCACAACCTGCATAACCTTACCGTCCATGTCGAAGGTAATGCCGTTTCTAAATTCGCCTGCAGAAATCATTTTCTTATCCTCCTAGATCATGCACCCGGGAAGGGCGCAGGTTTTATATTTCTTAGCTGATATATTCTAACCGAATTCTTTGGATATTTCAAGGGGAAATACAATTTTTTTCAGATAATTATTAAATTCTTAGGGCTGGCGGTCAAAATTTCCCGTCCGTCCCTCTGAAATACCACCACATCTTCGATTCTAACGCCGAATTTCCCCGGTAAATAGATGCCCGGTTCCGCAGAGCAGACCATATTTTCTTCCATGACGGTGTCCCCTGCCGGGTTGCAATTGGGGTTTTCATGGATCTCAAGTCCCAGACTATGACCGTAGCCATGACCGAAATAAGCACCGTATCCGGCATCCTCTATGACCTTTCGGGCGGCGGCATCGATGTCCTTGCCCTTGACACCGGCTTTGGTTGCGGCGATACCGGCAAGCTGAGCCTTCAGCACCGTATCATAGACTTGCTTCATTTCCTCGGTGGCATAGCCCAAAGCAACGGTCCGGGTCATATCGGAGCAGTAGCCCTGATAGAGTACACCAAAATCCATGGTGATGAAGTCCCCTTCCTGCAGCACCCGATCACCGGGAACGCCGTGGGGCAGGCTGGTATTGGGACCGGAGACCACGATCGGCTCAAAGGACAGCCCCTCTCCCCCGTTTTTCAGCAGACAGTAGATCAGCTCCGCCGCCAGCTGCTTTTCCGTGATACCGGGTCGGATCTTCGTCAGCACCTCGGTAAAGGCAGCGTCGGTGATTTCCTGGGCCTTGCGCATCCGTTGAAGCTCGTAAGGCTCCTTGACGGCACGGAACGCGGCGATTTTATCATTCATGGGAATCAGCTTTGCTTCGAGCTTTTCCTGGAAGTTCATCAGCTCTGCCACGGTCATGTAGGCTTCCTCATAGCCAAGGCAGGTCACGCCGAAATCCCGAATGGCATCGTTGATAAGCTTGCTGTAAGGATTCTCCCGGTTGGTTTCCAGCACCTCAAAGCCCTGCAAGCCATTCCGGGCGGCTTCAATGTAGCGGCTGTCGGTGAAGCAGCGGCAGCCATTTTTTGTGACGATGGCGATGCCCTCGGCGATGTCATATTTTGCGGCATAATGACGGCTGAACCGACTGGTCAGCAGCAAGCCGTTTGCTTCACCATTTAAAAGGGACTGGTATTTTTCAATATTGGTCATGATTTTATTCTCCTTTTACGCGCTAAGAAAATGAAGGGCAGCTCCGCCACATGACGCAGCTTCAGCCAAATATTATGGTTATGGATGGCTTTGACCAGAATGGACGGAACGCCGCAGCCATTGGCTCCCATGGTATCGGTAAAGATCTGGTCGCCCACCAATGCGCAGTGCTCCGCAGGGATTTGATATTTTGCAAGGCACTGCCGAATCCCTTTTGGAAAGGGCTTTTTAGAGTGGGTGACGCAATCGATGCCATATTGCCCACAGAATATCTTCACCCGATCCTTTTTAGAATTGGACACCACGCACAGCTCAATAGTCGATTGCTTCATCTCCCTCAGCCACCGGTCCATTTCCTCTGTGGGGGTGCTGGTGGTGTAGGGAACGATGGTATTATCAAAATCCATCATCAGCAGTTTCACGCCTCTGTCTTTTAAAAGGCTCGGCGTCAGATCTGTTAACGCATCCGCGCGGAGGGTGGGTAGTAAAGAAAAGGACATAACCGGGTACGCTCCTTCGTAGAATATAAAGAATTATACCACAGAAGGAGTGGTTTGTCCATGGAAATTCCGGTATATCTCGCCATGACCGCCGCTGAGGTCTTGGGCGTATCCCAGATTCCGAAGCGGCTTGCCTGGATGTCCTGTCACTTTTCCCCCTACACTGCCGGGCTTTCCAATCTCCCCGAGACCCTGCCGGAGGGAGCCATGCTGATGCTCAATGACCGGATGCCCTTTGACTGGCATGACCCGAATTTGGCAGCAGATATTCTGGTGGAGACAGCTTCAAAATTCCAATGCGACTGCATTCTATTGGATTTTCAAAGACCGGAGTGTGAAGAAACCGCCTCGGTGATCGAAGCGGTTTTGAAGACGGCGAACTGCCCGGTGGGGGTCAGCAGCTGCTATTCAGAAGGCTTCCGGTGTCCGGTGCTTGTACCGCCGGTGCCGCCCCATGTGCCTTTAGAGGAATACCTGAAACCATGGAAAAATCGGGAGATCTGGCTGGAGCTTGCCTTTGAGGGGACAGAAATCGCCGTAACCGAAGACGGAAGCCGATATACCCCCCTGCCCCACTACCGCCCCGGAGACCGCTCGCACCATGAAGAGGTACTGCACTGCCACTATGAGATCACAGAGGAGGAAGATCAAATCCTCTTTCAGCTGGGAAGGACGGCACAGGATCTTGAAGCTATGCTGGAAAGAGGGAAAGAATACGGCATCACCAAAGCAGTGGGACTGTGGCAGGAGCTGTATGAGACAGGGCTGTCGCATTGAGAACGCAGCTGTGTAAACCGCTCGATAAATGGTTGTTTGCAGGGCTGACGTAGGGGCCGGCGTCCTCGACGGTCCCCCGAAAATGCAACGCATTTTCGGATTTTCCGAAGGAAAATACCGGATAATTGCCTGCGGCAATATGCTTTTGCATCGCAAAAGCACGGGACCGTCCGGAGGCCGGTCCCTACCAAATTCCAATTTGTAAAGCTGTTTTGTACACTATAACGAAGGGGTTGTCTCAAATTGAACCGCTCCCTGTCAAGTAGACAGATGAAAAAACAAAAATAGTTTT
>CAZENN010000199.1:0-2948 GCA_964513605.1 uncultured Oscillospiraceae bacterium
ATCCTGAAAGCTCTTGGGGTAGATCTGGTAGAAGACCGCGGACTTCCACCAGCCACGCTTTGATTTATCAAGAATGGGTTTTGTCATTACCGTTTACTCCTTTTCGATGGCTTCAAATACCCGGAGCATTTCACTGACGCTCCATGCCTGCCCGAAGCAGCCCTTGCTTTCCGTGGGGAAATCGCCCTCGTAGATCTCCGGCAGCTGACCGGCGCAGCCCTCATAGAGCATAGGCTCCAGTGCCTCCAGCTGGGCACGGACATAAGCACCGGCTTCCTTTGCGCCGCCGTGGGTTTTCAGATATGCCAGATAGTAAGCACCCATGGGGAATACCCAAGTGGTTCCCTGATGGTATGCCATGTCACGCTCCACCATGGGACCGCCGTAATGACCGTGGTACTCCGGGTCCTCCGGGGACAAGGTGCGCAGACCGCAGGGGGTATACAGGTGACGGCGCACCGTCTCCACCACACTCTTTTCCTGTTCAGAGGATAACATCGTAAAGGGCATGGACACCGCCCAGATCTGATTGCACCGCAGCTGCTCATCCGCTTTTGTACCGGAAAGTACATCCTTCAGGTAGCCCTTATCCTCCATGTAGAAGGCGCTGACAAAGGAGCCCTTCACCTTTTCAGCAAGTGCCCCATAGGGTGCCGGGTCACAGCCGGTGATGGCGCAGAAGGACTCCATGATCTTCAAGGCGTTATACCAGTAGGCGTTGATCTCCACAGGCTTACCATGGCGAGGGGTGGGCAGAATGCCGTTGACGCACACATCCATCCAAGTCACCTGATCCAGACCGCCGCCGGCACGAATGAGACCGTCGGTATCCATGGAGATGGAATGGTCGGTGCCGGTTTGATAGAAGTGGATGATCCGCTCCATGACGGGCCACGCTTCCTTCACAAAGGCATCATCCCCGGTGCGGTGGTGGTACTGCCAAACCGCATCGATCAGCAGCAGGGCGGCATCCACCGTATTGTACATAGGCTTGGACTCTCCCTCCGGGAACAGGTTGGGAACCAGACCATTGCGCTCATAGGCAAGGAAGGTCCGCAGAATGCTCTTGGCATCGGCATAGCGTCCTGTGGAGAGGGTGCAGCCGGGCAGGGAGATCATGGTATCTCTGCCCCAGTCGCTGAACAGAGGGTAGCCTGCCAGAATGGTCTTACCGTCGGTGGAGTCCCGACGAGCAATGTAGGCATCCGCCGCCAGCACCAGCTGCTGGGCAAGGGGATCGGAAAGGTCTGCCTGTTTCAGCAGTTCCTCCTGCCGGTCATAGTGGGCCTTCACCAGCTTCTCACCGCAAACGGCCTCGCTGTGCAGACTGAAACTCATTTGGAAGGAAACGGTCTCACCAGGGGCGACCGTCCGGCTTGCTTGACAGCAGGCGCAGGCAAGACCCTTTTCCGGGCGTCCGTCCTTCACATCCTCCGGGTATGCCAGCCACTGCCAAACGGGGTCACAACCCTCCAGCTTAGCATCGGTGCGGATATACAAAGTATGATCCCCGGAGCGGACAACACCGTTATCATAGAGAAATTCCTTCTTTTCTTCCAGCACATTCTCTCTGGGGACGAATTTCAGGAAGGGGCGCATAGTCAGAGTCACGTCCTTGCCGGACTGGTTTTCCAAGGTATAGAGCACCACGGTGGTATTCTTCCCCTGCTCCATGACACAGCGACGGGTCATCCGAACGCCCCAAACATCATAGCTCCAACCGGGCAGACCGTCATAGGTAAAGCCGGACAAGTGCCGGTAGCCTTCCTCCGGGGCGGTTCCATCAGCAAATTCCTGAGTAGAAAGGTACAGCTCCTTCTCCCCGATTTTCATAGTCTCCTGAAGCCGATGAACCATATTGATTCGCACATTGGGTGCCTGCACCGCCGCCACCAGCAAACCCTGGTCACAGCGATGGGTGGAGAAGCCGCCGGTAACGGAGGCATAGCCGCCCAGAGCATTGGTCAGCAGGAAGGTATTCTCCTGCGCCCGTTCCAGTGTGCGCATATTCTGCTTTCCGTAAACAAATCTCATAAAAAATCCTCCTGTCATGTGGGGGCAATAAAATGGGACGGTGTTTTCATTAACACATCAATAGATAGTATAGTATGTTTTGTTCCCTTCGTCAATGAAATTTCTGAAAATGCCACAAAAAGGGGGGCTGTCTCATTAAGAACGCAGCTTGTGCAAACTGCCCGATAAATGGTTGTTTGCAGGGCTGACGTAGGGACCGGCCTCCTCTAAATTGTGGTGCGATTGCCCCCGGCAATCGGGTTTTTGAATCAGCTGCGCTGAGCACCACGGTCCCGTGATTTCGGAACAAAATCACATTGCCGTAGGCAATCGGAGGATATTTTCCTTCGGAAAATCCGAAAATGCGTTGCATTTTCGGGGGACCGTCGAGGACGCCGGTCCCTACGTTCCGCTCGTCAAATTCCAATTTGTCAAACTGTTTTGTGCAATAAAGCGAGGGGGTGTCTAAAATGATCGTTTTGAGACCCCCCTCTTTGCTGTTATTCTTTTATCAGGCATCTTTACTGCCAATCATCTACCTGATGCGGCAGTCCAATATCCTTTGCCCGGAAAACAGGGTCCTTTCCTGCAAACGTACACCAGTCTATTTACTTTTGAAATGACTGATCATTTTCGTCAATATTCCCAAGGTAACTTGCAGAGCGATTATTCCCAACGGAATATAAGTCATAAACTTCCCGATATTTTTTATAAAAGGATCATCTTGCAGCAAAAAAATCAAACCTACCACTAATATGACGCCTAAAACTGCTGCAACTGTTGTAGCTATATTTTTAATTATTCTCTTTGTACGATCAGTAATCATCTTATCCGGAACGATCAGGGTCATCAATTTTATGTAGCAGGATACAATCAGTTCAAAGAATACTTCAACAAAAATTTCAAAAAATAATTCAAACAGACAACCCATTCCT
>CAZENN010000200.1:0-2934 GCA_964513605.1 uncultured Oscillospiraceae bacterium
TGAAGCCGATGCGTTCGAACTCCCGCAGTGCGTCTTCCTTTGCGGAGATCCTTCCGCCCCGCTCACCCTTAACCACATAGTTTCCTTGAATGAACATGGGCGGGACTTGACCATATTCGGCCGGGGACACTCTCTGCATATATGTAATGATGTTTGTCCAATCCCGGCGAAACCGAAGAAAACAGTCGAAAAACGGATCAATATCATCCAAGTATTCCTTAAGTGTTGCGTTATCTACCCGGCCGGGGAGCAAAGTGCCGCCTGCCATCAGGAAGAAGTCTTCTACAGAATAGGAAAGACTACATGGTAGATTATCTGCAAACTCTGCACCGGAGATATTGTAGAACCGGTTTTTCCTCCGGGAATAAGTAAAAGCAGAGACATTAGCCTGGGCGGCAAACATACCTGCGGCGAAGAGTTCCGCGTCGCTTCCGCCGGTAACATCCATCGCACAATCTGGATACTTCTCACTGATTACAAGAAGCTGCCGGACGATACGGTCCACCTTATACAAGCTGGCTTCTATAAAATACAGTTCCGGTTCCTATCCACGGTGACGGAAGAAGTCACGAATCGGTTTTTGCTGTTCCCGGTTTTGTGCTACCTCGGTTGGACACAAATAGATAATTCGCTGAGGGCGAAACATATCCGCAGCCAAAACATTTTCGATGGCTCTTTCATCGTAAAGTTCAATTAAAGTGTTCATAGGGTGCCTTGCCTTTCTGTGATGCGGTGGAAATGAGAAGTGTAGGATCCCTGCGGTATATCCCTATACTTGCTTTGATTTTTTGCTGTATTTGATCTTCTCCAGATCCTCACGATCGATCCATTCCTCTGTATAGCCACAGCGACAGCAGATATAGCGATTTACATTTACACCGGAAAAAACAGTAGCTCCTGTCATAATATTATTACCAGAGCCATATGCACCGGTGTAACCATCAATGCGGACGATATCATTACTACTACATTTGGGGCAGATCCTTGTTGTTTTCATTTCGTGTCACCGTTCCTTTTTTATGAGCTTTAATATCCGCGGACGATTAAATCTTTGTAAAATAACAAATAGCGAGTCATAGCATGCTGCCAGAACAGATGTGATGAGAAACACTGGAAGATCTCCAAACCAAATAGTTTCTAACAGTGGAATAAAGCTGAGCACAATGATAGTTTCGTGTACCAGTTCTGATTGACACATTGCTTGCGCAATCTCATCCCAAGTATGCAACTTGGGATCAAACACGGTCGGGTCATATGTCGGCATGTGAGCTTTCCATGACTTGACTCGGAGGAATCTATATAGCTTCTTCTCTGCGTTACTTACCTGAAACCATCTTCGATTATAATCCAATCGGTTGTGAAGTGTTCGGTCATAGATCTCACCCACAAGAAGCCGCATGCAGAGATGGTAAGCGATTGTACCAGATGTGATGGCGAAGGAAATATAAAAACCATATACTTGGTATAGGCCAGCAAATATGAGAGTGAGCAAAGCAGCCGCAAGTGCGCAAATTTTCATTCCCTTGGCCATAGCGTTCATGCTCCCAATACATTAGTACTTACATAGCTGCCTGATTCAGGATATAATAGAGTTGGATTTCTCCCTTTTTGGGGGTAACATCCAGCTAGTTAATTTGATACAATATACTTATCTTACCGGATAAAGTTCGAAACAACCGCATCCAAAAGAATGACCCAAAGAGCGACCAGGACGAAATCCACGATGGCCATGCCAATCCAACGAACTCCGCGCTTTTCGCTCTTGGTCAGGATGAATGACTTCTGGACATTCAAGTAATTGCCATTGAACAGGACTATGCATAGGCATATGACGGTAAAGGCAATTCGATTCAGAAGAAGCTCTGCTGAGCCCGCATTTTCTACTTCCAGTGTAAAGCTGAAGTAGAAGAGCATCAGATATCCCAAAGAAGCGAAGATCCAGCGGACAGGCTTCTTCGTGCGGTAACCGGGCGGGAGAAACCTTCTCCAACCGTTTTTTTCTACCAACCCCTGCAGTGTCTTTGCCTGACAAATCATCAAGTGCGATCTGCAGCTCTTTAATGCTTTGATATTGAGCGGAAGGTGCCAGCTCAACGCATTTTCTTGCAATCTTACCAAGATCGCCACCGGCGATTCTTCGGTTGGGTAGCTCCCCACATAGCATCTCATTGATCAATACACCTACAGCGTAAATGTCTGTCAGGACGCTAGAAGAACCAAAACCGTATTGCTCAGGAGCTGCATAACCTTGGGTACCAAGCAGGACAGTGTCCTTTATAGCGTTCTCATTGCTCCACTTGGCGGCATTCATATCAAGTAGCTTGACCACACCTTCGTCCGTGATCTTAATATTGGATGGTTTGATATCTCGATTCACGATAGCTGGTTCGCAGCGATGGAAGTCTGCTAGGATCACGCAAAGCTGAGACGCAATATCCAGCACTTCTGCTTCCGGAAGCGTCTTCTTTTGAGATAGGATGTCTTCCAGTGTGTCGCCGGGAATATACTCCTCAATCACTGTCAAAATGTTATTATCTTCTTCTGCAAGATATGTCTTGGGGGTATTGGCAACAGGATGCTCCAATAGGTACCGGTAGATATTCGCATTGTAGACAGTCAGGAGCTTCTTTACGAAGAACTTCTTATTTCGTGTATCCTGTACTAAGTAAATTCCATGGTCGGCATCGATGTCGGCCACCTGCTGGTAATACGATAACTCCAGCTCTTGTTCGATCGTCATCCCAGCACCCCCTTTTTCTCTAAACTGACTTTAGTATACCATAAAAATGCAAGTGAGGGAATCTTTATGGCAAAGAAATCTACAGATGAACTGGAAAACATCCTTGGACAAACATCATGAGTGAGAAGCATCCCCTTGCTGTGCACCTTGAAAACTTCATATCATCCAGTCCGGTACATCCCTTTGCTGAGGAG
>CAZENN010000201.1:0-2921 GCA_964513605.1 uncultured Oscillospiraceae bacterium
AAACGCATATCATTTCCGGGAGAGTTGCCGGTGACCATGTTCATACGCAGTGCGTCACAGCCAAACTTCTCGATCATTTCCAGCGGATCAATGCCATTACCCAAAGATTTAGACATCTTCCGTCCCTTATCATCCCGGACCAGACCGTGAATCAATACCGTGTGGAAGGGCGTCTTACCGGTATGCTCGCATCCGGAGAAAATCATTCTTGCAACCCAGAAGAAAATAATATCGTAGCCGGTGACCAATACATCCGTGGGATAGAATTTCATCAGATCCTCAGTATTCTCCGGCCATCCCAGAGTTTCAAAGGGCCACAGAGCAGAGGAGAACCAGGTATCCAACACGTCCGGGTCACGCTCAATATTAGCACTGCCGCATTTTTCGCACTTGCAGGCATCTTCACGAGACACGGTAATATGACCACATTCAGCACAGGTCCATGCAGGAATCTGATGTCCCCACCATAGCTGACGGGAAATACACCAGTCACGGACGTTCTCCATCCAGTTCAGGTAAGTTTTAGAGAATCGTTCAGGGACAAATTTGGTCTCACCTTCCTTGACCACCCGAATGGCTTCTTCCGCAAGGGGCTTCATCTTGACGAACCACTGGGCGGAAATGATGGGTTCCACATCATTATGGCAACGATAGCAGGTTCCCACGTTGTGCGCATGGTCCTCAATACGGACAAGATATCCTTGCTCCTGCAAATCCTGAACGATCCGCTTTCTTGCTTCATAGCGATCCAAGCCTTCGTATTTGCCACCCAATTCATTGACCACACCGTTATCATCCAGAACACGGATAACTTCAAGGTTATGACGCAGACCGACTTCAAAGTCGTTAGGGTCATGGGCAGGCGTCATCTTAACGCAGCCAGTACCGAACTCCATTTCTGCATAATCATCGGCAACGATAGGAATCTCTTTGTTGACCAGAGGAAGAATTACAGTTTTACCCACAATGTCGGCGTAACGTTCATCATTGGGATTGACGCAAACGCCGGTATCGCCCAGCATCGTCTCAGGACGGGTGGTTGCAACCACGACTTCACCGCTTCCGTCAGCTAAGGGATAGCGGATATGCCACAGATGACCGGGCTTATCCACATACTCCACCTCAGCATCGGACAGGGCTGTTACACAGTTGGGGCACCAGTTGATGATTCTGCTTCCTTTATAGATCAAGCCTTTCTCATACAGCGAAACAAAGACTTCACGGACCGCCCGGGAGCAACCCTCATCCATGGTAAAACGTGCACGGTTCCAATCGCAGCTGGCACCCAGCTTCTTCTGCTGCTCTACGATACGATTACCATACTGGTGCTTCCAGTCCCACACACGCTCCAGAAACTTTTCACGACCCAAATCATAACGAGTCAAGCCTTCCTTGCGCAGTTCCTCCTCAACCTTGATCTGAGTAGCAATACCTGCATGATCAACACCGGGTACCCAAAGCGCATCGAAGCCCTGCATCCGCTTAAAACGAATCAGCGTATCCTGCAATGTTGCATCCATAGCATGACCCATATGCAGCTGACCGGTAACATTAGGAGGCGGCATAACAATGGTAAAGGGCTTTGCATCCGGCTTCCCCTGAGGCGCAAAATACCCGTTTTCCTCCCACATCTTATAAATCTTGTTTTCAACCTGCTGAGGCTCATACACCTTCGGCAATTCTCTCGCCATTTCGAAGCTCTCCTTTCAAAAATGAAAACGCCCCAAGTCTTACGACTCAGGGCGAAAAATATATTTCCGCGGTACCACCTGAATTCCCGATGTAACGGGCACTCAAAAGCTATAACGGGCCTCCCGTACTCCCCTACTAAGTTCAGGCAGTAAGCTCCAGGGCGACAATCCAACCTCGCTCATGTACCCTTACACCAACCGGATACTCTCTACGATGAGCCGAAAGCGGAACCTCCCCTTCCATGCATTATGCAGATAAAATACCACACTTTTTGAGAACTGTCAACAAAAGAATTGGAATTTATCTTACTTGCATACGGTATTTCGCTTTGGCTTACTTGACAGCAATATTTAATTCGAATATAATAAGTCATATTTTCTGATTGAGAGATGATGGCGATGAAATTATCCTTGGTTGTCCCCTGCTATAACGAGGCAGAAAATGTGTCCGCATTTGAGGACGCAGTGCTTTCTGCGTTTGAGGGGTGTGGGTATGATTATGAGATCGTTTATGTTGACGATGGCAGTAAGGATGCCACCCTTCATAACCTGAAAAAACTCTATCAAAAGCAAACATGTCCTACAAAAGTCGTTTCTTTTTCGCGCAATTTCGGAAAAGAGTCGGGGATTTATGCAGGCATGGAACACGCGTCCGGTGAATATATTTGCTTGATTGACGCCGATCTTCAGCAACGCCCTGAAATTGCCAGAGAAATGGTGAAAATTTTGGATGAACAGCCTGAGTATGATGTAGTAGCTGCTTATCAGGATCGCCGTGGAGAGGGAAAGGTCCTGTCCTTCTTTAAAAAGAGCTTCTATACAATTATCAACAAGCTGTCCGGCGTTTCTCTCCGTTCCGATGCCAGCGATTTCCGCACCTTTAGGCGCAGTGTTCGGGATAGCCTGCTGCAGCTGGCAGAAAGCCATCGTTTTTCCAAGGGAATTTTCGCTTGGGTGGGCTATGACACCTGTTTTATCCCTTATACCGCTTGTGAACGTCACGCGGGAACGACAAAATGGAGCTTCCGAAAGCTGACGAACTACGCAATAGAAGGCATTGTTGGTTTTTCAACCGCACCTCTTCGCCTGGCAACCTATCTGGGTTTCTTTACTGCCATTAGCGCAATCATTTATCTGATCGTGGTAATTATACAAAAGCTGATTGGCGGCATTGATATCCCTGGTTATGCGACTTTGATCGTTCTTTTACTGTTTTTCAGCAGTATGCAG
>CAZENN010000202.1:0-2893 GCA_964513605.1 uncultured Oscillospiraceae bacterium
CCGCCTCACAGTCCACATATCGTTTTAGTTGAGGGTTATTTGCTCCGGTGGAATGAACAACAATGCCTTTGGGTGTCATTTTTCTGCCACGAATGTAGCACAGATTATTAACGGCATAAGCGCGAATGATATCCATCATCAGGCCTCCTTATTGGATTGCACGTAAATCTGGTTGACATATACGCTGGCTCCAGCAGTAAGCACACCCTGGGTCACAGCGGTAAACAGTGCAGATGCGGCTTCCTGAAGACCAGAAATGTCACAAGTAGCAATCACCCAAACCGCTGACAGTGTGACGGAAATCATCCCCAGCGTAAGGGGAATCCACTTGTCCGCCAGCTTGCTCTTTTTTAGGCCGATTCCGATGAAATACAAGACAGGGATCAGAATCAGCAGTTCAGATTTGATGTATTCCTGATAGTTCATTTTGTCTCCTTCCTCAAACAAACACCATTCCGATGATTGCAGAAATCAGGCCGCCGGCAAGAGCTGCGATGATTGCGGTAACAATCTGCTGCATACGCTGCCTAGGGACAGCGTTTATTTCTTCAATCTGCTGTTCGTGACGTGCAAGGTGCTCGTTTGTATGTTTTAGTTCAGTGGCAAGAGTAACAAGCGTCTCATGCATTGACCGAATCTCTGCCTGCACGGTTTTCATATCCGTCATTTCACGCTCCAGGGTGAGGATCCGCTGCTCGTGACGCTCCAAAACCACCTCGATTTCTTCCATTTGAGTCACTCCCTTCTGTGTTCGGCTGTGAATGTATCTTAACGGATTATGCGGACATCTAATGTCCCAATACAAAAACAGCCGCACCCGAAGGTGCGGCCATCTTTGAATAGAGCTCGTAAATATCTACTTTTTAAACCAAGCTTCTGGCTTCTTTTTGCGAGCAAAGGCGGACATAATTCTTTTGGTCAGTTGCCTTGCATTAACGGCATCTTTTGATCGTTCTACAAGCCCCATGGACACAATGTTTATATCCATATCAATACCTAACTCGGAAATCTCGCGCATTTGGTTGCACTTAAAGGGTAAATGAACTTGGGCATATGATGAATTAACCATAATATGCAATCTAACATCACTAATAGGAATGGCGGAGTTTTTTAGTCTATCTAAATTTAAGTTCTCCAAAAATTGGGCAAACGAAGTCTCAAATAATTCTGCGGATGTTTCAATTGAATAGACCCACAAATTATGCGTCCAGATATTTTCGACGCTTTTTAAAACATGTCGAGGGCGTATGTGTTCATCATAGAATTCGGTGCATTCAATATTTAATAATGAGGAAATCTCATCCTTTGTTATTGAATATCCTCTTACCTCAATTGAAATTGTATAATCTAGATACCCTTTCATATAATGCTCCTTACTGCAGACCTAAGAAATCATAAATCAGTTCAATTAAGTCATTCCAAGACAGATGATCTCCAGCCTTCATACCATTCATTTTCTTCCACTTATGTAGGTACTTACTCAATTCTTTGTAAGTCTTTTGATCTTTAATGCCCATTTGGTTGGCTGCTTGTTTTAACTGCTGAAGTTCGTTTCCGCAATTAGCATTATGGACCAAAATTCCCAACTCTGTAATAAAGTAAGAGTGCCAACTTTCAACTTCAAAATTATAAACTGTAGTTGGATGCTCTAGTTTTATAACATCCACATGGTCAATAGAAAGCGTTGTTCCATTTTGCAGCATCAACAAATCATGTTCAGTAAGTTGCTCGGCTACAATCCATCCTCTATCAGCTACCCAGAACGGGTGACCATATGTCGTCTCTATCGTTTGATTACCAGCACAAACCAAAATCAGAGTATCTATCTGCTTTGAAAAAGCACTCGTCACTCGTTGATAGCTATGAACACCGGTGTCGGGATTGTAGGAATACACATAATCGCCTTTTCGTATATCTTCAATGCGAGTCAATCCGTGTGATGTTTCGATTAGCGTTCCTGCGGTAAAACAGCATGGACTCTTTTTGAGTTTTGAAAGAATGTACTTTTTTAATCCTTTAAAAACCGCTTTAGCTGCCTTTGCAACATAGGGACTGATAAAATAACCAATCGCCGCTGCTGTTGCAGTAATAACTGCCGTCAACCCCACAATAAATACAGTTCGCTTCCAACCAGTTAAGCCAAGCTTATCAGCCAAAAACCGCGTAAGGAAGTATCCGCCTAGCGCACCAACAATTCCAGCGATAACTGCACCGATGATATTTGCTGGTGAGACTACATAGCCTATATGATCGCTGTTGTTTACAGGATTATTAGCGCAATATGTAGATAAATTTGTGTTAAGCGACAACTTTTCTTGCGAAAGCATAATTTCCCCGATATCGCCGTTGACGAACCTTCCCGTAAAGGAATCATAGTAGCGGCTCTGGAGGTAATACATGTTGATTTCGACATCGTAATAGTAGCCGCGGTAGCGGAAGGGATTAATGGCTGCAATATTGAGGCCGGAGCTATCCTCTACGATGGTGCAAACGCCCCAGGCGTCGTAGCTGTACTTGGCAACAGTTGTTCCAAACGTGTTGGTAATGGCGATGATATCACCCTGTAGGTTTCTCAGGAAGTAGTAATCCATCGAATTGTACAGGATGCCGCAGACGCTGTCCTCGTTGTCGTACAGAGGCATCATCACATTCGTGCATGCGTTTCCTTCAATGTCGATACCCTGCCAAGTCTCGCACAAAATCTTGGCACCATCGAGCGTATAGGTATGCTTTTCACCGTTAATGGTCTTGCTGGTACGGATACCATTAGCATTGTAGGTATAGGTATTGCCGTCAAAGGACTTGAGCTGTCTTCCCTTTTCCCAGGTCAGCGTATGACCCAAATAGGCAGTGGGATTTCCCTGGGCATCGTAGGAGATGCTTTGACCGTCGT
>CAZENN010000203.1:0-2878 GCA_964513605.1 uncultured Oscillospiraceae bacterium
AACGGGAAAAGGCTGGTTTCACCCAAGACCAATTTTCCGAATTGCTGGGTATCGGTTCTAAAAGTCTTTCTTCTATTGAACGAGGCGTTGTAGGTGTATCCTTGACGACACTCCTGAGAATCTGTGATATACTCCATATTTCTGCAAATGTACTGCTCTATGAGCAGGCTCAGAAGAATGATGTGGACAGTATCGCATTGCAGTTAAAAATGTTAAGTGTGGAACAGTTCGAAATTGCATCTGATGTCATGACTGATCTTTTTAAGGCATTTTCACTGGAGAAATAAACCAAGCAGCGGCTGCCAGGACGGTAAGCCGCTGCTTATTTTATATTGCGATTTTTCCGCTAACGCCATCACGCTTTGTCAGCGGAATCATACCCTCTCCAGTCTGACGATTTCCTGCTCCGTTCCCACAAGCCCACCCAACAGCTGCCGGAGTTCAGCTTCGTCAAAAAACTTTGCGCGCAATACAACCCTGTCACCGGGAAGCAGCTTCTTTTCGCCGTCATTGTCCATATCCTGCCGTGTTTCTTCGGCACGGGTAACGCTGACCACCACTGACGAAGCGGGCCACATAATATCACGCACGGTCTTACCCACAACAAACGAGCCGGGGCTTATCTTCATTTCAAAGGATGCGATGATCGGCATTTTTCCTTCGTTCTGAGTGTGCTCCATATTTTCGAGCGTACGGTCATAAAAGGGAGTCAGGTTGATAAGCTCGGTAATCGCATTGACCATAAAGATCACCACCGTCACATACAGCATATTCTGAAACTGACCCGTCAGCTCAATAAACAGCACAGCGGCGGTAAGCGGCGCACGCAAGGTACCGCCGATAAAGCTGCACATTCCCAACAGCACGATGTTCGGGAACAGCTCCTGAGGCAGTCCCATCACCACCAAAAGCTTTGCGGAAAGGGCACCGACCAGCGCACCGATCGCAAGGGTCGGGATAAAAATACCGCCGGTCACACTACTGTCGGTAACAAACAGCATCATCAGCAAACGAACCGCAAACAATGCCAAAAGAAACAGCACGGTTTGATTGCCCGTTATCACATGATGGATCACATCGTGACCGCTGTAAATTGCGTCAGAAGATACGAAACCCAGGATGCCGGTGATAACAAATACGAGTATGACTTTCACATAACCGTTCAGATACTTTTTAAATTTACGGGTGAGGGAGCTGAACAGCGAAATAGATGAATCAAAAACAGCCACCGCAGCAGCCACCAAAACACCGAGAAGCAGTAAATAACCGATCTGCTTCAATTGAATTTCCGCAAGGGGTTCAAATTCAAAAAGGTTCGCACTAATGCCGAAAGCCGAGCATAAAAGCTGATTGATCGTACTGGCAGAAATCACCGAAACCGATACGATGAGTACCAGCATCGGTGTAAAACGCTTATGAATTTCTTCAAGGGCAAATAAGATACCGGAAAAAGGCGCGCCGGTCGCCACCGCAAAGCCTGCGCCTGCACCGCCGGTCATGATATAACGGTTCCAACTCTGATTTTTTGAAAGAGTACCGCACATACGACCCATCGAAGTGCCAATCAGTACCGCCGGACCTTCGCTCCCCAACGGTAAGCCGCAAACAAAGCTGATCATACTTCCGAAGAAGGTGCCGACCAGAGTTTTAAACCAACGAAACGATAATTTTCCCCGCAGAACACCCTCGCTTCGGGGAATACCGCCGCCCTTGACCTCGGGGACGTGCTTATGAAGGAATACCATGGCAAACCCCAAAAGGATCAATCCTGCAAAGACAAGTGCCATATAAAGGGGAGAGCCTTTTGCAGACTCATAAACCCAGCGGGAGATCGTTTCGGCTTTTTTTGCAATCAGCTTAAAGAAAAAAATAAACGCTCCGGTAATTGCACCGCAAATAACGCCGTAATAGAGACACGGCAAAACATTGACAAGGTATTCTTTATGCTTATATTCTTTCAAGAAACCACCCTCACTTCACAAAACAGATTATCATACTGCATTATACCTCTAAATATACGCGTTGTCGAGTCTATCAATGAAATTTTAAAAATGTGCTTGTCGGCTTAACTCAGCAAAGACTTAAAATATCGATTGCTGTAGCGACCGGCCTCTGGACGGTCCGAAACAATTTTGACCTCGATGGGCAAAATTGTTTTCATTGGTACGATCAACTGGTGTTGCAGCTTGCCATGGGTGCGGTAAGGGACCGTCCGGAGGCCGGTCCCTACACTGCATTAGCTGATTAAAGACCGATAAGCATTTTAAAAAATGATGATCGGATCGGCACAGGTTATTGCATTATCTGATATAATGAAAAAACTTTCTCGATTGTGAAACCGATCCGAGTTTTTTACGGGTTATATGGTGAAGGTGCCTGAGACAGAGAACAGGGAAGGAGATACGCCTATGAAAGATCAGCAGATCGTAGATCTGTATTGGGAAAGAAAAGAAGATGCGATACGGCAAACTGAGCAGAAATATGGTGCATACCTATCCAAAGTTGCATATAACATCCTTGCAGACTTTGAGGACAGCCAGGAGTGTGTAAATGATACATATCATGCCGCCTGGAACTCGATACCGCCCAATCGCCCCAGTGTTCTATTAACCTATTTGTGTAAGATCACTCGACAGGTTTCCGTTGATGTATTCCGAAAGAAAAACAGTGCCAAGCGATATGCTTCGGAATATGCACTGTCTTTAGAGGAACTGGGAGATAGTTTCTCAGATGGAAATACACCGGAGCTGGAGTTTGATGCAAAGCTGCTGGATGATGCGATCAACGCCTTTGTCCGTACTCTGCCGAAAGATGTTCGCAATGCGTTTATTGGAAGGTATTATTTCTTCGATTCACTGAAAGATGTGGCGGCATACTG
>CAZENN010000204.1:0-2870 GCA_964513605.1 uncultured Oscillospiraceae bacterium
GGCGTCCCCGACGGTCCGAAACAATTTTGACCTCGATGGGCAAAATTGTTTATGTCAGTACGCACAACCGGCATTGCAGGTTGCATAGCCGCAGTATTGACCGTCCGGAGGCCGGTCGCTACGGTGAGCGATGTGTGCTACAATGCCGCGTCCTTTTTCAGGACGGCTTCGGCATCGGCTTTTCGTTTGGCTTCCAGCTTTTCAGCCAGTACGTCATCGGTGACAGCCAAAATTTCAATAGAAAGCAAAGCGGCATTGACGGCTCCATCGACAGCCACAGTGGCAACAGGAATCCCGGAGGGCATCTGCACTGTGGATAAAAGGGCATCAATACCGTTGGAAAAGGTGGTGGACTTCATAGGGATGCCGATGACCGGCAGAGTGGTGTTGGCAGCAATGGCACCGGCCAGATGGGCAGCCATGCCTGCGGCTGCAATAATTGCGCCAAAGCCTGCACTGCGGGCGTTGACGGCAAAATCCCGTGCCTCCTGGGGGGTACGGTGGGCAGAGTAGACGTGCATTTCGTAGGGCACACCGAAGCTTTGCAGGGTATCCGCAGCCTTGCGAACCACCGGCAGGTCAGAGTCAGAGCCCATAATAATGGCAACTTTTTTCATACTGTTCCTCCAAAATCAAAAAAGGACACACTTTCCCCGTCAAGGTGAATGTGTGCCCAGACGGTCGGCTTTCCGCGCCCATGCTCCGTGTGGTGCTCCACTCAAAACCGTCAGTAACAGGGGCGTCTATGAACATACCCACATTGTACCATAAATTCAAAACACCGTCAATTTGGTGAAAAGCTGGTTTATCCGGTTTTCCAGAGGCATTCCCTGTGAATGTTGCCAAAACTGGTGTCATCCTTTTGGTAAAAAAGCTGCTTTTCCGGGCATTTTTTCACAGATAGTCGCAGATAAAGAAAAAGGTGACATTTTTAGTCTTGAATTATCAAAAATTAAGTGATACAATGAGGTGTAGTATTATTTTTTATCAGTAGTAATACAGTCGGGTTGAAAGTGGTTGGTAACATGATAGCAAAACATATCCCTCTGGCAACGCCCACGATGCATGGGGAAGAGATGTACTATGTACAGGAGGCCTTTGACCGTAATTGGGTGGCACCGCTGGGTTTTAACTGCGATGCCTTTGAAAAAGAGATTTGCGCATTTTTAGAACGGGATACCCATGCCCTGGCACTCAGTGCCGGCACGGCTGCGTTGCATCTGGCGATCAAGCTGGCGGGGGTAAAGCCGGGAGATGTGGTCCTGTGCTCCGATATGACCTTCGCGGCTACGGTGAACCCTGTGTCCTATGAAGGCGGCGTTCAGGTTTTTGTGGATTGTGAGAAGGATTCCTGGAATATGGATCCGGCGGCACTGGAGCTGGCGTTTCAGAAGTATCCCCAGGCAAAAGTGGTGGTTTTGGTCCATCTGTATGGTGTTCCTGCCAAAATGGATGAGATTCTGGAGGTTTGCCGGCGGCATGATGCCATCCTGATCGAAGATGCGGCAGAGGCGTTGGGTGCTTCCTATCAGGGAAGAATGTGCGGTACCTTCGGTCGCTACAGCATCCTCAGCTTCAATGGCAATAAGATCATCACCACCTCCGGCGGCGGTATGCTGCTGACGGAAAATAAGCAGGATCGGGATAAGGCGTTGTTCTGGTCCACGCAGGCAAGAGAACCGGCACCCTGGTATCAGCATGAGCAGATCGGCTATAACTACCGGATGTCCAATATTGTTGCCGGTATCGGCAGAGGACAGCTGCTGCACCTGCAGGAGCATATAGACCGGAAGACCGCCATTTACCGCCGCTATGAAGAAGGCTTGAAGGGGCTTCCGTTGACCATGAATCCGTACTTGAAGGATACGGTGCCTAATTTCTGGCTTTCCTGCCTTCTTTTGGACCCGGACTGCGGTGTCGAGGCTGAGGATCTGTACAATCGGCTCCGGGAGGCGAACATTGAGGGTCGTCCCATCTGGAAGCCTATGCATATGCAGCCGGTATTTGCGGACCGGGACTTCATCACTGCTGAAAAACAGCCGGTGGATGAATACATATTTAAATTTGGTTTGTGCCTGCCCTCTGATATTAAGATGACGGAGCCGGAGCAGAGCTATGTGATCGATACGATTCGATCTGCCTTCGATTTGTAAGCGAATGCTGGGGCGTATTCTTCATTGGATATACTGTCTGCCGCTGAAGGATGCGGCGGTGCTGGCTTTCGGTGCCACAGTCTGCTTCTTCTGGCTGCGGCATCGGTTCGAGGAAAAACGCTGGTGGCGGTACTCCGTGATGGGTTTGCTTGGATGCTGGGTGGCGGTGGTGCTGGTGCAGACCGTTGTAATGAGACATGGAACAGGCGGCCGGACGCTGTCCCTTATCCCCTTCCAATGCTATATTACGGTGCTCAGCGGTGGTGAGAAGGAGCTGATTCGCAGTGCCTTTATGAATGTGCTGCTGTTCTACCCCGGAGGACTGCTTCTGCGGAGCCTGCGCCGGCAGCGGTTCCTTTCCATGGTGCTGTGCTTCGCGCTTATCAGCGTGATCATTGAGCTGTGTCAGTATGCGTTTGGTCTTGGCACCACGGAAACGGATGATGTGATCCACAACACTTTTGGGGCAGCCCTGGGCATTCTTGCCGCAAGGCAGTATGAAAAGAATAGGATCGTGGATTAAAAAGTGATAGTTCATTGCATACTGCGTTGCATTATGGTACAATTAAACGTGTAATTAAAGATATAAGCGGCACATTGGAAATTTAAGGGGAATGTATGGAACGAAAAGCAGGTTTTTATGAAAAATACGTCAAGCGGCTGCTGGATCTTTTGCTGTCGCTGATGGCACTGTGTATCCTGTCGCCGGTACTGCTG
>CAZENN010000205.1:0-2862 GCA_964513605.1 uncultured Oscillospiraceae bacterium
CATTTGCCCATATAAGAAACGTAAAGCATTTCGAAAACGGCGATTTTTCCGAAGCGAGCCACAGAGATTGCGACGGCGATACGGGAATTCTTGAAATACTCAAGGCATATCACGATTGCGGATTTGAGGGCTATATCCGTCCCGACCACGGCAGACATCTGTGGGACGAGGGACCCGGAAACGTACGTCCCGGATACGGTCTGTATGACCGCGCCTTGGGTATAATGTATATGCTGGGTGTATGGGATACTTTAGAAAAAGTGAAAAAGGAGAATAACAAATGATAGATCTTCCCATTAATATTGATTTCACGGGGAAAGTAGTAGTCGTAACCGGCGCAGGCGGACTTATCTGTGGTGCTATGGCAAGAGCGTTTTCCCAGTCGGGCGCAAAAGTAGCCGCACTCGATCTTAACGGCGATGCGGTAAAGACTTTGGCAGACGAGCTTAAAGCAGAAGGCTACGTTTGCGAGGGATATTCCGCAAACGTGCTGGATACCAACGCACTTGAGCAGGTGCATCAGCAGGTTATATCAGACCTTGGTGAATGCGATATCCTTGTTAACGGCGCAGGCGGCAACAACCCCAGAGCCACTACCGATAACGAATATCAGCACGAGGCAAAGGAAGGAGGAAAATCCTTCTTCGACCTTGATGCAAGCGGTGTGGATTTCGTGTTCAAGCTCAATTTCCAAGGAACTCTGCTTCCCACACAGGTCTTTGCAAAAGATATGGTAGGCAAAAAGAGCGGATGTATTCTTAACATTTCCTCTATGAACGCATACACTCCCCTTACCAAGATCCCGGCGTATTCTGCGGCAAAAGCAGGTATTTCCAATTTCACCCAGTGGCTTGCCACCCACTTTGCGGGCACGGGTATCCGTTGCAACGCAATAGCTCCCGGCTTCCTTGTATCCGCACAGAACAAGGCTCTGCTGTTTAACGAGGACGGCACTCCCACCGCACGAAGTGCAAAGATACTGAACAGCACTCCCATGGACCGCTTTGTGGATTCCTCCGAGCTTCTCGGTGCAACGCTGTTCCTTTGCGATGACCGATCCGCTTCCGCTATCACGGGCGTGGTCCTTCCCATCGACTGCGGTTTTGCCGCATATTCGGGCGTATAACAGAAAGGGGAAACGTTTATGGAAAAATTCATTCCCGTCGTAGTTATAAAAGAACTCGGCGAAACCGATAAAATTTTAAAGGCTCTCAAAAATAACGGCATTAACTGCGCAGAGATAACCTTCCGTACCGCTTGTGCGGCAGAGGCGATCGAGTATGCTGTAAAAAATTATCCTGATATGGAGATAGGCGCAGGAACAGTTATAAATGCAGATCAGTGCGAGGCAGCTCTGAAGGCGGGAGCGACCTTTATCGTTTCTCCCGGATTTTCTTCCGCTGTTGCAACGATATGCAAGGACAGAAGCATTCCTTACTATCCCGGATGCGTAACGCCTACCGAGATCATGGCGGCACTTGAATTTGGCATTACCACTGTAAAATTCTTTCCCGCAAACGTGTACGGCGGACTTAAAGCGCTCAAGGCTCTTTCTGCGCCCTTCCCGCAGGTAAGGTTTATTCCCACCGGCGGAGTTGACAGAGGCAATATCGACGAATTTCTCGCTTTTGATAAGGTGGCAGCTATCGGCGGAAGTTTCTTCGTAAAGGAATCTCTCGAAAAAACGGAGGCAGAAAAATGAAAAAAGTCGTTACGTTCGGCGAGCTTATGCTCCGCCTTGCTCCCAACGGATATTACCGTTTCTTTCAGAACGATCAGATGCAGGCGACCTTTGGCGGTGGTGAAGCAAACGTTGCCGTATCGCTCGCGAATTACGGATTTGACAGCGTTTACGTAACAAAGCTTCCCAAGCACGCTATAGGTCAGGCGGCAGTTGATTCGCTTCGCTATTTCGGTGTTGACACCTCGAAGATAGTTCGCGGAGGCGACAGAGTCGGTATCTATTTCCTTGAAAAAGGAGCATCGCAGAGAGGTTCGGTCTGCATTTACGACAGAGCTCACTCGGCGATTCAGGAGGCCAATTCCTCTGATTTCGATTGGGACAGCATTTTTGAGGGCGTGGATTGGTTCCACTTTACAGGAATCACACCGGCGCTCGGCGGAAATATGGTCGAGATCTGTCTTGAAGCGTGCAAGGCGGCAAAGGCACGGGGAGTGAAGATCTCCTGCGACCTCAACTACCGCGGCAAGCTCTGGACAAGAGCCGAGGCAAGAGAGGCTATGACTCAGCTTTGCGAGTACGTTGACGTTTGTATCTCCAACGAGGAGGATGCTAAGGACGTATTTGGAATTGAAGCCGAGAACACCGATATTTACGGCGGTAAGCTCAATCACGAGGGCTATAAGTCGGTAGCAAAGCAGCTTGCCGATAAGTTTGGCTTTGAAAAGGTAGCCATCACGCTTCGTTCTTCTATTTCCGCAAGCGATAACGATTGGGCGGGAATGCTCTACGACGGCGAAAACTACTGCTTCTCCAAGACGTATCATCTTCACATAGTTGACCGTGTCGGCGGCGGCGATAGTTTCGGCGGCGGACTAATCTATTCGCTCCTTACGGGCAAGGATACACAGTCTGCTATCGAGTTTGCCGTTGCGGCATCCGCGCTCAAGCATACTGTTGAGGGCGACTATAACCGCGTCAGCGTTGCAGAGGTCGAAAAGCTCGCAGGCGGCGACGGCTCGGGACGAGTTCAGAGATAAGAGATAAACAAAAAAGCGGAGTTCAAATGCCGTGGCTTCTTAAGGATAGTTTCTGAGAATTAAGAACTACGAGCATTGCGAAGGCGAAGAAAGATACGAGAACATTTCGGTGTTTCTCGTATCTTTCTTTTTTGCACATTT
>CAZENN010000206.1:0-2860 GCA_964513605.1 uncultured Oscillospiraceae bacterium
ACCTTGTTATTATAGTCCAACGCCATTGTATCACTTCTTTCTACGCTGTATGTTATAATTTACTAAGAATTCAGGTTGAAACGAGAATTTTGAGAAAAAAGTTAATAGTGAAGAATGAAAAGAAACGACAATTTCCTGACGGAAATTGTCGTTCTTTTGGTGACCCGCCGGGGATTCGAACCCCGGACCCACTGCTTAAAAGGCAGTTGCTCTGCCAACTGAGCTAGCGGATCATATGGCTGGGATGGCAGGATTTGAACCTACGAATGCCAGAGTCAAAGTCTGGTGCCTTACCGCTTGGCGACATCCCAATGTGCTGTGCGCCCCGGATTTGGACACGCACAGTATTATATCACGGTTTTATGACTTTTGCAACAAGTTTTTTTCCGGTTTTAACCCTTTATTTCCCGGTTTTATTGGCTATTATGCCCTGCTCCCGGGGCATCTTTTCCACAAATGCCAAAGCTGTGGAGTAAAACAGCACCGGTCCCACATTGAAGAAGTGGCAGTCCAGCAGGCTTGCCAGCAGCAACACCGCCAGGCAGATGCCAATATATGTATTCTCATGGCTGCGATGTTCCCAGAAAAGCCGCACCGTCTTGAGCCGATGGATGGCATACGATGTAATGCCAACGGCTCCGCAGGAGGCCAGAATCTGTACCAAGGTATTGTGCCATCTGGGTGGGAAGAAGGATGAGAAGCTTTCCAGATTGGACCAATCCCAGGGGACGTATTTTCCCTGTGGATAGAAGCTGCCGCCAAAAATCGGCTCATCCAAGAACTGACGAATGCCGTAATATATCAGATTATCACGCTGAGACACATTGCCCAGCTCAGAAATAAACAGCTCAAAGACAGACCAGATTTTGGACCGGAAGATCGCCACCACTGCCAGCAGCGAAACCACAACCAGCAAATAGATCCACCAATTCCCACGGCGGCTTTCTTTATCCTTCAGGAGCAGCACGGCGCATACCAGATAGGCCAGTCCTGCCATGAGCATGGAAGTACGGGAACAGGAGAGGATGCTTCCCAGCAGCAGCCCCGTCCCCAGCAGATTAAACACCCAGCCACGCTTGCTTTTGGAGGCCAGATAGAAGCCAAAGGGCATCATCATTGCCATCATACAGCCGATGTTATTGTGCATCCCCCAGCCGGTAGCGATCAGCTCCCGGTCAATACTGGAGCCAACAAAGATCCTTCCGCTGAGATAATTCTCCAGCAGCTGGATCAGTACCACATAGCCTGCCGCCAATCCTGACCATGCCAGATATCCCTTGGGTACCCGGTCCCAGCGGACGGCACCGGTAAAGAAAAAGTACATCACAAAAACGGCAGCAAACTGCAGCACCGCAAAGATCAGGTTCCGCTTCATCAGATCCATATACTGCTCCAGACCAATGCCGCTGAGCAGATAGGCCACACCCAGCAGCACCATACTGCCGGTAAGCTTCCGCTTGGAGGTGATAAATTTCTTTCCACCCAGCTCCCGGTCTGTCGCCAGCCGGAAGACGATGCTGCCAATGAAAATTACCGCCAAAATGATCAGAAAAATACCGCCGTTTTGGGGATAGAAGATGGAATCCGGATAGCGTCCGGGATTATTTTCCCTTGAGGGCGAAACATAACCAAGAAGCACCAGAGGGACCACAGGCAGGTAATCCTCGCCCATGATGCTCAGATAAATCCCAAGCCCCAAAAAGCCGATATAAAGCAGAAGATCCAACTCAAAAAGACTGGAAACCGCCGTCATCACCGCCACGGTCAGGATATACCATGGGGTTCTTAAAAAATCATTAAACCGCTGAAAGCGTTTTCTCGCCGCGGCAAGCCGCCCCCACCGTCCGGAGAGAGCCGCCTCACAGGAATAGATCATAAGCATCCTCACTTGATTACAGGATTACAGCACAGGCAGTATCCCCAAAAGGGAACACCTTGGAATTGTATTTTATCATAGGACACCCCATATTGCAAGATAAAATTCCCCCATTGCAACATCAATGGGCATAACGAGGATAAAAGCGCACCCGAAGCAAATTGCCCCATCGGTACGCTTTTGGTTCAGTCATGGTATTCTTTACTATATACCTTCATCCCCACCCCACGATCACAGATCAGGATATCCTTGGGGAGCCGTGAAAATTTTATCGTGATATAAAGATCGCCTGCTGCTCCGGACAAATTGATCAGCTGGATAAAATAAACCACCCAGAACCAGGAAGTGGGAACAAACG
Source organism: uncultured Oscillospiraceae bacterium (assembly GCA_964513605.1). Lineage (GTDB taxonomy): Bacteria > Bacillota > Clostridia > Oscillospirales > Oscillospiraceae > Faecousia. The sequence goes on from CAZENN010000206.1 coordinate 2,235, forward strand.
CATTGATGATACCAATGACAATGCCCCACAGAAGGATCGGTGCCATCGCGATAAAAATATAGCTCTTTTTATCATAGTAATCCTCACTGCCGGCATAGGCATAAAGTCCGGTAAAGCCATATTTTACTTTTTTCGTACCGCACAGCTTCATCGCCACGCCATGAACCAGCTCGTGAAGGACCATGTACGCCACCATCAACACCAGCAGCACGCCATAGCGCAGAGCCCATGCCCAAATCCCCTGACTCATATCAAACAGGCTGTCAATGGGCACATAATAATGCATGGGGATGGCAAAGGCCAGCGCAATGATCACAGCCAGCACATTCACCAGTACCACCAGCTTTTTATCCTTCTGCAAATCAATATGTAGGATCTGCCGATACCCTTTCGGTAACTCAGATACTGCTTTTCTCGTTCTATTTTCCGTCATTGTCCAACCTCCTGCCAATAAATAGGTCATTTTGATGTAAGTACGCAACAAAAAAGCCCCAAGAACAGAACTCCTTGAGCCTTTGGACTTACACTAGTATTAGTGAAAAGTAAAAATCGACACCCTTCTGTCGAAGAGTGTCGAATTTTGGCTCCCCTTGTTGGACTCGAACCAACGACCTGCGGATTAACAG
>CAZENN010000207.1:0-2828 GCA_964513605.1 uncultured Oscillospiraceae bacterium
ACCGCACCAAAGTAGCGACCGGCCTCTGGACGGTCATACCGCACCCACGATTCTCCGCAAGGCAAGTATCACCACCGCACCTAAGTATCGACCATAGCAGTGCCGCCCCTCACTCATCCAGTCCCATAAAAAATTCATCGTAGCTGCACTGATAAAATTTCCGCAGTTCTATGATCACACTGGCTCGGATGTTCAACTCACCGGATTCGTATTTTGCGTATGTGGTTCTTCCAATGTCACAGCCCCGACGCTGTAGCTCAGCGCATATTTTTTCCTGTGATAGTCCTGCCTGTTTTCTCAGCCGCCGCAGATTGTCTCCGAGATTTCGATCCCGTCTGATCTTTTGCTCCATGTTATCAGCACTCCTCAACAATTTATGACCAGTATTGGTTGCAACTGCTGATATTTTATGCTATTATCATGTGTAATATTGACCGCTATACTGGTCAATCTAAGAGAGGACGGAAGAAAAAATGAAGAGAATATTTGAAAAATGGAGAACAAAACGACTGGTGTGCGCCATCAGAAAGGCGGACGATATGCAGGCTGTTGAAATTGTAAAGGCTTTGATCGAACGATATCAGAAGATGGATCCCAATGTGGAGCCGGTGTTTGTGATCTTACCCCGAGATGATCCCGATGAAAGCAGGAGAATCCTTGATCTGCTATATGATACGATAAAATAAGATGTGCTTATCGACTTGACTCAACAAACGTTCAAAATACGGCTTCCCGTAGGGATCATACCGCCTTTTACAGATGATCGTCCTGCCTGTTTTCTCAGCCGCCATGTGTAAAGAAGCAGTATGAAGCTACAGAAAAGTTGTCCACGGAATCAGATGCACCATTGCAAAGCTGCGGCAATTATGCTACACTAACAGTATAATATTTTGGTTAGAATAGCGTGGGGTGATGCATATGATTATTAAGAAACTGAAGCTGGAAAACTACACGGTTTTTGAAAACCAGCAGATCGAGTTTGATCCCGGTATCAATATATTCATCGGAGAAAACGGAACAGGAAAAACCCATATTTTGAAGGTTTTGTATTCCGCCTGCCAGAGCGTCAGTAAAAAAACATCGTTTTCTCACAAGCTGGTCTCCACCATGATGCCCGATGACTATAAGATCTCCCGTCTGATCACCAGAAAGCAGGGAAGAGGCGTGGGGCTGATTCGCGTCACCGCCGGAGAACTGGAGATGGCGCAGGATCGGGTATTGACGGCTTCTTTTAGCGGAAAGACCAAGAAATGGGATGCGGATGTCACAGGAGAGGATGGCTGGGAGGAATCCTTTGGAGGGGTGAGCAGCATCTTTATTCCGGCGAAGGAAATTCTATCTCATAGCTACAATCTCAATGCCGCATCGGAAATGGATAATGTGCGCTTCGATGATACCTATTTGGATATCATCAATGCAGCCAAGGTGGATATCTCTGCCGGAAGAAACAGCACCACCAAAGAGGCAATGCTAAAGACGATTGAAAAAATGACCCATGGAACGGTTATTTACGATGCTAATCGTGATGAGTTCTATCTGAAAAGCGGAAGCTCCAAACAGGAGTTTAATCTGATCGCGGAAGGCATTCGCAAAATGGCACTTCTGTGGCAGTTGGTAAAAAACGGAACCTTAGAAAAGGGATCCATTCTATTCTGGGATGAACCGGAAGCCAATATCAATCCCACATATATCGCAATGATCGTGGAAATGCTGCTGGAGCTGCAAAGGAAGGGCGTGCAGATCTTTATTTCTACCCACGATTATATGCTTGCCAGTTATTTCGAGGTTAAAAAGAGATCGGAGGATGGGGTTGTATTCCATTCTCTGTCCCACCAAAATACCAGCGGTGCGGTCGTATACGAAAAGTCTGAAAAATTTGCTGATCTGAAAAGCAATCCCATTATCGCCGCGTTTGATAAGCTCCTGAATGAGATTTATGGCATGGAATTGTGAGGGCGTATATGGCTGTAAAATATATAGAAGAGAATGGTCAGTATTGCCTTGACTGTACAGCGGCGGTTTGGTCAACGGACGGGATTCACAGCTGTTACCAAGATTCCAGCCATGCTTATGGTGTTCTTGGCTTTTTATGCGATGTGGATTTTGTCATAGAGAATGAGAACGATATTTTGCTGGTGGAGTATAAAAATGCCAATATTCCGGGGGCGGCGCATCCGGAACGATTCAATCCCTCCGGCGATCATAAATTGGAGAATGTTGCGAGAAAGTTCTATGATTCGTCTCATTGGCTTTATCTGGCAGGGAAGGATAAGCCCAGAAAGTACATTTATATTCTGGAGTATCCTGCGGGAAACTCTACCTCCAGGCTTTTGATTCGAAATAAGCTACAGCAGCGGCTCCCTTTTGCTCTCCAGGCGACATTTTCTACTGTGGGAAGGAAGCTGATCGACGAAGTGAGGGTGGTGGATATTGCCCAGTGGAACGAGGATGAAGAGCTTGGGCGTTATCCACTTCAACCTGTCGGTGGGGCGGATGCCTGATATAAATGAGTATTAGGGTTCTGATGCCGGTATTCAATTGAAAAACGCTTTTGAAGAAAGCCGCTCCTTACTTTTGAGTTAACAAAAAGTAAGGAGCGGTCTTAAATCGCCTTATGACCGGGGGGATGCCGCTTTGGGTGGGGAAAGGGCTTTTGAAATCCCAGCAGATAATCGGCGGATACATGGAAAAAACCGGAACAGGCAGCGCAGATCTTCAAGACTGGGCTGGTATTGGTCGCGTCCGAGATAGGAGATACGAGATATAAGATACAAGATACAAGATATTCCCAAACGAGCAAGATACCGCACCAAAGTAGCGACCGGCCT
>CAZENN010000208.1:0-2822 GCA_964513605.1 uncultured Oscillospiraceae bacterium
ACAAGAATTTACGGCAACTGATGCACTATGCTCAGATGTTCCGTGTAGAGAAAATGCTAAGGCAGTATATGGAGGTGCTTTTATGATTAAGACAGCCAGCCCCTTCAAAGTTTTACATGGAAAAACCAATATCATTCTTCTGACGGAGTGCCAGATCATGGGCGGGCGAGATGATTAGTTCGTATCGGGCATCCAGATAAGCTTTGTAGAATGTCCGCTGTAAGTCCGTCAGATAGGGGACACCATCAATAAATTCATGAATGGCATCCAAATCAATCTGCGGTACGATCCGTAGAAGTGCTTCATTGCAATCCTTGTATTCAGCTGCCATCAGGAAATCGTAATAGTTGATTTTCTTGTCTTGATACTTGATTGCCGATGTTGGGAAACGGAAAATTCTTGCGTGCAGGTTGTTTTCATTTTCCAGAACAGATTGCATCACTTTCTCATCTGCCTGGGGGAGCAGGCAACTGCCGCAATCGTAGACCGGTGCAATTGCAGCGGTTTGAGTTGCGTGATTGTAGAGGAAACCCCAGTTGCCGTTGTGCCGGTCGAAGTTACCAAGGAAAGCATCGATCACAAATACATCCCAGAAATGCTCCAGCAGTTCCGTTGGCGTGACAAATTGCTGCTTTTCAATGGTTTCCAGAATGTCATCCAGCTCGGTGCCGGTACCATTATGCTCGGAGTCAATAATAGTATTCTTAATGGAACAGAAATCATACAGGCGGCTGCCGTCGGCGGTAAAGTCCTTGCAGGCACAGACGATTTTTGTTTTGCCATTTACCTGATAGGTTCCGAGGATGGTCTTTTGCGCATGGATTCCCAGCATGTTGAAGATGGTGCTGGCAATGTGTTCGCTCAGGCAGCTGTTGGTATAGGATAGTTCGGTGCGCTTGGTTTGACCGGAGGGTGTGAACTTCAGCATATATTGCTCGCCTTGATATTCAATGGCGATCTTTTTACCGTTGGCACCTGCGTATGCGTTTCCCAGCAGACGCTTGCAGTTTGTGAAATCAGGCATCCGGATCACCTCCATAGGAATTTTTGTCTCAGATAGTCAGCGTGTTCGGGTGTGATGGCACCTTCGTTGATTTCGGCAATGTTGATGCTGCTGTACAGCTCACTCCATAGACAGTCCAGGAGCGTGGAGTCGTGCTTCAGACCTTCCTTGAATGCATCCAGGTCATGCTGAAGATAGGCGGGAAGTCCGTATTCATACGAGCGTTCTCGCATAAGCAGCATCCGTTCGTTTTGCAGCTTCTGCTCCATTACACCTTCCAGAAGCACTTCCATTGGAACCTGCAGAGCCTTTGCCAGCCGGTAAAGGGTCTCGCCGGAACACTTTTCTATTTGCGTCTTGCCGCTGCATAGTTCACTCAAAGTTGCATGGGGGACACCGCTTAGCTTTTGAAGGCGGTATTTTGTCATCCCTGTTTGGGTTAGAATTTCATTGATACTCATAATAATCACCATCTTTATTATATCGGTACACCGACCTAATGTCAAGAGAATAATATGTCGGTGTGCCATTTGCGTTTGCTGTTCCGCAGCGAATCTTGACATTGCAGCGAAAAATCCATATAATGCCCTTGTAAGGGGGGAGCTTTGTGGCGCATTCAAAAAGAAACGAATACCTACTGATGAACAAGGACATTCCTGTTATGGAATTTCACTGCACAAGAAACGAGTATGATGAGCCTGAGTTCACGGAACACATTTGGTATATGCCGTATAAGCCAATTGGCTATCGCAACATTGTATCTTTTTTGGATAGCCGGAAGGCTCCCAAACATCGATGTCATATTCAGCGCCTGTTGGAGCAGTATGGGTGTGATGACCTTGAAGGGTTTATCAATGTTGCTCATGCCCTGTCCCTGAATGACACATTTTGGGTGAGAAGGGCTGATAGCTCGCTTGCATGGCGTGATGTATCTCTTTACGCAAACGAGTTCAACGAACTGATTAGTATGGCTGCGTTTGACGGATCTCTAAGCAATATTTCGCTCTCAAGTACCTCGCCTGAATTTTCTACAGATGGTTATTACGCAAAGTGCTGGAGTCGCGAACCGGATGGCATCTATCTCTATAAGACCGGCAGCAAGCTATACGAACTCGAGCCATTTTCGGAGTTTTTGGCTTCGCAGTTAGCGAAAGCCATTTGCCCCCACTCTTGCTTCTATGATTTAGCAGAGTATCGCGACAAGCTGGTAAGCAAATGTAAATTGTTTACTTCTGAAAAGCACGGTCTGGTAAAGGCCGCCGCCATATTTGGAAACGAAAGAACACTTCCTGAGCTTTTGGAATATTTCGAAAGCATAAACAGTGGGGATAAATTCCGGAGGATGTGCGTACTGGATGCACTAACCTTTAATCCGGATAGGCATTACGGAAACTTTGGCGCGACATTTGACAACGACACAATGGAGATTATTGAAATGTGTCTTGTGTTCGATAATAACCGCAGCTTTTTCCCGGAATTGGATCAGGGGCAACTTGAAAACCCGGATTGGTACATCGAAAGATGTAAGCCTCGCCTGGGTAAAAGTTTCGTCCTGAACGCAAAAAACCTTGCTACAGAAGGAATCCGAAGCGATTTGAGGAACTTGAAAGGATTTTCTTTTGAACAACATCCCAATTTTCCACTGAGGCAAGAGCGCGTGGATGCCTTGTCGCGTATGGTTGATCGGCAGATCGACGCCATACTCACCGCATAAAAACACGAGAGAACCAAATTCAATAGGCTATTTACATCCAAAGTGATCCTTTTCTATTGAAATGTCATTGATTATGTGCTAAGATTTTATTGAAAAGTCATACTG
>CAZENN010000209.1:0-2785 GCA_964513605.1 uncultured Oscillospiraceae bacterium
TTGCCGGAACCGTCAGGCTCGTCGCCGCCGGAGAAGCCGCCGGGAATGAAGACACACTGGGCAGTTTTCAGCTCCTTGGCAAAGGTCTCCACACTCCGGGCAATGCCATCGGCGGACAGGTTGTTGATGACGATGATCTCAGGCTCTAAACCTGCATCCCGAACCGCCTTGGCAGAGTCGTACTCGCAGTTGGTGCCGGGGAAGGCAGGAATCAGGACCTTGGGCTTGGCACACTTGACAGCCGGTGCTGCCCGGTTGGATGCTTCATAGTTGAAGGTCTCCATGTTCCCCTTGGGGGCAGGAATGTTGCAGGAGTAGACGCTTTCCAGCTTGTTTTCGTAGGCGGCCAGAAGGGTCTCCTGCTTCACCGTCTCGCCCTGATAGGTAAAGTCACCCTCGGTGGTGGTGCCGACGACCTGACCCACAGTACCCTCAGCCATTTCCAGAACGAAGCTGCCGTAGCGGTAGCCAAAGAGGGTGTCCATGGTGACGGTATCACAAATGTCAGCACCAAAGCCGTTGCCGAAGCCCATCTTCATCAGTGCCTCTGCCACGCCGCCCATACCGGGGGTGTAGGCAGCCACCGCCTTGCCGCTTCTGAGCAGCTCGGTGACGGTGTTAAAGTTCTGAACCAAAGACCCGGTGACGGGCAGACCGTTTTCATCCATCTCAGGCTCCAGCAGGCAGATACTGTGACCGGCGGCCTTAAATTCGGGAGACACGACCTCGTTGGTCTTGCCGGTGGTGACGGCAAAGGAGACCAGCGTGGGGGGCACGTCCAGATTCTCAAAGGAGCCGGACATGGAGTCCTTACCGCCGATGGAGCCGATGCCCAGCTCCATCTGTGCCTTGAAAGCACCCAGCAGAGCCGCCAGAGGCTTGCCCCAACGCTTGGGGTCCTTGCCCAAACGCTCGAAATACTCCTGGAAGGTCAGGTACACATCCTCAAAGCTGGCACCGCTGGCAATGAGCTTCGCCACGGATTCCACCACAGCCAGATATGCCCCGTGGTAGGGGGAAGCGGTGGTGATGAAGGGGTTATAGCCGAAGGACATGAAGGAGCAGTCATCGGTGTGCTTCTTCTCCACGCTGATCTTCTGGACCATGGACTGGATGGGGGTCAGCTGGTGCTTGCCGCCGAAGGGCATCAGCACCGTACCGGCTCCGATGGTGGAGTCAAACCGCTCAGACAGTCCACGCTTGGAGCAGGTGTTCAGGTCGGTTGCTACCGCCATGAGATTGTCCGTAAAGCTGCCGGTGACGGTCTTGTCATAGCCCTGAGCGGCAACGCTTTCGGCGGTGATGTGCTTATCCGCACCGTTGGAGTTGAGGAATTCTCTGCTGATGTCGCAGATGGTCTTGCCGTTCCAGTTCATGACCAGTCGGGCTTCCTCGGTGACAGTGGCAACGGGGACGGCGTTCAGGTTTTCCGTCAACGCCAGCTCCAAAAACCGTGCCACGTCCTTGGCTTCGACTACCACTGCCATCCGCTCCTGGGACTCGGAAATGGCCAGCTCCGTGCCGTCCAGACCCTCGTATTTCTTGGGCACGGCGTTCAGGTCGATGCTCAGGCCATCTGCCAGCTCGCCGATGGCAACGGAAACACCGCCGGCACCGAAGTCATTGCAGCGTTTAATGAGCCGGGAGGCCTGGGCGTTGCGGAACAGACGCTGGAGCTTCCGTTCCTCCGGGGCGTTGCCCTTCTGGACCTCAGAGCCGCAGGTCTCCACGGACTGGGCAGTGTGGGCTTTGGAGGAACCGGTGGCACCGCCAATGCCGTCTCTGCCGGTGCTTCCGCCCAGCAGGATGACCACGTCCCCTGCGACCGGGCGTTCTCTGCGGACATTCTCGGCAGGAGCGGCGGCGATGACCGCACCGATCTCCATTCTCTTGGCGGCGTAGCCCGGGTGGTAAATTTCATCCACAATGCCGGTGGCAAGACCGATCTGGTTGCCGTAGCTGGAGTAGCCGGCGGCAGCGGTGGTGACGATCTTGCGCTGTGACAGCTTGCCGGGGATGGTTTCGGAGACGGGCTTCAGGGGGTCCGCCGCACCGGTGACACGCATGGCACCGTACACATAGGACCGTCCGGACAGAGGATCCCGGATGGCACCGCCGATACAGGTGGCGGCACCGCCGAAGGGCTCGATCTCCGTGGGGTGGTTGTGGGTCTCGTTCTTGAACAGCAGCAGCCAGGGCTGGGTCTCGCCGTCCACGGTGACATCGATCTTCACGGTGCAGGCGTTGATCTCCTCGCTCTCGTCCAGCTTGCTCAGCTTCCCGTTGGCTTTCAGATGCCGCACCGCTACCGTTGCCAGATCCATCAGGCAGATGGGCTTATTCTCTCTGCCCAACGCCTTCCGGGTGGCAATGTACTGCTCATAGGTGTCCTGCAGCAGCTTGTCCTCAAAGCGGACGCTGTCGATGACGGTGCCGAAGGTGGTGTGGCGGCAGTGATCGGACCAGTAGGTGTCGATCATCCGAATTTCGGTGATAGTGGGGTCCCGGTCCTCGGTCTTGAAATAGGCTTGGCAGAAGGTGATGTCGTCTAAGTCCATGGCAAGACCGTATTCTTTGATGAAGTCTGCCAGCCCCTCCCGATCCAGTGCGGTAAAGCCGGTGAGGGTGGCAACCTCTGTGGGAATGTCATAGTTGACTGCCAGAGTTTGAGGCAGCTCCAAAGAAGCCTCCCGGCACTCCACCGGGTTGATGACGTACTTCTTGATTTCCGCAATGTCGTTCCCGGTCAACTCGCCGTAGAGGGCATAGACCTTGGCGGTGCGGA
>CAZENN010000210.1:0-2746 GCA_964513605.1 uncultured Oscillospiraceae bacterium
CGGCGGTGGACCGTCCGGAGGCCGGTCGCTACGGTGTGTAAAAACGTGGTATCCCGGTCATTGGGGATACCACGTTTTTTGATGTTTACTTAATCTTCCACCCGGCGGATGTTGGCACCCAATGCGGTGAGCTTTTCGATCAATCGCTCGTAGCCACGTTCTACATAGTGGATATTCTCCACCCGAGTGGTGCCTTCCGCGGCAAGTCCCGCAATGACCAGTGCCGCGCCGGCACGAAGATCCTTTGCCCGGACCGTTGCGCCACGGAGCTTTTCCACACCTGCCACGGAAGCAGTCTTCCCATCGATTTGGATTCTCGCGCCCATGTGCTCCAGCTCCGTGCAGTAGCCGAAGAAACGGGTCTCATAGACGCTCTCCGTCAGGCGGCTGATGCCGGAGGCCAGAACCATGCACACACAGATCTGGGCCTGCATATCCGTGGGGAAGCCGGGATAGGGACGGGTCTTTACCGTGGTGCTGGACAGTCTGCCGGTGCTGCGGACCCGGATGCAATCGTCATAATTGATGATCTGCGCACCCATTTCCGACAGCTTGGAGGTGATGCAGTCCATGTGCTTGGGAATCACATTTTTTACCAGCACATTACCGCCCACTGCCGCCACTGCCGCGATGTATGTACCTGCCTCGATCTGGTCGGGGATGATGGCGTACGCACCGCCCTTCAATTCCTCCACGCCACGAATTTTCACCGTATCCGTACCGGCACCATAGATATGAGCCCCCATGGTATTCAGGAAATTGGCGAGATCCACGATATGAGGCTCCTTCGCCGCATTCTCGATCACCGTCTGCCCCGGAAGCAGAGCGGCGGCGATCATAATGTTCACCGTAGCACCCACGCTGGCCATATCCAGACTCACACGGCTGCCATGAAGTCCTCCGGGACCGGGGTTCAAAAGCACATGCTCCTGGGTCTCCGTTACCTGCGCCCCCAGTGCGCGGAAGCCCTTCAAGTGCTGGTCAATGGGACGGGAGGCGAAGCTGCAGCCGCCGGGGAGTGCTACCTTACTATACCCAAAGCGACCCAGCAGCGCACCCATGAGGTAATAGCTGGCACGGAGCTTTTTCACCAGTGCCTCATCCGGCTCCACATTGCGCACATCGGTACAATCGATGACCACAGTACCATCCTGAGGACGGTCAATTCTCGCGCCCATGCCCTCCAAAATAGAAAGCAGGATGCGCACATCGGAAATGTCCGGCACATTTTCGATTCTACAGGCTCCCTTTACCAGAAGGGCAGCAGGCAAAATCGCAACGGCAGCATTTTTCGCGCCGCTGATGGTGACGGTGCCCTCCAAAGGGGTTCCGCCATTGATTTCATATATCGCCAAGGATGATCCTCTCCTTGTAATCATTGTAACTTTTTTTGCTGTTTGACCTTCCGATTATACCATAGGATGAAATTGATGTAAAGTAGCAATTCTTACAGATTATCGACGCAGACCCTTCGGATAATGGTTTTTCAGCACAGTTTTGTCCCCTTTTCCCCATCCAATGGAATAGCCGTCTGCCTGAACCAGACACCAGCCCTTTCCTTCCCAGCTCAGCACATCACCGTGGAGGTACTTCCCCATTTCTTTACTCTCAGCCGAAAGGGACAGGGTATTTTTACATTCCTTCAGCCACAACGCCAAAGCGTGGGCAGGCTCGAACCGGTCTTTTTTCACCGTGCCCAGCTCCAGACCCGGACGCAGTACCTTCAGCCGATCCAGCGAGGGCATTTCCGGCGGTGCCCAGTAAAGGCTCTGTCCGAACAGCACCGGCTTTCCCTGAGGCAGGGTGATTTGCAGCTCCTTCGCAAATTCCAGCCACTGCTTGGGAAGCTTCCCTCCCTTTTCCTCCGCCTCCGGGACTTCCGGCGTTCCCCTTTTTCGCAGAACGGCGGCAAAATGCCCCTCCCCCAGCAGCTTGTGGGGCCAGAGCCGGAATGCCCCTTCCCCTGCCGGGGTAAACCAGGGCACACGCACCGCCTCCGGGTAAAAATCCGGGTGCCGCTCCAAAAACGCCGCCACAGTCTGCTCATTTTCCTCCGGGGCGAAGGTACAGGTAGAATACACCAGCCGCCCACCGGGGCAAACCAGCTGACAGCCGGCATCCAAGATCTCTGCCTGCCGCCGGGCGCACATATCCACCGTATCCTGACTCCAATCGGTGATCGCCGCCTCTTCCTTTCGGAACATCCCCTCTCCTGAGCAGGGGGCATCGATCAAGACCCGGTGAAAATACCCGGGGAGCCGCTTCGCCAATGCATCCGGCGTTTCATTGGTCACCAATGCGTTGGCAATGCCCAGCCGTTCCATGTTCCGGGATAAAATCTTTGCCCGTTTGGGACTGTACTCGTTACATAAAAGGAATCCCTCCCCCATGAGCCGCCCGGCGATCTGGGTGGATTTTCCTCCGGGGGCGGCGCACAGGTCGCAGATTCGCTCACCGGGCTGAGGGTCCAGCAGTGCCACCGGTGCCATGGCGCTGGCCTCCTGCAAATAGTATACGCCAGCCTCGTGATAAGGGTGCAGACCGGGACGGCTTTCCGGGTCATAATAATAGCCCATAAGCTCCCAAGGCACCGGCTCTTTTACAAAGGGGAGCGCAGGTGCCTCGCCCTTTAGTGGATTAAACCGAAGTGCCACCGCCCGGGGACGCTCCAAGCTGGCAAGATACTGAGGATATTCCTCCCCCAGCTGATGTTCCATTCGCTTCAAAAATTCCTGTGGCAGCATTT
>CAZENN010000211.1:0-2741 GCA_964513605.1 uncultured Oscillospiraceae bacterium
AGGATATGTCCGACAACATCCGCAGCGTTCTGAAAAACAGACGGGAAAACGGATTCCATATTGGTGCATTTGCTCTTTACGGGTACAAAAAGGCTCCCGACCAAAAGGGGCATTTGATCATCGACGAAGAAGCCGCCGCTGTTGTCCGCGAGGTGTTCACCCTCTTTTCCCAAGGCTACGGCAAAACCGCAATCGCCCGTATGCTCAATGACAGGGGCATCCCCAATCCAACCGAATACAAGCGTCTGAAAGGTCTGCGTTACAAACAGCCCACCGCCAAGAACAGCACTCTCTGGAAATACTTTGCGATTTCCGATATGCTGGTCAATGAGATCTACATTGGCAATATGGTGCAGGGTAAGTACGGCAGCATTTCCTACAAGACCAAGCAGAACAAACCCCGCCCTAAAAGTCAATGGTACATTGTTGAGGGTACTCACGAGCCCATCATCGACCGAGAACTTTGGGACAGAGTGCAAAAGATGGTTCAGGAAAGGGCAAAGCCTTTTGACGTTGGCACTATCGGTCTTTTTGCAAGGAAGGCTCGCTGTGCCAACTGCGGATATGTGATGCGCTCCTCTAAAAATCGGGGCAAGCATTATCTGCAATGCTCTAACCGTCACGTGGCGAAGGATGCCTGCATCGGCTCCTTTATCTCGGTTGATAAATTGGAACAGATGGTAATCGACGAGCTGAACCGCCTTTCCGAAGAGTATCTGAACAAGGACGATTTGGAGAGAAAGATCGAGTTCTGTAATGATCTGCAATCACAAAAGGATGCTATTCTTACCAACATTGCCGCATACGAAAAGCGTGTTGCGGAACTGTCCAAGGGAATTCGAGAGCTGTACATGGATAAGGTTAAGGGACTGATCAGCGCATCTGACTATGCTGTAATGTCGAAAGATTTTGTCGATGACCGAGATCGTTTGGAACGCCTGATCGCAGACAGCCGCAGGCGTGTTGAAGAGTTGGATGTAAAGATGGAAGTCGGTGACAATCGTAAAGAAATTATCGAGCGTTATACCAATCTTGAACACCTAAATCGTGAGATGGTAGAGATCCTTATTGACTACATTTCCGTAGGAAAAAGGATCAAAGGAACCACGGATGTACCCATTGAAATTCACTGGAATTTTTGAAGGTTGTCTTTACAAAGGCGTACCCTCAAAAACCTTGCGCCAACGAAAAACCCAGTGTTTTCAAGGGTTTTTCGCACCGTGTTCTTCTTATGAGTTCGCAGCAGAACAGAAGGCGAGAGTAACCTATGATAACATTCTTAGACTTTCGGATGATCCAGATGTAAACGATGTGATCAAATTCCTCCGGGAACGTGAAATTGTTCACTTCCAACGATTTGGCGAAGCAATGCAGTTGCTTAGAGAAAAGCTGGATCAAAAGAATGTCTATTATATGAACCCAGCGATTGATATTTAAATAGCCGCGGCAGGCAATCGCCTGCCGCAAGCTATGTATGATGAACGAAATCACATACACGACGGCAGTCTTCTGCAACATCCACAATCAAGAACGATAAAATAACGGAAACCTCCACAGAAACGCCCACAGAGGCGAAATATGAGGCTTCCGCGGATGGTGTGACTATCCAGAAGTCACTGGGCAGGAGATCAAAATTAAGGAGATCGCTTCCATCAAGAACGGCAAGATGACCCTGCGGCTGGAAGATGACTCTGAGGTGAATGCTACGGACGTTTCTTATAGTACTAAGCAGGACATGATGACCAGAGGCTCCTTCGTCAAGGATCTGACACCGCATCAGCGATATGTGGCTTACCAAATGGGGCAGATATTCGGCGGACGTGAGGTAGCGAAGAACCACGCTGCTGTGCGCCGCTCCAAAAACAGTAAAGCGAGCATTAAGGAAGGGAAGGTCCATTTCGAGGGCGACCGTAGCAAACTAAACGATACCCAGAAAGCCAGCCTTGACGCTATGGAGATGCTGGCCAAGGCTCTGGGGGTTCAGATCTATGTGTTTGAGTCCGAGACAGGTGCAAACGGCAAGCGGAAGGGTGAAAACGGCTGGTATGACCCCAGCGATAGCAGCATCCACATTGACCTCTACGCCGGGCAGGACGGCAAAGGAACCATGTTATTCACGGCTGCCCATGAGTTGACCCACTTTATCAATCAGTGGTCCCCGGCGAAGTTTAAGGTGCTTGCAAACTTCCTGATTTCTCAGTATTATGAAAAGGGCGTATCGGTCAAGGAACTGGTAGACGGTCAGATCGCAGAGGCGAAGAATAACGGCAGAACCATTGACCGGGACACCGCCTATGAGGAAGTGGTTGCTGATTCCATGGAGTCGATGCTGACAGATGGCTTTGTGTTGGAGACCCTTGCTCAGATCCGGCCGCAGGATAAGACTCTGGGCGACAAGATCCGCGACTGGCTTCGTAATTTTTCGAAAAAACTGAAAGGTATCGTGAGTGCCTACAAGGACGTGAAGCCTGATTCTGTAGAAGGCAGGCTTGTGTCCGACATGAAGGATGTAATCCGAGACCTGGAGCACTTATTCGGGGATGCGCTGCTGGATGCCAGTGAGAATTATGCAGCCGGGGCGCAAAAAAACACCGCTGGTAGCGGTGTGAAGTATAGCAGCAAATATATCGGTTCATCACCAAATGCGGATATCCTTTCTATGGTTGAACGGGTTAAAAATAAAAACTTGGTGTTAGTTTAAATACATGGACCTAATAGTCAATCTGCCAGTAGTCCCTCAT
>CAZENN010000212.1:0-2737 GCA_964513605.1 uncultured Oscillospiraceae bacterium
GATCAGCCCTTGCACCGGGAAAGCGTGTTTCTTGAGCGTGCCATTGCCAGCGAGCGGGTGCGACTTGCCATGGGCTTGAATTTGCGTCCCATTCAGACCCGGCATTTGATGACCGAGGGCATGGACCATGCCGCCATTGCCCAGCAGTATTACGAGCCTCCGCTGATCAATATTATTCCCTACGCCTGCCACGCCTGTCCCACCAATCAGTATCGGGTCACGGAGAACTGCCAGAACTGTCTGGCCGCCTCCTGCCAGAAGGTGTGCCCCAAGGATGCCATTTCCTTTGTCAACGGGAAAAGCTGCATCGACCGGAGCAAGTGTATCAAGTGCGGCAAGTGCGCTTCTGCCTGCCCCTATCATGCCATCATCCATATGCAGCGTCCCTGTCAGACGGCCTGCGGCATGGATGCCATTGACTCCGATGAGCACGGAAAAGCGGTCATCAATCAGGACAAGTGCGTTTCCTGCGGTCAGTGTCTGGTCAGCTGTCCCTTCGGTGCCATTGCGGATAAGGGTCAGATCTATCAGGTGATCCAGTCCATTTTGCAGGGAGATCAGGTCATTGCCATCGTTGCACCGGCGTTCATCGGTCAGTTTGGCAAGCATTCCACTCCCGAAAAGTTTATCACCGCCATGAAGCTTTTGGGCTTTGACCGGGTGGTGGAAGTGGCAGTGGGTGCGGATATGTGTACCATTGAGGAAGCCAAGGACTTTTTGGAAAAGGTTCCGGCGGAGCAGCCCTTTATGGCAACTTCCTGCTGTCCGGCATGGCATTCCATGGTCCATAAGCTGTTCCCTGCTCAGAGCAAGAACATCTCCATGACTCTGACCCCCATGGTCTTCACCGCAAGACTGATGAAGAAGGAGCATCCCGGCTGTAAGGTTGTCTTCGTAGGACCCTGTGCCGCTAAGAAGCTGGAAGCCATCCGGGAGGACATCCGTTCCGATGTGGACTTCGTGCTGACCTTTGAAGAGTTGCAGGGTATGTTTGAAGCCAAGGAGATCGACTTTGCCACCATTGAGCCCGGCGAGGCTCTCAACGAAGGAACCGCCGCAGGCAGAGGCTTTGCGGTCTCCGGCGGCGTAGCACAAGCCGTTACCGATGTGATTCACCAGACCCATCCGGATTTAGAAGTCAAGACCGCCCGGGCAGAGGGATTGAAGGACTGCCGCAAGCTCATGACCCTTGCCAAGGTCGGCAAATACAACGGCTACCTTCTGGAAGGCATGGCCTGTCCCGGCGGCTGTGTGGCAGGCGCGGGAACATTGCTTCCGGTGGATCTTGCCGCCAAGGTGGTCAGCCGCTACCAGTCCGAAGCCGACCGGGAAAGCCCCCTGGAAAGTGACTATAAAGATGTCGGTCAAAAACTAGACTAAACAAAACGCTGCTTCCCAAACAGGGAGCAGCGTTTTTATAGATATGAGATTTGAGATAAACCATCCAACGTAGCGACCGGCCGACCGACGGTCCTACCGGGTTATGGCTTGCGTAAGAGTTGGTTCTTTCGGAGATGTTACGATTTCGTTTATCCGGCGTTGCGGCGAATCGGGAGCGTGTAGGACCGTCCGGAGGCCGGTCCCTACGTTGCACATCTCCGACACAGGATATCTTGTATCTAAAATCTACACCGCCTTTGTACTCTCACGCCAACAAATCTTAGCCGGGACTACCTCATGGACAGCGGTAGGTGTGCCCTCAATGCCTGATTTCAGCAGCTCTACACTTCGCTGGGCAAGGGCTTCCACGCTCTGGCTGACGGTGGACAGTCTCGGAATGATAAATTCTCCGATGGGCAGACCGTCGAAGCCTACTACGGATACATCCTTGGGAACGCTCAGCCCATGATCCCGCAATGCTCGAATGGCACCCATTGCCATCACGTCTGACATGCAGAAGATGGCGGTAAAATCCCGGCCTTGTAAGATCAGATCCTCCGCCCCTTGATAGCCGCCGGCATAGGAAAAGCGGACGGTCCTGTAATCCGCTTCCTGATGAAAGTCAATGCCGTGCTTCTGAAAGGCAGCCATGCATCCCAGATACCGGCGCAGCGTGGTATCGGATCGTTTCCGGTCGCCTCCGATGATGGCGATTTTCCGGTGTCCCAGCTCAATGAGCCGCTCGATGGCCTCTTGTACCGCCTGATCGTCATTACAGAAGACGCTGGACAGATTCGAGAAGGGCAGACCGGAGCCGTCATTGGTGACCAGCACACAGGGTACATCGATTCGCTGGTAATGCTCCATAAAATGCCGCCGGTTTCCTCCCAGAAACAGCATTCCCTGGGGCTTTTTCTCCCGGCACAGCTGGACGCCCCGAAGCACCTCGTTGGTATCTTCATCCATATAATCCACCATCAGATGGTATGGACTTCCCACCATTCGGTGCTGAATCGCCTCCACCAGACTGCCAAAAAGCTGGTTGGAGGAACCTTTGACCAATACGATAATATTTTGGGAACGAACCTGCTTGAGCTGCTGAGCGTTGGTATTAAGCTGAAAACCGCAAGCCTGCGCGGCATCCAGAATGGCTTTTCTGGCTTTCTCACTGACATTGGGCTGATGGTTCAGTACCCGGGACACAGTTCCCACCGAGTAGCCGGTCTGAGCCGCAAGATCCTTTATGGTCATGACCCTCGCTTCCTTTCCAATGGATATGCCGGAGGGAGCCCCTCCGGCATGAAAAGTTTCCTTATCCTTTTACCGCACCGGCGGCAACACCCTTAATAATATGCTT
>CAZENN010000213.1:0-2710 GCA_964513605.1 uncultured Oscillospiraceae bacterium
CAAATAGACCGATTTAAGCGTTTTCACATATTTCCATTTCATAATCAAATCTCCTATCTACTATCTGAACCGCCACCCCAAATGGACCGACCACCGGTATGGCCAGTTTTTTGATGTGTTTCAGTATCAACCAGTTGCATCTTTCCTGCTTCCACATCGTGATGCCAAGTATAACCGTCGGGAGTTTCACCATCCCCAATTTGTTCCAATTGCTCGTTATTAAATCGTCCTCGGAGTTCCTTATTTGTTGCAATTTCGCTTTTAAGTTGTGCGTTACATTCCTTAAATTGTTCCCGGTCTGTCGCTTCATACATATTCTCAGAAAGCTGGGCATCGTAATAACTTTCAAATTCCGGAGCTACAACCTCATATTGCTTACCATTGGTCTCAACCTGTTTTCGTTTAAATGGTACGCCCGTTTGGGGGTGTTCTTGTCCTTCTAAATTTTCATTACGGCATTTTAGATGTTTCAGTGTATTCTCAGCGTTATTCTCTTTAAAAAATGGCTTTTGATACCTTTTACTATACTGTGTTTCATCCTCATTCGCAAGAGAAGATTCCCCATTTTTATTTTGGCAGTTCTCCCCGGCATCTGCCAATGCCTCTGCCAACAGCTGCTGAATTTTTTCAAAGTCGTCAGTCATTGCAAGGACAGCTTTTCCTTCATCGGAATCTGGAAGCACATCCTTGTAAACTCTGCGGATCTTTTCCAGCAGATTATCAAAGAACTGCTTCATTTTCATCAGAAGGCTCATATCCTTTTGCTTCAGTTTGATCAGCTTGTCCAGAACGTTGCCATCCGTAAGCATCCCCTCCATGGAGTCGGCGATCACCTCAGAGTAGGCTTCCTGATAGGATACCCGTTTGCCTTGCAGCTGGGTCAATTGCTCCTGCTTTTCCAAAATCCGCTGGATCAGGGAGCCGTCCTTTGCATATTCCTGAGTAAGAAAATCAGCCAGATCCCTGTACTTCTGAGAAGACCACCGCTCAATGAAGTGGGTCAGCTCGTGCGCCAGGGTAAACAGCACCAAACCATTTCCATCCTGACCGGCATTCAGGTCAATATGAATACTGCCGTCACGGTCATACCATCCATTGGGAGCCGGTTTCTCCACACCGTCCTTGTCTCGGTACACCCGTTCCCCCTGGTCGTTTATGTAGGACTCATAAAAGTGGATCTCACCACCAATGCCCAGCCTCCGCAATACCCTGGCAGCCTGGACCCCTGCGAATTGCCTGTCCCTGGTAAGCTTTTTTGAAGTTGGCCTCGACTGCGCCTGTGCATCGTCACTTCCCATATCCTCACCGCTGTCTCGAAGATGATACGCCAGCTGGAACAGTTCAGGGATCACGTCATCTTTAAAGGCATTGTCCGGAACGGAATGGCTGGAACTGGTTTCGTCAGAAGTCCTCGCCCTCCTCTTGAATTTCTCATGAATCTGCTCCAGTTCCTGGATGTACCCAGCAAAATCATGAAAAGCGTAGGGGATGAAGTCTCCGTATTCAAATTCTTGATTATTAAGCACTCCGCTCTTGTAGAGACCGTATACGATCGCATTGAGTTCGTCGTAAAAAGCAAATAATTGCTGATCGGTTGCAGTTAAAAAGTTGATTTTTTTGTGATCAGCAACCATATTCAGAAGTTTCTGCACTTTTCCTGAGCCAAAATCCAACCAATCGGGAGTTTGTGATACAAAATCAATATATGGCTGGAAGCTGCGCTGCTTCATGACATGAGTGGCTTCGTGAGGAACAGCGGTAGAAAGCGTATCCAGATCAACACCCTCACGGATATAGACCTGTCCATTGGTTGAATAGGCCGGGCTTCCTCTGAGCCAGGCGGAATCTTTGATAACATGGCATTGAATTCCACAACACGCAAACTCTCTTACTGTCCTATGAAGCCCAGTATTTTCTGAAACCTCAGCATAATCTGCCTCTGTAAATCCGATTTCTGCAGCTTTTAATCCTCTGTGTCGTGAGGTGGAAAAAACTTCCGAAAATGCGCCAGCGTTTTCTCCCACTGTTCTCGATATTCCGGATCGGTCTCCAGTCTCCTCTCGTGCTCTGCTTTGTTCCTCAGATAGGCCTCCATATCCTCCCTGGTTTTGAATATCCCATAAGATCGCTTCTTCTCCATGTTCCGCACCTCCATTCCTGTTTATTTCGTCATATAAATCGCCCCTACTGGCAAATTCCCTTGAGGCTGCCCCCACGATTTTGCCGGAAGCCTTCGCCTGCCTCTTGAATTTCTCGTGAATCTGCTCCAGTTCCTCGATGTACCCTGTGAAATTCTTAAAGGCTGTAGGTATAAATTTACCATATTTGAGGTCGCTGTTTTTAAGAATACCACCTTTAAAGAAGCCGTAGACAATGGAATTAAGTTCATCATAAAATTTGATTTGCTGCCAGTCATTCATATCGAAAGGATCGATGCCTGTGTGGTCGGCAACGATTGCCGCAAGCATACCAAATTCCTCTGTGTAAACATTTAGCGTATCTGGAGTACGCTGAATGAAATCCAGATAAGGCTGGAAGCTCCGATGCTTCATTACATGGGTGGTCTCATGAGGGACGGCGGTTGTGAGAGTAAGCGCATCAATCTCTTCCCAAATATAAACCTCCCCATTCACTGAATATGCAGGTTTTTCTCTTGTCCAGGCGGAAGCCTTTATGATGTGGCATTGAATTCCGTAGCCTTTAAACTCAT
>CAZENN010000214.1:0-2678 GCA_964513605.1 uncultured Oscillospiraceae bacterium
ACTGCTTTATTGTTGATGAAGATCATTGCAAGACCAAGTACAAGCAAAATCGCACCGGTCACATAACCGACGACCTTGCCCTTGACTTTATTGGCGAATTGTGCGCTGACGAGGGAGAAGATCGTAGCGACCACAATGGCGATCAGCAGAAAATCCCAGCATTCAAGGATGATGGCAGGCTCGATCAGAATGTGACTGACCGATGCGATCAGTGCCGTGAAGGTCATAATGAAGGTGGAGGTTCCCACAGCAGTCTTTCTGTCATACCCCAGCATCGCTGTAAAGACGATCAGCATCATCATGCCGCCGCCCGAGCCGAAAAAGCCCGTGCCGAAGCCGATGGTCAGTCCAAAAAACAGGGATACTGCGATCTCTTTGAATGTCAGTTTCACCTTGCCGTTTTTGGGGACGCTCCTTGGAGTCCGGTTTTACGAGAAAGCGGATGCCAATTGCAACACAAAGGAACAGCGAAAATCCACCCAGCACCGTCTGATGCGTGAAATACGCCGCAATAGAGCCGACCGTACACATACCGATGATACAGGCCGCAATCAGCCAGCCATGCTTCAAATCGATCTTTTTGTTTTTTGCGTATACGCCGGTTGTAACAGCAGAGCCAAGGATATCGCTGGCAAGGGCGATCGCCGTTGCCATATACGCTCCGTGTTCTCCGCCGAAGGTCGGACATAGAACGATCAGCAAAGGCACCATAGCGGTTGCGGCACTGAGTCCCACAAGACCCGTGCCAATGCCTGCCAGTGCCGCCGCCAATGCCACAACTATGTATTCATATCCCATATTGATTCTCCCTTCTCGTTGCCAAAACAGAAGACATTGTACCTTTGCAAAATCCTATTTATTTTGATTGTATCACACACAAACAGGCACTTCAACTAGTCTGATACACTAAGGCTACCCCAACGCCATCCCCTGCCCACCCTGGCTGGATATGGAGATTATTGAGATTTGACAAAAGTGCCGCTTGTGTGTATAATGTGAGTGGTCGGGGTCATTAAGATTGGGATCACGCCGTAACGGAGGACACCTACTATGATCTTTCGAGTAATTGCATTGGTGCTGATGGCGGTGTTCTACGCCTGCTATTACATAAAGCTCCTCGGACAAAAGAAAAAAGGAATCAAAACCACCCAAATTGGCAACGGGAAGACCGGATTTGTCAAGTACGTCGAGTGTACGATGATGGTATCTACCATTCTTGTCGTTGCGGCAGAGCTGATCAGCATCATCCTCGGCACAACACTGCTGCCGCTCTGGGCAAGGTGGCTCGGCGTGGGTGTCGGTGCAGTAGGTGTTGCCGTGTTCATAACTGCGGTGATCACCATGCGTGACAGCTGGAGAGCTGGCGTATCCAAAACCGATAAGACGAAGCTGGTCACCAGCGGCATCTTCGCCATTAGCCGCAATCCCGCTTTTCTCGGTTTTGATCTGCTCTATATCGGCATCCTGCTGATGTTCTTCAACTGGGGTCTGCTTGCAGCCTCCATCTTTGCGGCACTGATGTTCCACTTGCAGATCGTGAATGTGGAAGAAGATTTCCTGCTTGAAGCATTTGGCGAAGACTATCTAAATTACAGAAAACAGGTCAATCGATACTTGGGCAGAAGGCTTCCCAAGCAAAATCAGAGATAAATAAGATATCCACACAAATCCAACCTGATTCACCTAAAATCCGGCAGTTTTCATTACGAAAACTGCCGGATTTCATCGTTATTTAAGTCTGATTTCTGATTGGAAGAATCGCTCCTGAAAAGCCGTCTGGGCTATGATCTCCGCTTTGGTAAAGGACAGGTTTTCGGGAGCGACCACCCATTTATCCTCTACATCATCCAGTCTGTGGATAACGGCGATGATCTTGCCCACAAATTCCGTCACAGGCTCGCTGATGCCGAGGATGTAGGCATCCTGCTCCTCCCCATCCGGGGCCATCACGCCCGGAATATAGCCATAATTGACGGAATAATAAATATCCTTGTGCTTGGGATGGCAGCTCCCCAAGGGGCGGTCAACGATTACTTTTACAATACTGCCGATCATCGTACTTACCTCTGTAAATTGGAATTTGTCTTCCTACTGCTTGAATTTTGAAGGCAAAGATTCAGCAATCTTTCTTATTTTAATAAATGCGAATAAACTTAAAATCACAGCGTTCTCCGCCTGTGCCAAGGGTCTGGGTACGTTCAAATTTGATGCCGGGCAGATTGCCGTATGTGGCAAAATCACTATCACAGAAAACCGGCATCAGCTCCGGGCAGCCCAGTTTCTGAGCATAGCGGCAGTAAGGGCAGGCGGTCATATCCATTTTCAGTGCGGTCTTGCTGGCCTCATAATTTCCAAATGCAAAGCCGCAGCTTGGGCCGAACAGCTTTAACGCCATCTTCGGCAGCAACCACATAAACAGTGACTTCATTCCCGGCAGCTTCATTATCTTCCCGACGGCTGCGCCCACCTTTTGACACAGCTCCATCGTAATATCGTTGGCACGGGTCAGGGCACGGTCGGCATCCACTTCCAAAAGTGCTTTGTAAACCGCCACCGTTGGGAGAATCGTTCCGCTTAAGTGCTCCCATTCCCCCTCGGACGCACCTTCGCAGAGCCTTTCGCAGTCGGCATAGTGCTTTTCTGCCAGCGATACGATTCTCACCGTGGTTTCCTCGCCG
>CAZENN010000215.1:0-2608 GCA_964513605.1 uncultured Oscillospiraceae bacterium
TGGACGTCAACATCGGCCCCGCTGAGAAGGACGGTCCCGAGCGCATGATGTGGGCAGTCAAGCTGCTGCAGGAGAACTTCAACAATGTTCCTCTGGCACTGGATACTGCCAACATGAAGGCAATCGAAGCCGGTATCAAGGTCTACAACCGTGCAAACGGCAAGCCCATCGTCAACTCTGCCGATGCCGGTTCCCGTATTGGCTACATCGATCTGGCCGCCGCCAACGATGCCATCTGTATCGCCCTGTGCTCTGCCGATGGTATTGCTAAGGACAACGAGGAGCGTATGATCCACTGTGATAATATGCTGGAGCGCGGCATGAGCCTGGGTATGTCCTCCGATGACCTGTGGTTTGACCCCCTGTTCCTGGTTGTCAAGGGTATGCAGGATAAGCAGATGGAGGTTCTGGAGGCCATCAAGATGTTTTCCGACAAGGGCTTGAAGTCCACCGGCGGTCTGTCCAATAACTCCAACGGCGCACCCAAGGATGTCCGTCCCATCATGGACTCCACTCTGGTTGCCATGTGCATGATGCAGGGTCTGACCTCTGCGATTGTGAACCCCAATGATCGCCGTCTGATGGAGACCATCAAGTCCTGCGATATCTTCAAGAACCACGTTCTGTATTCCGACAGCTATCTGGATCTGTAATCCATAAATCCATATTTCCCGTACAACAAGCCGGGAGGGAGTCGCCTCCCTCTCGGCTGTTGCCTTAACTACGAATATTCAGCCAACAGGCTTTATATATATTACTTATTTCATTGATAAACTACATTTGGGAGGAATTAACAATGAGTGTATTAACTGATCTGATCTATGGCGGTAGCAATGCGGTCGCCGGTTTGACTGAAGGTGCCGTAAAAGATGCCATTGCCAAGTACGGCGCAGATAAAGAAATTGCCTTCCCGGATACTGCATACTTTTTCCCCACCATCTACGCTGCCACCGGCTTTAAGGTCAAGACCCTGGGGGATTTGCCTGCCTGCGTGGAGGTATTGAAAAGCCTTATCACCAATCAGGAGGATCTTGCTCAGGCTCTGAATGCGGGTCTTGCCACCGCTGTGGGTGCTGAGATTCTGGAAGGTCTGAAATGGGTTGAGGGAGGAAATCCCTACGAAAATGACTCCGGTATCGGCTTCGTGCCCGATCCCATTATCCGCAGTCTGGGTGTGCCGCTGGTCACCGGTGATATTCCCGGTGTTGCCGTGGTGCTGGGCAAGGCAGAGGACGCAGCCGATGTGGTCAAGGTGGTCAAGGACTACCAGAGCAAGGGCATCCTGACCTTCCTGGTGGGAGATGTGATCGAGCAGTGCATCGAAGGCGGCGTCAAGGCAGGTCTTGAATACCGTGTGGTGCCGCTGGGACACGACGTTACCTCTGTCATCCATGTGGTAACCGTTGCCATCCGTGCCGCCCTGATTTTCGGCAATGTGAAGCCCGGCGATCTGGCAGGTCTGCTGGATTACACCAAGAACAGAGTGCCTGCCTTTGTCAACACCTTCGGTGCCATTGATGCCGTGGTGGTTTCTGCCGGTGCCGGTGCCATTGCTCTGGGTTTCCCTGTGGTGGTGGACATCGACCTGGGAGAGAATCAAGTTCCCGGTGCTTTGGAATCCGTCTGTGACCATGCTGAGACGGTAAAGAGGTCTCTGGAGCTGAGAGATATTAAGATCAAGACCACCGAGCTGCCCATCCCCGTGGCATTTGCCGCTGCCTTTGAGGGTGAGATCATCCGTAAGGCAGATATGCACAACGAGTTTTTCTCCGGCAAGAACCCCACCGCCGAGCTGGTGGTCATGCGTGAGCTTTCCGAGATCGAGGACCACAAAATTACCATCGTGGGTCCTGATCTGGACGAGGGAAAAGAGCTTGCCCTTGCTACCTATGTGGAAGTCGCAGGAAAGAAAATGCAGGTGGATTTTGAGTCCGTCATTGAGCGAAAGTTCCACGCATGGTTCAACTACATGGAAGGTGTCATGCACACCGGACAGCGCAATCAGGTCCGTATCCGTGTCAGCAACGCCGCTTTTGAGGCAGGTCTGCGGCTGAAGGATTTTGCGGAGGTCCTGTATGTGATGATCATGAACGAGTTTGACGCTGTGGTGGATAAGTGCCAGGTGACCCTGATTACGGAGACTGCCCAGGCAGAGGCCTTCCGGGATGAGATCGCCATGCCTCGCTATACCCAGCGTGATGACCGGCTGGCTTCCATGACCGACGAGTCCGTGAACCGCTACTATACCTGCATCCTGTGCCAGTCCTTTGCTCCTGCCCATTGCTGTGTGGTCACCCCTGAGCGTTTGGGTCTGTGCGGTGCGGTCAGTTGGCTGGATGCCAAGGCAACCAATGAGCTGGACCCCAATGGTCCCTGTCAGCCCATCTTCAAGGAAGGCTGTACCGATGAGCGCACCGGCCGTTTTGAAACGGTAGATCAGGCCATTCAAAATGCCACCCATGGCGCAGTGGAGACGGTGACGCTGTATTCCATTTTGGAAGACCCTATGACCTCCTGCGGCTGCTTTGAATGCATCTGCGGCATTGAACCTATGAGCAATGGCTTTATCGTGGTCAACCGGGAATTTAAGGGCATGACCCCTGCCGGC
>CAZENN010000216.1:0-2607 GCA_964513605.1 uncultured Oscillospiraceae bacterium
CAATCGCAGTAATTGAGCTCGTAGGATCCCAATTGAACCGGAGTACCCTTAAAATCATCAATGGGAGCAGAGACGATTGTATCCTCCGGCCAATAAAAGTCCACCTGTGCCTCGGTTTGGCTTCCTTCAATCAAATCGGTCAGCTGCTCTCGATGGCTGTCTTTGACATAGGAGCAGTATAAGGTGGAACCATCCTGGAAGTACATGAATACATCGGCTACGATCTGTTCCGGATCCAGCGTCACATTCACATCTTTGAGCTGGGTTTTCTGTGCATCGGTCAGCTGCACGGTGTAGTCTTCTCCATACCAATAATCCAGAGAGGAGGTGTCCATTCTGTGATAGGTTTCCCCGTCAATGGTCAGCGTTTGCAAATCCTCTGACAGGGTGATAGAGGGGGACGCGGCGTAAACCGACAGGCTCAGACAGCCAAGCAGAAGCAGGGAAATCAAAACACGCAATATTTTTTTCATTGTGACCGCCTCCTTAGCTCAAATTCAGCTTTCGCTCCAGCATCCGGTACTGCAGGGCATACAGCAAAGCGCAGAAGGTGCCCAGAAGTAGGAGAACGCAAAGCAAAAGCAGGGCTACAATGGGGGAAATCTGGTCATCGCTCAGAGGAGCCAGCCAATAGCTGATGCTGGGGGTTCCAAAGGTCATCAATAGTGTCAGCAGGAAGGAGAAGATACTGTTTGCGCCATAGTAGATGCCAATGGAGGCGATCAGCTTGCCCTTCTTGGCGACGGTGGAACCAAAGGTGATACAGCAGTAGAGAAACAGCAGGTCCATCGCACTGTTAAACAGCATCACAAGGGCAATTTCAATCAGATAGATCCAAAGGTAACCGCCCAGAGCATCCAGTGCCTCACGGAAGAAATCGGAAAGATCCTGCCAAAATAGACCGTCCAGTATGTAGTCATACTTGGCAATGCTAAACATCACCAGGAAGCTCACAAAGATGACCAGGTATGTGGCGGCATTGAGAATGAGACCACTGATGACCTTGCTGTTGAGAAGATCCCGCCGCCGTACCGGCAGGGTGAAGGTCAGATAGCCTTCATCGGAAAAGAAATTTTTGAAAATACGAATAAAGATCAGCACCGTGGATAAAAGAGTGAAGGCGAAAAAGGTTAGAACTACCAGGAAAAGAAGAAGGTTTGCCACGGTTTCTACCGCATCCGGCAGAGGTTTCTCACTGTCCACCAGCATCCAGCAGAAGCCGCCCACCAGACCCATCAGCAGGCTTACCACTGCCGCGATCCACCAGACCCGAAACAGGGCACGCAGATCGTATTTTAATAGCTTTCTTAGCATCTGAATACCTCCTTAAATAGCTGATCCAGAGACTTTCCGGTGCTGTTACGAACTTCCTCGGCGTTGCCGCTGCACAGAATTTGACCGCCGAAGCCCAGGAAAATAAAATCATCCAGCACCTGCTCCACATCGGTGATCAGGTGGGTGGTGATGATGATGGTGGCTCCCGGGTTGTAGTTGCTGACGATGGTGCTCAGGATGTACTCACGGGCAGCAGGATCCACACCGGCAATGGGCTCATCCAGCAGGTACAGCTTTGCGTTGCGGGACATGACCAGAATCAGCTGCACCTTTTCCTTTGTACCCTTGGAAAGGGTTTTTAATTGCGCCTTTGGTTCAATACCCAGATCCTTCAGCAGTCGGTAGGCACGGGCAGTGTCAAAGTCTTGATAAAACTCCGAGAAGAAGTTGATCAGCTGCTCCACACGCATTCCGGTGGAGAAATAGGGACGCTCCGGGAGGAAGGATACCAGGGCGTTGCTCTCGGCACCGATCGGAAAGCCCCCAACGCTGATCTCACCGCTGTCCGGCTGTAAAAGTCCTGTGATGAGCTTCAAAAGGGTGGACTTGCCGCAGCCGTTGGGACCCAGCAGCCCGATGATCCGCCCGGAGGGGATCGTTAGGTTCAGATCAGAAAGCACCGGACGCCCTTTTTGGTAGGATTTAGTTACCTTGTTACATTCCAGTATGTTCATGTTCAGCCTCCTTAATCATGGATATTGCCTGCTCCGCCGTGATTCCCAGCTGCCGCAGGTCGTTCAAAAAGCTTCGGACGTATTGCTGTGCCACCGCCTGACGGCAGCGTTCGATGATTGCAGTGTCATCGGTGACAAATCGCCCCTGAGTGCCTCTGGATAAAATGATGCCTTCACTTTCCAGATCAGAAAAAGCGTGCTGCACGGTGTTGGGATTTACCGCAGCATCCAATGCCAATTGCCGGACACTGGGAATCTGCGCCCCCGGTGGATACTCCCCAGACAGCACCGACCGCCGAATCCGCTGGGCAATCTGCAAATAAACCGGACGGTCAGAAGAAAAGCTCCAGGCCATAACATCCCTCCTTGTATTAGTGTGTTAATACAATAGTACACCAAAGATATCCAATTGTCAAGGAAAAATCTTTTTAAGATATTTTTAAGATATGAGATAGTAGCGACCGGCCTCCGGACGGTCCATGCCGCACCGTAGGGGATGGGGGACTCCGAAATCTGTTCATTCCCCGTGGTTCATGCCAGCCTTCCTCATAGCAGCGGCACAGAACCAAATACCAATCCTTCCAGCGGTTTCGGTTGT
>CAZENN010000217.1:0-2599 GCA_964513605.1 uncultured Oscillospiraceae bacterium
CAAACGAGACAGGCGTGGTTTTTTTACATCAGCGGTGCGAATAATCTTAAAATATCCTGGCAAATCCTCTTAAAAAATCCGCACTGACAATCCTTTTCTGTGATCTCCTGGCAGATGGGCAGGGTATTGAGAAAATCCTCCTTTACCTGCTTTACCGCCTCTGTGCGATACATGACCGCACCGCATTCAAAGCTCAGATACAGGCTGCGATAGTCCAGATTGGTCGTACCCACGGTGGCCACCGTATCATCGGAGACGAAGGTTTTGGAATGGATAAAGCCCTTGGAATATTCATAGATCCGCACACCGGCGGAACGAAGCTCACGGTAATAGGACTGGGTGGTGATATGGACATACCATTTATCCGGCTTGTGCGGCGTAACGATTCGCACATCCACGCCGCTTTTGGCAGCAAGGCATAGCGCAGACATCATACTTTCACCGATGACCAGATAGGGGGTATTGATGTAGAGATAGTCTTTCGCCTGATTGATGATCTGAAGGTACACATGCTCGCCCACGTTTTCCTTATCCATAGGGCTGTCCGCATAGGGCTGGACATAACCGGGAGCCTTGACAGGGCAATCCTCCAAAGTCCATGGATAGAACCGGGAATAATCCTCATCCCCCTCGCCTGCCAGCTCCCACATCCGCAGGAACATCATGGTAAAGCTCCATGCCGCCTTGCCCCGAACCATGACGGAGGCATCCTTCCAGTGTCCGTATTTCTCGATGGCGTTGATATACTCATCCGCCAGATTGATACCGCCGGTGAATGCCACCTTGCCGTCAATGACGGCAATTTTCCGGTGATCCCGGTTATTCTGCATGGTGGTCAGCACCGGCTTGAAGCGGTTAAAGACACGGCACTGGATTCCCATTTTCTGCAGCTGCTCAGGGTAATCCTTGGGCAGCAGCAAAAAGCAGCCCAAATCGTCATACATAAGCCGAATGGTCACGCCCTGCTTCACTTTTTCCAGTAAAATCTCCAAAACAGCATTCCACATGACTCCCTCTTCCAGAATGAAATATTCCAGAAAGATGTAATGCTCCGCCTTTTTCAGCTCCTGCAGCAGGTACTTGAATTTTTCCTCGCCGGGAGTCAGGTATTTGGTCTCACTGTCGGTATAGACCGGAAAGCCTGCATGTTTTTGAAGATATTTGACCTGACTGCTGTGCTGAGGCAGCTCTTCCAGCAGCTGCTCATACCCGGTGCCGGGAAAGCTCAGCAAGCCCTTTGCTTTGGACTCGGTCTTTGCCGCCCGTCTGGAAAAGGCACGGGTGGCAGACTGGAAGGTAACGAGCAGGTAAAGCAACCCACCGAAAACCGGAAACAGCAGAATCATGAATATCCATGTCAGCTTATAGCCACCCGGTCCCTTTTTAGAGACGATATAAAGGCACACAAGTACACTGAGTATCTGCAAAAAATTACCCAGCATTTCAAAGGCAATACTGCCGCTGACCAGGGTATACACAATAAATACCAACTGCAAAACCAGCAGAGCAATCACAAAAAACCGACGGCGAAGCATCTGCCCAAGCCATTTTTTATGCATAAAATCCCCTCCTTTTTCTGTTATATGGTGGGAAGGACATAAAGAATATTTTTAATGCTTGTGTCGGATCATGCCAAGGAGTTTGCAGATCTCCATGACCACCAGCGGAACCAGAATCAGCCCCAGACCGATCAGGTACAGCTTCCAAGGCAGGGTGATCAGACCGAAGGCAGATTTCACGGGAGTGAACAGCACCAGTGCCACCAGAGCGGTGGAGATCAGGGCCGCACCGTTGAGCTTGGAATTTCCGAAGGGACCGATCTTGAACAGGGAGTGGTCAGAGCGCATATTGAAGGCCTGAACCACCTGAGACAGTGCCAAGATCATAAACGCCAGCGTCTGACCGCCTTCCAATTTTCCGGTGACATTCTCGCCCAGCTTAAAGCCGATGAGAGTCAGGGCGGCAAACATCATACCCTGCAGCACCACACGGATACCCAAACCACCGGCGAAGATGCCCTCATCCTTGGGCTTGGGCTTACGATCCATCACATCCTTCTCCACAGCCTCCATACCCAGAGCGATGGCAGGCAGGGAGTCCGTTACCAGATTGATCCACAGCAGCTGCATACTGAGCAAGGGTGTCTTATGCCACAGCAGCATGGCGAGGAACACGGTGATGACCTCACCAATGTTGGTACCCAGCAGGAAGCCGACCACCTTCTTGATATTGGCATAAATGCCTCTGCCCTCCCGGACAGCGTCTACAATGGTGGCAAAATTATCATCCGTCAGGGTCATATCCGCAGCACCCTTGGCAACGTCCGTACCGGTGATGCCCATGGCACAGCCGATGTCCGCAGCCTTCAGAGCCGGGGCATCGTTGACACCGTCGCCGGTCATGGAGACCACCTGACCCTTGCGCTGCCATGCCTTGACAATGCGGATCTTATTCTCAGGTGACACACGGGCATAGACGCTGATGTTCTCCACCTGGGCATCCAGCTCGCTGTCATTCATGGCATCCAGCTGTGCGCCGGTGATGGCCCGGTCGCCCTCCAGCATGATGCCCAGCTCCTTGGCAATGGCAGAGGCGGTAA
>CAZENN010000218.1:0-2559 GCA_964513605.1 uncultured Oscillospiraceae bacterium
TCGCAACTCGATTTCGAGTCGAGCTCGTTATGACCACTTCGATAACTCTCCGTGTTATATTTCAACCCAACCTTTCAAAACTCAACATTGGAAAATGGAGAGAAAAGTTGGAGAGAAAACTGTTTGACATATTCGATTGTACTGCGAAAACCCCGATAAATCAAGGGTTTTCAGAGAGGCGTTTCCAATGTGACCTTTGGTTTTCGAGTCAGCCCCGTTATGACCACTTCGATACGTCTCCATCTGCTACCGAAAATTGATTATACCAGCAATGGAATAAAAAATCAAGGTTTTTCCTTTGATTTTTTCACCATTTCCATGACCTCCTGTAGTTTTTCACATATGGCAAAGTAATTTTCCCGATGGTGCGGACGTAAGCAGTTCGAACAATCCTTTATTCCGTCCTCCGTATATATGAAACTGCCGCCGCAGTGATCCCCCAGGGCATACAAGGGACAGTAGCAAAACATACAGCTAAAGGTCTCAGGGTCTGCACCCGCATGGCAGGGGAAGTATTCGCAGCCTCGGTTCTGAACAAAATCATAGGACATTCCTTACACCTCATCTCCATCGCTTTTAAAAAAGCTTCTTTTCAAAGAAAGGATATCATGTTATAATGATTCTCGGATATTGATTTCACTCATCAAAACACATAATTATTGAAACAGTCTCCACGGATATTCAGCCGGCGGTTCCAAATAAAACTCCATAGGCGCACGGGTGGCAGGGTGAAGGAATGAAAGCCGGGAGGACCAAAGTGCAATTTCACAATAGTCGTCCAGTGTGCTGTACTTCCTGTCCCCCACAAGAGGCAGGCCCCGGCTGGAAAATTGGGCTCGAATTTGATGGGTCCTACCGGTGAGCAAGTGAATAGCGACCTTCGACAGCCCCTCTGCTTCGCCTAGAATACGATATTCCAGCCTTGCTTCCTGCACACCCTTTCCAGGCTCGGTTACCACATAGGTCTTTCGCTCCCGTTTGTCCCGCAGCAGCAAATCCCGGTACAATCCAGACTCAGCCTCCGGTCTTCCATGGAGCACCGCCTGATATTCTTTATCAAACTCCCCTTCCCGTATTTGCCGGGAAAGCTCTGATGCCGCTTCCCGTGTTCTTGCTAACACCATCAAGCCAGAGACTACCCGATCCAATCGATGGACCGTCCGGATATCAGCACTCCGGTCGCCAAGAGCTTCCCGAACCAATTCCGGCATACCACCCGGCTCATCCGTAGACAGAACCCGGGGCGGCTTCACACAAAGGATGATCCATTCATCCTGATAAATCACACGCATAATCAACATCCTTTAACTTCTTTTCCTACATCCTATCAAAAAACAGGACGCAATACAAGGCATATGGAGGTATTTTTTATGAAAATCGTAAGTCTGGACGGTGCGGCACTGAACCCCGGGGATCTGTCTTGGGCGTGCCTGGAGGAATTCGGTCCCCTTACTGTATATCCACGAACGCAGACAGAAGATCAAACTATTCAAAGAATCGGGGACGCTCGGATCGTTCTTCTCAATAAGGTCCCCATCACCTCACGCATTTTGGACTCCTGCCCTAATATCGGGTTGATTTGCTGCCTTTCCACGGGATACAATGTGGTTGATATCGTTGCCGCACAAAAGAAAGGTATCCCGGTATGCAATGTGCCGGCATATAGCACCCAAGCCGTCGCACAATTTACCTTTGGGCTTCTGCTGGAGCTTTGTCACCGCATTGGACATCATGATCACATGGTTCACGAGGGTTACTGGGCAAACTGTCCAGACTTCTGCTTCTGGGATACACCACAAATGGAGCTTGCCGGAAAAACCATGGGTATTATCGGCTTTGGACGGATTGGACAGGCTGTGGGCAACATCGCAAAGGCATTTGGAATGAACGTACTTGCATACAGCAGGAGTCGCAGGCTTGCAGTTGAATGCATTGCAGATTATGTAGATCTTGACACGCTATTACAAAATTCTGATGTGATTTCTCTGCATTGTCCCCTGTTCCCAGAAACCACAGAGCTGATCAACCAAAACACGATCGGCCGGATGAAGGATGGGGTCATTCTGCTAAACACATCCCGGGGTGGTGTAATTAACGAGGCTGATGTCGCTGCTGCGTTAAAAAGCGGAAAACTCCGTGGTGCCGCCATGGACGTAGTAAGCAATGAACCAATCAGCGCAGATACCCCCCTGCTGTCCGCTCCAAATTGCATCATAACTCCACATATGGCATGGGCTCCGCTGGAAACCCGGCAGAGAATTTTAGATGTAACAGTGGAAAACATCCGGGGATTTTTAAGTGGAAATCCTGTAAATGTAGTGAATGAAGTTTGAGAACGGAAAAATACTCATTTTGCGGGAAACAAGGATCGGTTCATCCCACTAATCGCAAGCGCAGTGCGGTAATAAGCTCTGTATTGTGAACATACCTGCCTCTGGGTTTTACAAAATTGCCGGAACCGCGGCACTCATGGGCGTAACGTGGAATCATCTGCACATGGAAATGGTTCATCGGTCCATCGCACATAGAACATAGGTAAACACTTTCAGCACCATAAAC
>CAZENN010000219.1:0-2499 GCA_964513605.1 uncultured Oscillospiraceae bacterium
CTGTCCACAAAGTCGCCGTAGGCGGCGGTGCCTGCGGAAGTGAACTAAAAGCCGCTGCAACCGCAGGCTGCGATACCTTCGTCACCTCTGATGTGAAGTACAATCAGTTCTGGGACGCGAAGAATTTGGGAATCAATTTGATCGATGCAGGTCATTTCCACACCGAAAACCCGGTATGCCTGTATCTGGCGGATGCCTTACAAAAGGCCTTCCCAGAACTTTGTGTAAAGCTGTCTGACATTCATACAGACTGTGCAAAATTCTTCTGCTGATGTGTTGATTTTGAAGGGCATTTATGCTAAAATACATGAAGTTTTTAAGAAATTGAGATAGAAGGGAAGATTTTTATGTCCGGACATTCCAAATGGCATAACATTCAAAAGACCAAGGGCGCACAGGATGCCAAGCGTGCTGCCGCTTTTACCAAAATCGCCAAGGAGCTGATCGTGGCTGTGAAGGAGGGCGGCGGCATCACTGACCCTGCCAACAACTCCCGTCTTGCCACCGTCATTACCAAGGCAAAGGCTGCCAATATGCCCAACGATAACATTAAGCGCTGCCTGGAAAAGGCGGCAGGTGCAGGCGGCGGCGATAATTATGAGTCCATCACCTACGAAGGCTACGGTCCCGGCGGTGTTGCTGTCATCGTAGAGACCATGACCGACAACCGCAACCGCACCGCAGGCTCCATGCGCCACCACTTTGACAAGTTCGGCGGCAATCTGGGTGCCTCCGGCTGCGTTAGCTGGAGCTTTGACAAGAAGGGCGTTCTGGTCATTGACAACGAGGACGGCGACTATGATGAGGACACCGTCATGATGGACGCCATGGACTGCGGTGCCGATGATTTCGAGGCAGAGGAAGACTGCTTCACCATCTACACCACCCCCGACGATTTCAACGCCGTGGCAGACGCCATGACCACCAAGAAGTACACCTTCGCCTCCGCCCAGATCGAGATGGTCCCCCAGAACTATCAGAAGCTGGAAAGTGAAGATCACATCAAGCTGATGGAAAAGCTCATCGACATCATGGAAGATGACGACGATGTGCAGAACATCTGGCACAACTGGGATCAGGAATAACCGAACTTTTTGAGTACAAATCCCGCTGTTTCCACTGGGAAACGGCGGGATCTTCGTTTTTTGAAAAAAAGTTCAGAAAACACTTGATATATATATATATATATATATTATAATAGCTTCATAAATGTGCCAATTACCGCACAAATACCATCAAAGAAAGTATGAGGTTATGAAAATGAAAAAAGTAGTTTGTCTGTTTTTTGCCATTGCTATGTGCATGTGCCTTTTTGCCTGCGGCGAGGATGACAAACCCGAAGAAACACAGTCTGTGCAAAATCCCAGCAGCAGCAATTCTGCCGGGAATGAGGTTGACCCGGAACAGACCACCACTCAGGGAACCGAAAACACTACTGATCCCGTCACGCCCGGCATCGAGCTGAGCGATGATCTGGCAGATTTTACCGTTTCTATTGAGGGTGTTGTGTATCAGCTGCCTTGCGGCGTTGATCTGCTGCTGAATAATGGTTGGCGTGAAGATATGGGGCGTGAATATACTTACGAAGTCGCTGCTAATAAATCTGTTCCGATGGAATTGTGGAACGAGTCCGGCAAGTCTATCAGTATCACAGTTTGGAACCCGGGTCCTGATACCAAAACTTACAACGAATGTATGATTTGGAAGATTGGTGAGTCTATTTGGGCAAGCGACAGCGAGGATGCGACCGTTCTCGTTGCCGGTGGTTTTGAAATTAGTGCCGATTTTTCAGAGCAAGAAGTAATCGCAGCTTTCGGCGGCGAGGAAAACGAACACTATGGCAATACGACCAGTTATGGACTCAGCTACGATTATGAGACGGGAAACTACCTTTTTAAGGGGCTGTCGGAGTCTTGGAACATCACTGTTTCATACAGCGCAATTAGAGAACTCGAAGAATAACTGCTATAAAGTCAATCAAATGGGTTGTGATATACATAAAGAATGAAACAGCCCTTTTGGAGATACGCAGAATTGAAAACTGCTTGATTTGCAACAGGCTTCCGTTTCCCCACCGAGGGCTTCGCCCTCGGAATGACGATGTCCAGAACATCTGGCACAACTGGGAGCAGTAAAACGCCCCTGTCCTCTTCCGCATCCAACCAAGCACAGCAAAAAGCCGGGGCTGTCTCATTTTCGCTCAAGGCGGACATAAATTAGTTCGCCGCACTGAGTACAAGTTAAAGTATAAAAAAGTTTCGTGCTAACATATGCAGTCGTTGGATCGCCATATTCATAACCGCAATTATCGCACACCTGCTGATATGTAACATAGTTTTCTTCTTCATGGATAACTTTACAGCCGGTTGTACTAAGCTGTCTACTGCAACCCGATAAAAGGCAAATACTAAGTGCTACAACAAGTATTGCCGTAATAGTTTTCTTCATAATTATGACCATTCCTTTCCGCTGCGCTCCAAGGCACAAAACAGCATGAAA
>CAZENN010000220.1:0-2474 GCA_964513605.1 uncultured Oscillospiraceae bacterium
CGGATGGAAAAGGTCTTGTAGCCATCCTCTCCCTTTAGTGGTTTTTTGTTGATCACGAGTTTTTCCTTCATAGAGTATCACCTCACCAATATTATGGCTTGACAAGGCAAATACTAATATGTGACAATACATAACATATAACAAAGACACAGAGAAATGAAGAAAGGAAGAATGTTATGAAAAAGTCTAAAAGAATTGTATCCGTCTTGTTGGCAATGGTCCTGTTTGTATCCGCTTTTGCAGCAGTGCCTGTCAGCGCAGCCAGTACAGGCACGATGGTCTCCAATGCTGTTCAGGCGAGCTTTGGTGTCACCTAGTACAAAGGTTGGACCAAAAGCACGGATCACCTGAACCATTATGTTACATTTACTCTGGCAGAGCAGGGTATTGTGACCATCAATGCAACCAAGCCCTTCGATTCTAAAGGAGAATCACCAATATCTACTGCGCAACAAATGGTCACAGATACGGCAGTCCTGCTGTTACCAGACAACCGGGCTGTACAACCGCTGGAGTGAAGACCTATACCTGTACGACATGCGGTGGAACGAAGACGGAGTCTGTTGCGGCAAAGGGGCACAGCTGGAACAGCGGCGCGATCACCAAACAGCCTACCTGTACGCAATCCGGTGTCAAAACCTATACTTGCAATAGCTGTGGAACGACAAAAACAGAAACCGTCAGACCGCGGCATAGCTATACCAACAGTGCGGATCAGTATTGCAATGCATGCAACTGGAAAAAGGAGGCCAATACGCTGAAAAAGGTCGATGGCGTATGGAAATACTATGAGGATGGTATCTTCACTGACGTTACGACTTTGGTGAAATTCAGCGGTTCTTGGTACTATGTAAAGAACGGCGTGGTTGATAACAGCTATACTGGCCTGTTTAAATTCAATGGTTCCTGGTTCTACGTCTACAAGGGTAGGGTAGCCTCCAATACCACCACGCTGGTAAAGTACAACGGCGAGTGGTTCTATGTGGTCAATGGCAAGGTTGCCTCTGCTACCACCACTTTGGTGAAGTTTAACGGCGAATGGTTCTATGTGGTAAAGGGCAAGGTAGCCTCCAATACCACCACGCTGGTGAAGTACAATGGCGGCTGGTACTACATTTACAAGGGTAAGCTGGCATCCAAGACCACCACCCTCGTCAAGTACAGCGGCAGCTGGTACTATGTCAAGAACGGTAAAGTGGACTTTAGCTACAGCGGCAGATTCCTCTTTAACGGTGCATACTACACGGTCAAGAATGGCAGAGTAGTCTAAACCCGATCCGTACATCAATTATTTACACCCCGAAGCCTTGGCTTCGGGGTGTTTGGTCGATTATGCAGTTTGCTCAAAGAGTAGGGCGATAATGTCTTCCGTACTCAGATCCACCACTCCCTCCGAATCTTTGAGGACATCCCGGCTCCAACGCATGGCAGAGGATTTTTCCAGATAGGAAGCGGACCGGGAGCAATCCGGAAACCGGCTGTACCAGTCGGGATAGTGCTCCTTCATAACAGACCGTGCAAGTCGCACCGCGTCACTTTCACTGCCGTCGGGAAGGGTGGTGCCGCAAAGGATCACCCCGGGAGGGCTGGAGTGAACTAACAGCACGCTACCGTCATCACACATCCCCAGGCTGATCCATACATGACCCTTCATGCTCATAATGTCGCCGGGGAGCCATTGGGTCATCTCTGCTGCCGGGATATAATCTCCCAGCCCAAGCTCCGCAAAGGTCTGTGCCATCTCGGCGGCCTTGCCCACATAGCCGTCCTGACCATCCTCGGTTTCCAATGTATTATACACTGCCCAGCCTACATAACCGGAGCAGTCCAGTCCATCATGGATCTGATACCGATGATCTTTGTAATTGTAGCTGCTGTCCTGCTGGGCAGCGAACTCCGCCCATTGAGGACTGACCCCCAAAGTCACGGCCTCCACACCGGCACCGGTATCCGCCTCATTCCAACCGCCGCCCCAGACATACATGGTGCTGCCCACAGGCTCCATGGCGGTCTTCAAAAAGGAAAGCAAAGAAGGACCCTCCGGCTCCATAGGCGCAGTGGTCTCAATGGAAGGCTCAGTAAACACCGAACTCTCCTCCGGCACGGTACTCTGACTGCTTTCCTCAGAAGCAGCTACAGTACTGTGATCACTTTCCGCAGGCAAAGTATCCATTCCGCATCCGCCAAAGCCTAAAACCATCCCAACCATCAAAAAAACGGAAACCAACCCCCGAAAACCCTTCAAACAAACCACCTCAATGTCACATTTTGTCGAATTATACCATGAAAAAACCATAGAAGTCAATACGGAAACAAACAATTATCATCCAAAATATACCAAAAATAAACAAAAAATAACCCTTGACAATATGTGAACCACATGATATAATACCAAAGCACTAAGGGCAACGCCCAAATGCAAAATATCGCGGAGTAGAGCAGTTGGAAGCTCGTCGGGCTCATAACCCGGAGGT
>CAZENN010000221.1:0-2449 GCA_964513605.1 uncultured Oscillospiraceae bacterium
TTTTTGAACCGCTCCATAAAACGGGGGCATTTGATCAAAAAGGCGTAGAAAATGGGATAGCCGCAGCCCAGCAGGGTCTCCGCGTTTGCCTGCCCCTTGGCGATGATCACATCTGCCTGCTCCAGAGCCTGCCTTGCTTCCTCCCCCAGCGCAGACAACTGGGTGCCGGGGATGGTGTTGCCGTTGTCGATGACCGGGAAGGGAATCCCGACAGCGGCGGCATCGGCTCGGGTGGCATCGTTCAGGGCAGGACCGCCACGGACGCAGAAGGTGATTTGCAGCTGGGGAAAGGCAGCATGGATGGCCTCTGCCCAAATGCGGTCAAAGCCGATCTCCCCGGCGTTGTCCGTCAGGTACAGCAGCCGTGTTCCCTTTCCCAGCTCCCGAAGAAGCCGGGCATAGGTTTCCCTGTCCAGCTCCATCTGTGAAGCGGTTTCCAAAAGGGAATCCAGCTTTTCAAAGCTGACCTCCCCCTGCAAGGCGGAAAAGTCGATATAATTGCCTAAAATCGCCATCTGCAACCCGGCATAGACCGGATCTTCTGCCCCCATGACCTTCTCCCGAATGGCAGGCAGCCGCTCCATCACAAAGGCATTGGAGGCTTCCTTCTCCTGCCGGAACCGGTCCGGCTCCAAGCCATAGTATTTCTGAAACAAGGCGTTGGTCCCCGGTGCGGCAGTGGGGGAAGCCGCATCCTCCGGCATGGAAAGATACAGCCGCATCAGATCCCTTGCAAAGGCGGTGGCGGTTTTTTCATCTCCCAGTGACCGTGCCGTTTCCAGATTTCTCCGAAAGTGACACAGGTAGCACTGGCTGTCCATTCCCATGCTCATAGCAGTTCCTCCAGCTGTGAAAAGGTCTCAATTTTCCCGTCCCAATGCTCCGGCGCACCAAAGCCATAGGCGGCAAAAATAAAGGGAATGCCCGCCATCTCCGCCGCCTCCAGATCTCCCTGGGTGTCTCCGATGTACACCGCCGAGGTAATATCATACTGCTCCATAAGACGGCGAATGGTCTGCCCCTTTTCCGTGCCGGTGTCCCCAAAGCACAGATGCCCACAGATCAGGTCTTCCAGCCCCAGCTTTTTGATACAAAGCTCCGGGTAGCCGCACTGGCTGTTGCTGACGATGAACAGCCGATACCGCCGAGACAGGGTCTGCATGGTCTGACGAATGCCGCCGTAGCCGATGGCGCAGGGGTTTTCATGGAGATACCGGTTCTCCGTCTCCATGCACCGCTCCATCAATGGATACCGCTGCTCCGGGGGCAGGGATGCAAAGATCGCATCTGCAATCTCCGTCATGACCTTTCCAAACAAGGGAATAAAATCCTCCGCACTGACACAAAGATGGGAAAGCCCCTCCCGGCGCAGCTGGATATTATACCCCTGGGCAACCAATTCCCGGGAATCCCAAAGGGTCCCGTCGATGTCGAATATCAAGCTTTCAAATCTATTTTTTAAAGAAGACATTTCAGCCGCCCCCTATTCCTCACTGTTTAGCAGCTTCCGGCAAAGTGTTATCATGGCTTCATCCCCTAAGCTGTTTTCAAATACCACTTCCCCTTCGCCTTCCCGAAGCAGGTCTGCCATTTGAAGCCGCCGCCGGGTCTGGGCTGCCGTGCCCACGCCGCCGTCCAACAGCACGGTGTCCGATCCCAATACAGTCTCAATGGTCTTTGCGGCAAAGGGATAGTGGGTACAGCCCAGAACCAGTGCCTTGATTTTTCCCTTCCAAGGCTCCAGCAGGCTTCTGAGCAGGGTCTCGGACTGCGGACTGTTGGCCTTTCCGGACTCCACCAGTTCCACCAGTCCCACCGCAGGCAGCTTCACCACCGGGCACTGCTGGGCACAGCGATCCATGAGCCGGGAAAATTTCCCCTCCCTGAGAGTCACCGGCGTTGCCATCACACCGATGGTCTCTCCGGGAAACCGGTCACAGGCCAGCTTCAACGCAGGCTCGATGCCCACGATCATCAGCTCCGGGTACCGTATCCGCAGATCCCGGATGGCGGCGGCGGTGGCGGTATTGCAAGCCACCACCAGTATCTTGATTCCCTTTTCCAGCAAATGCCGAACCACTGCATCGCTCAGCTCCCGAACCTCCTGCGCAGACCGGCTGCCATAAGGCGCATTCGCCGAATCCCCAAAATATAAAAACCGCTCCTGGGGAAGCGCTTTGCGCAGCTGCCGCAAAACGCTGATGCCTCCCACGCCGGAATCAAACACGCCAATAAAATCATCTCTGGTGCACATAGCCTTCACCCATTCATGGATTTTTTACTATTCTACCAAAAAATAACCGCACTTTCAATGGGCGAAGGAGAAAAGATACAAGATATTCCTCAATTATTCACTATTCATTATTCAATATTCATTATGACATTGGTCGGGACGCCGTTCCCTACCGCAGCAGCGTTCTTCCCCAGACTGTTAAATTTGCACAAATCT
>CAZENN010000222.1:0-2438 GCA_964513605.1 uncultured Oscillospiraceae bacterium
TGTTTCTTTGCTTCCTCCGGGGACATTCCTGCATCGATGTAGTCTTGAATCCCCTGCTGCCAGTTGGAGTTTTCGCCCATGACAGCAGCGTCAGCAAAGATATTTGCGATTTCTGTGGCACCTTCGCCCACTGCTTCAGAGAGACCTTGTCTCCATGCAGCTGACCAGATATTTTTCCCCTGACCCAACAGACTCTCCAGCTCATATTTTTCGAATATGTATTCGAAACCTGCCGCAAGAATGCCCATGGTAATTGCCTGTTCGTCTGTTGCACCACGCTCAACAGCATCCAGCATAGCATCCGTACCGGAGGAAGTGGCAAGCAGTGCCGTACCGACTTTTGCCAATGCCGGGTTGATATATGCCAGTGCCGCAACAGCGGCGGAGTCCTGCATACTCATTCCCAGGTTGTACACATCCGCCAGGCTTTTACCGTTGAGTACTTTTGCAAGGTAGGGGTGCTCCTGTGCGTCAATGTCGATGACTCCGGTGGCATTGGCAATCTTTTGACTGACGGTGCCTCTGGCCACATTAGCAGCAGTAGAAAACATGGTACCATCCCGGTTGTAATCAATGGGCTTCCATTCGCCGGTCACATCCCGGATAAGCTTTTGCGCTGAGGCATCCACGATTCCCAATCCGCCCATGAGCTTGACAGGGGTGCTGAGCAGAGAGGACAATATGGGAGCTTTGTCTGCCACCTTCGCCGCAAACTGTGCCACCTTCAAATTGGAGCGTTCATTCAAGGTCGGCTGCAAATAGTCCATGTAGTCCTTCACCGCATCTTCCCCTTCCTTGTTCCAAAGGTAGTTGAAATTGCTCCGTTCCTCATCGGTCATCAGGTGGGTATTTTCGTAATTCCAAATCTCTTTTATGTTGGAATAGATATTTGCGCCGGGGGTCAGGGGAACATATTTGCCAACTGTGGTAGCGGTATCCCATTTATCAGCGTGATCGGGATCGTTGATCTCGTCCTGTAGGTTGCCGCCGCCGTACCAGGTGGTTCCGTCTCCTGTGTATTGGCTCAGCTGGGTATAATC
Organism: uncultured Oscillospiraceae bacterium; assembly: GCA_964513605.1. Taxonomy (GTDB): domain Bacteria; phylum Bacillota; class Clostridia; order Oscillospirales; family Oscillospiraceae; genus Faecousia. The sequence continues at coordinate 1,041 of CAZENN010000222.1, forward strand.
TTCATTGGAGGATAGACCGTAATATTTGATTTCACGCTCTTTGTCGTAGACGGCGGTTTTTGCTTTTTCCAGCTTTTCGTCTATGTTTTCGAATACGGCGAGAGATGGATACCGGCGAAGCATCGTCTCATACTGTGCCTGTAATTCGGCATACCCCGGCGCATCCGGCGTTGTGGCGTACAGCTGATTTTTCAGGTTTGACAGTTGCTCACTCTCGCTTTTCAGCTTTTCGAGATAATCCCACTGTCCCTGCAACCAGGTCAGATCTTGTTTGAGATCTGCTTCCGTTTTTTGAGTGGGGGCGTAGGTTGTTAACCAGTCCTTTTCTTCTCCATCCGCAAGTGCCCGGGCGTATTGTTTCAGCTCGGCATAGCTCTTGCCCCCATACTTTTGATACCACCCGGACTCCTGCACTGCCTTGTCATATGCCTCTTGGGTCTCATACTGCTTCATAGCTGTGATTTTATCCAGAAAACCCTTTGCGCTTCCTGTTTGATAATCCTGAAAGGCATCCAGATATCCGGTCAGCTCCTTGTACTGCCCCGGATCGATCCGGTCACGGTTGACAAATGCCCAGGAGCGTATCCGATTGGCGGTATTGGTCATGGTTCTGCTCTCAGCGTTATCCCACAAGGAAGTATCCCCATTCTTGGCATTCTGCCAGGTCAGGTCGTTGTATGTCTGAGAACGCTTCTTCTGATAGCGGCCCGAATCTGCCAAAAATTGATTGACGGTACTTTCGTTCACATCCGATGTCAGCTTGCGCATAATGCCGTCTAACCGGCTTTCCCCCTTGCTCGTAGCAGGATTGGTAGTGGCTGTGGTCTGCCGGGGCAGCTCTGCGGTATCCGGACTGAGTTTTTGAATAATATCTTCCAGTCTGGACATGGCCTCCCCTCCTATGCCAGGTTGTAGTACTTTACCAGAGTGATCAACTCGTCATCGGTCAAATAGGTGGCATTATCCAGCTGGTGGTAGATATAGTTTTTATAAACCTCCTCACTTCCGCCAAAGGCCGCCGGGGAAGGCACAGAAGCGATAAAATTCCTGGTGTTTTCGGTATGAGGCTTGACCGTAACCGTGTCACTCCCACCGCTTGTGGTAAACGGATTCGTATCCGGGCTGTATCGCTGCTGGAGGTGTCCCTTCTGATACGCCTCCCATGCCTGGTCAGCCGTCATGCCCCCGGCTGCCTTGGAAGCGGCGCTGCCCCAATAGCCATCCTCGGTAACACCCAGAATGCGCTGCATGGCTTTCACATTGCCCTTGGATACACTGCCGTTGTCATAGCCCATATTGCTGACGACTGTTTCCTCGGTCTGGCTTTTTTTCTTCTGATCAATCCGCTGCTGTGCCAGATCATTGGAAATGGTATCCTGTCTCTTCTGATAATCAAAG
>CAZENN010000223.1:0-2384 GCA_964513605.1 uncultured Oscillospiraceae bacterium
CAGAAAAAGATAGACTTTCTCCGGGAACAGGTAACCATCAAGGATAAACAGATTGAATGGATGCATTCACTTATCATAAACAAAGAAAGAAAGGAGCTGATATAATGGCCCAATTACCAAAAGACGGAGATTATTTATTTTACGAAAGAAAATCACGATACGATAACCCAAACGAAAGTGTGGAGGAAGTGCTTGCAAAACACGAAAATATGTTGCAAGACTATTTCAAAAGAGAGTTAGGCCACGAAGTGCCAGAGGAAAACATATATAGAGAAATTGTGTCCGGCGGCGAGAGCATAGAGGAGCGCCCGGAAATGTGCAAGCTATTGGATAGAATCGAAGATCCTAAAGTTGTTGGCGTGGCGTGTGCTGATCCCCAAAGATTGAGTAGAGGCAGCTTGACCGATTGCGATTTACTTATAGACAAACTGCGTTATACCAAGACCCTTGTTATTACCCCTGTTATGACTTATGACCTGGAGAATAAAATGGAGCGCAGATTCTTCCAGGACGAACTGTTAAGGGGCCGTGACTACCTTGAATATGTCAAGGAGGTGCTATATCGTGGCAGATACTTGAGCGCATCTCGTGGTTGGTTCGTTCCTTCGAGACCACCGTATGGTTACAACAAAATAAAGGTCGGCAAGAACTTCACCCTAGAGCCGAACGAGAATGCCGATGTGGTTCGTATGATCTTTAACTGGTATGTCAAGGAATACAAAACACCAGGCCAAATCACAGATGAACTAAACCGAATGATGATACCTCCAGCCTCAACCCAAAGCAAAGAATGGGTTAAAGAATCTGTATTGGTCTTGCTGAAAAATGTTCACTATGACGGCAAAGTAGTATACGGACGAAAAAAACAGACCGTTGTTTTCGAGAATGGTAAGAAGGTTACCAAACGCCTAAAACAACGGCCAGAGGATATGCTTATTGTCGAGGGTAAGCACCCAGCAATCGTTGATCATGAGATATTCGAACTGGCTCAAGAAAGAATATCAGGACGAGGTTACATGGCCCCTAAGACACGCAGAGCATTAAGCAACCCATTTGCCGGGATTTTAAGGTGTCCGATTTGCGGCTATTCTATGATATATCATGTCAATAGAGGGTGTACTTATTATACCTGCAAGCGATATTGCAGCAAGACTCTTATGCACAGGGATTTGGTTTCGACCGTAAAAGAGACATTGCTAACAGTACACCTTCCAGAACTAGAGGCAAAACTTGCTAATGGTGATGGTAATTCAACGGCGATCCAACAGCAACTAATCGACCGGCTGGAGAAACAGATGGCAGACTTCAAAGCTCAAGAGGCTAAACAATATGATCTACTGGAAACTGGTATATACACTAACGAGGTGTTCTTAGAAAGAAATGCTGCTCTTAGGGAGAAAATTACAGCGTGTTCCAATCAACTTGCAGAGGCAAAAAAGGATCTACCACAAGCAATTGACTACGCAGAAAAAATCATAACCCTAAAAGAAGCAGTCAATGTAATTGACGATGACACCGTCCCAGTAGAAGAAAAAAATCGGCTTCTAAAAGCCGTAATCAAAGAAATAGAATATACATCTGAAAAGGGCCAGCCGATGGGAACAAACGACTTTGAACTGGAAATCACGCTCAATATTTAATTATGCCCTAATATACTATCTTGTGTGTTCCCATTTATCTGCACACACTAGATAGTAAATAGCTCAAGCCCTTGATATGCCTAGTATATAACAGATTTCCAAAAAATCAAGAGGGGCATCCGTGTGGATGCCCCTCTTCTTCATTTACTCAGGTGTTCTCCTTGTTGTACTGTGCGGAGCTAATGCCCAACAGAACACCAAGGAAAGTGTCCACAGCGGTAATGGTGCCGACAATCTCTTCCGCATAGGGAAAGCCCCAGATACTTGCCAGAGCGAAGTACATGGTGCCAATTGCAGGCAGAACCACCATCGCAATCCACTTCAGTACATCATAAACTTTGTTACTCATAGTCTTTTCCTCCTTAATGGTTAATGAGGTATTTTTCAACATCGCCCCTAGCCTCTTTCATTTGGTCGATGTTGTTACCATTGATGCCATGATCCAACAGGGCAAGCACACCCTTGGTGATTACATGGTTGCACTCTCTGGCAGCTTTGAGCTGTTTCTCGTCCAGCAAGATCTCCCTCTCTATCTTATCGAGACGAGACTCAAGCTTTGCGATCTTTTGGTTTTGTTCTGTCTCAGGGGCCTTGGCTACTTTTACAGCCTTAACAATCTTTTCTGTTGCATTTGACAGCAGAACGATTGCTGAAGCTACTGCCAGTATGGTTGGCCATAAGTTTTCCATCGGCTTGCCCTCCTTATTTGCAGAGTTCGTTGACCCGGGCACGGATCTGCGCATA
>CAZENN010000224.1:0-2344 GCA_964513605.1 uncultured Oscillospiraceae bacterium
GGGCGTTGCGGCGAATCATAGGTGCGGTAGGACCGTCCGGAGGCCGGTCGCTACGGTGGTTACTTGATTTTGTACAAGCGTTTTCCGTTTTCTGTGGTAACGGTCTCGATCTGCTCCACCGTCATTTCCCGGATCTGCGCCAGCTTTTCTGCCATTCGGTACAGATATCCCGGATGGTTTCGCTTTCCCCGGAAAGGCTCCGGCGCCATGTAGGGGCAGTCGGTTTCCAGTACCAGTCGCTCCAGCGGAATCGCCCGGGCAACCTCCACCGCCTTTTTGGCGTTTTTGAAGGTCAGCACCCCGGTAAAGCCAATATACCAGCCCCGGCGCACCAGCTCCTTTGCCATTTCCAAGGAGCCGGAATAGCAGTGGAATACACCTGTGACCTCCGGAAATTCGTCCAATATTTCAAGGGCATCCCCATGGGCCTCCCGTTCATGGACGATCACCGGTAAATTCAGCTCCTGAGCCAGCTCCATCTGCGCCCGGAACGCCTTCTTTTGCAATTCTCTGGGGATATCCTCATAGTGATAGTCCAGACCGATCTCGCCGATGGCCTTGATTTTGGGATTCTCAGCGCACAGCTGCCGGTACTGCTCCAGCACTTCTTCGTTTACCTCGTCGGCAGCGTCCGGATGGGAGCCGACGGCGGCATAGACGTAGGAATATTGCCGGGACAGGGCATCCGCATTCCGGGAGGAAGCCAGACTACAGCCGGGGTTCATAATCAATGCCAGCCCCTGCTCCGGAAAACCGGTAAGCAGTGCCTCCCGGTCGGTATCAAAGGCGTGGTCATCCATATGGGCGTGGGTATCAAACAGCATGTTGTTCTCCTTCGATCACCGCCACCAGACAGCCCTGAAGCACCCGGACTCTGGGGTCATCCAGAGAAAAATCCGTATCATTGGGATAGCCCCGGATGCCCTTCCCCGTTTCCTTGGCGGCGGCCTCCTTTAAGACCCAGAAGGTCAGCAGTGCCCGATGGGGATCCTGTGACCGCAGGTACTGCTCCAGCTCCTTTTCCGACAGGATATGTCTTGCCAACTGGGGCTTTACCGGGCGATCCAATTCCTCCGCATCGATGCCGATGGAGCGATCCGACAGGGCGCAAAAAACATGGCGGTTGGTATGGGTAATGGAAAAATGAATATTCTTTCCCGGAAAATAGGGCTTTCCCCCTTCCTCCCGGGCGATGGGCGGCATGGCTTCGCCGAAACGCTGACGGTACAGCCGCTCCAGCAGGGCAAGTCCTGCCTCATGACCGTTCCTGCCGTCCAATGCCTCCCCCACAAGAAGGTGATCAGCCATCTACGACCTTTGAGGAATGGAGCTTGGGCAGGCTCAGGTAGAACTTGGAGCGCAGAACCAGATTGCCCAGACCGCTCAGTGTCACAAAGCCGCCCAAAATCCGTACCAGCAGATACATATCCATGTGGATAAAGATCAGTACCAGTGCCACCACGATCATCACACAGCCCAAAACGGTATGGGGCATATAATTGCGGTCCATCTTTTTCAGCTTGCCGCTGTCCATCAAAGACAGCAGACCATGGAAGCCCACATAGATGGCAATGATTCTTCCAAAGGATTCGGATACATAATCCGGCTTCACAACGACGAAAATACCAACCGCCGCCAAACCAATGCCGATGAGCAATTCCGGGATGCCCATGATGCTCCAATTGAGCAGGCTCACCGCAATCAGCAGTGCCCCCACGCCGATCATGGACCAGCCCAGAGTCAATGCCACAGTCTTATTGGCAAAATCAGGGGCCAGCATCATCACAAAACCCAGACCAATGATCAGCAAGGATGCAAAGAAGGTCTTCAGCAGACCGGTTTTTCTGGGGTCTTTTACTTTTACTTTTGCGTGTTCGGATGGGGGTAGCTTTTTCATGGTGGTGCCTCCTTTTTTATTTACAGAGTGCTTTACTCTGTTGATTACGTTTCCTGATTGCGCTTCTTCATCAGCTGGCGCATCCGAATACCGTGATCCAGCTCCCGTTTGCGGATGCGCAGGGTCTTGGGGGTACACTCCAGCAGCTCATCGTCGGCAAGAAATTCCAGGCACTGCTCCAAAGAGTAGTTCCGGGGCGTGGTCAGACGCAGGGCTTCATCAGAGCCGGAGGCACGCATATTGGTCAGCTGTTTGCGCTTGCAGACGTTGACGGTCATATCCTCGTTACGGCTGCAAATGCCTACCACCATACCGGCATAGACCGGGGTGCCGGGTCCGATGAACAGGGCTCCACGCTCCTGTGCCGCCGCCAGACCGTAGGTCACTGCCTCGCCGGACTCATGGGCAATGAGGGAGCCGGTAAGCCGCCGCTCGATCTCACCCTTC
>CAZENN010000225.1:0-2336 GCA_964513605.1 uncultured Oscillospiraceae bacterium
CTAAAGTAGACTTTGGATATTTCCATGGTCTACTTTAGGGGGATCATATCAGATCGTTTGAGACAGCCCTTCTTTTTGGCTATGGCGTACAAAAAATCAGGAAAAACTTTTGTTTAAATTGGAATATTCTCCTTGCAATCTGAGGCAATATCGGTTACTATATAAGTGATGCAATCTGGCGATTGCAAAACTAATTTAAGAAAGGTGATCTCATATGAACAAGAACGCAAAACGTCTGCTTTGCTTGGCTCTGTGCCTGATGCTGGTACTGTCCGTACTGCCCATGGCTGCCTTCGCCGCAGACACCCTGAGAGTCTATTGTCAGGCTCCCGACAGCTGGACCAATTGCAACGCCTATTGGTGGGGCGGTGACAGCGGCGCACCCGAGTGGCCCGGTTTGGCCATGACTGCCGATAGCGACGGCATTTGGTACTACGACATCCCCGCTGACGCTACCAATGTTATCTTTAACAACGGAAGCACCCAGACTAGTAACCTGGATGCCCCCACCGGCGACGAGGTCATGTTCGTCTACGCCACCAACACCTGGGCTGTCTACGGCAAGCAGGACGTGGTCGTTGCTGATTACTACGTTGCCGGTTCCGGCGCGCTGTGCGGCAGCGATTGGAACCCCTCCGACATCAACAACGGTCTGTTTGACGAGGACGGCGATGGCATCTACACCATTACTTATGAGAACGTGGCTGCCGGTTCCTACGAGCTGAAGGTCACCGATGGCTCCTGGAGCAACTCCTGGGGCAAGGACGGCGGCAACAGCAACTATGTACTGACCGTCGATAACGATGATTCAACCGTTGAGATCCGCTTTGACTCCGCAACTCACCTGATCACCTCCGTGATCAACGGCGAAGAGATCACCACCGAGCCTGTTCCCACCAGCTACTATGTAGCAGGCACTTTCAACGGCTGGAATGAAGCCGATGTCAACTACCTGATGGATGATAACGGCGATGGCATCTATACCTTGTCCGTGTTCGTCACTGCAGGCACCCAGTCTCTGAAGGTCACCGACGGTTCTTGGAGCAACACTTGGGGCGGCACCGGCGAGGGCGGCAACTATGATCTGTTGGTCGAAACCGATGGTGTCATTGACATCACCTTCGACTCCGTTAACGGCGTTGTCACCGTCACCGGTGATTGCCTGGGCGAGATCGTCAGAGATCCTCTGGTCATCGACTGCATCCACGCTGTTGGTGCTGCCGGTCTGACCGGTATTGAGTGGGATCCTACCGCCAACGAGATGACCGGCGAGGACGGCATCTATACCATCACCTTCACCGACATCGCTGCCGGTACTTACGAGTTTAAGTTCGTTGCCAACGACACTTGGGACATCAACTGGGCCACCGGCGCAGCTATGGATTCCGATGTGGTCTATGAGGCATATCTCAATGCTTCCAGCAACAGCTCCATTAACCTTCCCGTTGACTGCACTGCCGTCACCCTGACTCTGGATCTGACCAACATGGATATCTACACCGGCGCAGGCGTAATGTGCTCCGTTGTTGTCGAGTGTGCAGATGCCCCCATCGGTCCCACCCTGCCCGTCGATCCCTTCGACCCTGTGACCAACTACTATGTTGCCGGTTCCTTCAATGAGTGGAACTGCGCTGCTGAGGGCTTCCAGATGGTCGCCGGTGAGGAAGGCATCTACACGCTGGATATCGCTGTCACCGAAGGCAGTCATTCCCTGAAGGTCACCGATGGCACCTGGGACAACTCCTGGGGCGGCGAGGGCGGTAACTATGACATTCTGGTCATCACCGATGGCACCATCACTGTCACCTTCGACTCCGTCAACTACGTTGTCACCGTCACCGGTGATTGCCTGGGCGAGATCGTCAGAGATCCTCTGGTGATCGACTGCATCCACGCTGTTGGTGCTGCCGGTCTGACCGGTATTGAGTGGGATCCCACCGCCAACGAGATGACCGGCAAGGACGGCATCTACACCATCACCTTCACCGGTATCGCTGCCGGTACTTACGAGTTCAAGTTCGCTGCCAACAAAGCTTGGGACCTGAGCTGGGGTTCCGGTACAGCCATGGAGTCCGACGTTGCTTGCGACGCTTGGGTCAATGGCGGCAACTGCTCCGTCACCGTTGCTGAGGACAACTCCACCGTCACTTTGACTCTGGACACCTCCGCTATGGACATCTACACCGGCGCAGGCGCAATGTGCTCCGTCAGCGTTTCCACTGCTGCCACAGGCAGTGCCACCGTCAGCGGTGCCATCACCAGCGGCAAGAGAACCACCGGCACCATCACCGTAGAGCTGACCAATGATGCCAATACTTACACCGTTACCACCGAGG
>CAZENN010000226.1:0-2320 GCA_964513605.1 uncultured Oscillospiraceae bacterium
AATGTAAATACCGTTGTTGATTTGTTCTCCGGTTCCGGTGTTGTTGGATATATGCTCAAGGCACAAGGCAAAGCGGTTATCAGCAATGACTATATGGCTATGTCTGCAACATTTACTAAGGCAATGGTGGAAAACAATAATGTTACGTTGCCGTTGGATGAAGCAAAGACTTTGCTCATTGCTCATAAAGAATCCGATCACTTTGTGGCTGAAACTTTCAAGGGATTATATTACTCTGACGAAGAAAACGATCTGATTGACACCCTCCGCACGAATATTGCGGCAATGAAAGATCAGTATAAGCAGGCTATCGCTATGACGGCTCTCATCAGAGCTTGTACTAAAAAACGTCCTCGTGGCATTTTTACCTATACAGGACACAGATACGATGATGGACGTCAAGATTTGAAAAAATCTCTTTCTCAGCAGTTCCTTGAAGCTATTGAGGCAGTAAATAAAGCTGTGTTTGATAACGGCAAAATCAACCTTTCCAAACATGGTGATGCAATGGATCTAAAAGTGGAAAATGCGGATTTGGTGTATATCGACCCGCCGTATTACTCCCCTTTGTCTGATAATGAGTATGTCCGTAGATACCACTTTGTTGAGGGACTTGCCCGTGATTGGAAAGGTGTAGAAATCCAGGAACATACTCAAACGAAGAAGTTTAAGTCTTATCCTACACCGTTTTCTACTCGAAAAGGCGCTGCAGATGCGTTTGATAAGTTGTTCAAGAAATTTGCAAATAGCATATTAGTCGTTTCTTATTCTTCCAATAGCCAGCCCACACAGGATGAAATGGTTGCGATTATGGCAAAGTATAAGGAACACGTAGAAGTTATTCCGATTGATTATAAATACTCTTTCGGAAATCAAAGTGAAGCAAAGACCCATCGGAACTCTGTACAAGAGTATCTGTTTGTTGGGTATTGATTGGAGGTTGCGTTATGAGCGAACAAATTAAAATATGGCTGGTAGGTAACACCGGTCTTCGCAACCCCAACCGTATTCAAGAGGGATTTTCTGTATTTGCAAGCTCTGCCTTTGTCGGAAACCTTCACGGGCGTGATAATGAACTCGGATTTATGAATTTGCTTGATGAAAAAGGCATTATTCAGAACGAGGAGGGCAAAGACAGCTCCGGTAGCCATGCTCGAAAATGGAGACTCATGTTTGCCAAGAATGGTCTGATCTACCCTCAGCTTCAGAAGAAAGACGGTGCCCAGGAAGATTTGGGAACACTTGATGATATTACGCCTTTTGGACGCTCTTTCTTGAAAGCAGATACATATCCTGCCGTACAAGAATGCTATCTTCGGGCGATGAGCGTTGAACAGTTTCCTATGCCCGATGGTGAACAGTATTTCTCCCCTTTGAGATGGCTTTTGGCAATTATGCTTGAATTGGAAAAAAGAACCGGTTCTTCTGAACTCAGCAGAATTGAATTTGCCCTTTGGGGACATACCACCAATCCGAGCTATGATCTGAGCAAAGTTGTCGATAGCATCCTCGACTTGAGAGAACGTAGAGCCGCAGCACCGGCTAAACGTCCCTTTGACAAAAAGGAAATCGCAGAAAGAGGAAAAAACTACGATAAGAAAGCCGATAATTTCTTGGATTACAGCGATATGAATATGCGGTATCTCCGTATTTCCGGTGTGCTTCAGCGAAAAGGCAGAGGTCTTATCATCGTTCCTACCAAGCACGTATTGGCAGAAAAGCTTGCGAAAACAACGGCAAGTACCGAACCTATTATTGAACAATATAAATTGCTTTGTAATGGCGCACCGTTGCCGACGGATAATTTGGAAGTCGCAAAATCTTTGCTTGATGATCTGATCAAGCAGATGAAAGAACGGCATATTCTGTTTGACATTTCCGATTTGCCGTTGAATACGCCTGCCGAAATCAATATTGCAAGACAACGCCTTGAAAATATCCTTGCACAAACGGATGAAATTCAGTATGCCAACGATCAATGTAATCAGTGGGAGGAAATCCGTGATTACATGACGCTGTTGATTAAGGGTGGCGGCAAATTGGTTTACGACGAAGATAATGCCATAGAGGTTCCGAAAGACGAAACACCGGCATATCTCGAATGGACATTATGGCGTGCTGTTTTGGCGATTGATCACATGGTAAATAAGCCGTATGAAGTTCGTGGATTCAAGCTGGATTCTGACTTCATGCCGGTATCGGCTGCAGGTGGCGGCAAGGGTGATTTGTACTGCGAATTTAGCGACTTCACCATCTTGACAGAGGTTACAATGTCTACGTCTTCTCGCCAGGAAGCTATGGAAGGCGAGCCTGTCAGACG
>CAZENN010000227.1:0-2284 GCA_964513605.1 uncultured Oscillospiraceae bacterium
TCTCAAAAAATCCTGTATTTTTAGGGGTTTTTGAGTTTTACAATAGACTAAAAATCAAAGAAATAAAAGGAGATTTATGATATGGCGTTCCTTTCCCCTTCCATCCTTTCCGCGGATTTTGCCAATCTGGAGCGGGATATTCACGATATTGAGAAAAACGGCAGCGACTGGGTCCATGTGGATGTGATGGACGGTATCTTTGTTCCAAACATCTCCATTGGCATCCCGGTGGTCAAGACCATCCGTCCGGTGACGAAGCTGCCTCTGGACGTGCATCTGATGATCGACCGTCCCATTCGGTATGTGGAAGAATTTGTAAAAGCCGGGGCAGATTATTTGACCATCCATATCGAGGCAGACCAGCCCCAAAATACGCTGGACGCACTGGACAAAATTCACACTCTTGGCTGCAAGGCAGGCATTGTTCTCAAGCCCAGAACCCCGGCAGAGGCAGCCATTCCCTATCTTCACAAATGCGATCTGATCCTGGTAATGACCGTGGAACCGGGCTTTGGCGGTCAGAAATTCATGGCAGACATGATGCCCAAGCTGAAAAAGCTGCGCGCTCTTCTGGATGAGGTCAATCCCGGCTGTCTTTTAGAGGTAGACGGCGGCGTGGATGAAAATACCTGCAATATCTGCAAGGAAAACGGTGCTCAGGTGCTGGTGGCAGGTTCTGCTTATTTTAAGGCGGCCGACCGGGCAGCCTTTGTGGAAGCAGTGCAGGCATAGCAAATCTTTTCCGCTGCGATAATTGACAATTTCGCTAGTTATATGTACAATTCTACGTTTGACAGTTAAATGAAGTCCCTAAACTTCAATGAAACGAAAGGATAAAGTTATGAGATTAACTTCTACAAAACAATCAACAAAGAGAAAAACATACCTTGATTTTCTAAGAATCATTGCGATCTATATGGTACTGTTTAACCACACCAACGCAAAAGGATTTATGTTCTTTAGCGTGGCGCAATATTCAAAATTGTACCCCCTCTATTTGTTTATCGCAGTCTTTATTAAAGTCGCGGTTCCCCTGTTCTTTATGATATCCGGTGCTCTGCTTCTGGATAAAGATGAGTCGTTTAAGGATTTATTGATAAAGCGTTTTCTAAAGTATCTGGTCGTACTGATTTGTGCTTCTTTGAATCTTTACATATATTCATCTTTGCGAATGACCCACACGCAGATGTCTGTTTCCGATTTCCTGAAGTCTTTGTACAGTGGAAAAATCACAGTCGCATATTGGTATTTATATGCGTACCTCGCTTTTATTCTCATGCTCCCCCTACTGAGGAAACTTGCGCGTGGGATGACCAATCGGGATTTCAAGTGGGTCATTCTGTTATGTACGATCGTTGGGCTGCTTAGTATGCTTGAATATTTCTTTACCAAAGGAACTGTCTCATACAACAAGAATTTTTCACTTTTTGTTGGTCAGAATTACATTTTATATCCCCTAATGGGATACTTCATTGAACGAAGATTGAAACCGGAGGATTTCACACGAAAGAACCTGCTGATTTTATGGATTTTGAGTCTTCTTGCTATTGCTGCCAGCTGCTTTATGACCCACTATAAAGGTTCCATTACAGGTGACTGGCGAGAAAGTACCTGTCAAACATTTTTTAACACACTGATTTTCATACCGGCGATCACTGTGTTTTATACCGTCAAGATGTGGTTTATGAAGCATACACCCGGTCCCAAAACATCAAAAATAATCTCAACAATTGGCGGATTGACCTTTGGAATTTATTTGATTGAACGCATTTGCAGAGTTGAGACCGAAAAGCTTTTCTTCATCCTAAAGCCCTATATTCACACGCTTCCTTCCTGTCTTGTCTGGATATTTGCAGCCTGTGTTTTTGGAGGTGTTTTCATCTTTATTCTGAAAAAGATCCCCGGAGTAAAGAAGTTTATCTGAACTTCACACAGATTTACGTTTTTTCCTCAGCAGGAATTGACAATTCAGTTGCTTGAATGTATAATATATGCGGAAATCCAAAGGCGGAACACCGTCTTTTGAAAGAAAGGAAAATTGCCATGATTTATAGTGCAGAAGTACAGCATATGTGCTCCGTGGCCAAGGGTGCCTATCACGGTCCCGCTCCCATCCCCGAAGAGGGCAAGTGGGTTCAGGTCAAGGAAATTAAGGATGTCAGCGGTTTTACCCACGGCATCGGCTGGTGCGCTCCCCAGCAGGGCTGCTGCAAGCTGACCCTGAATGTGAAGGAGGGCATCATTGAGGAGGCTCTGGTCGAGACTCTGGGCTGCTCCGGCATGA
>CAZENN010000228.1:0-2271 GCA_964513605.1 uncultured Oscillospiraceae bacterium
CTTCTTCATAGAACTGTTCTTTTGTGTATCGCTTAAAATCAGCATATTCCGAGATAGGAAGATACGGAGGGTCAAGAAACACAAAGTCTCCCGGTTGTGCATAATGATCTAACACAAGAAGATAATCTCCGCAAAGGATTTCAGCTTTTTTCAATGCCTCGGATGCGGCTTTCAATCCATCTTCATCACAAATCTTGGGATTGGCATACTTGCCATACGGTACATTAAACTTACCCTGTTTATTGACACGGTACAGACCATTAAAGCACGTTCTATTCAAGAAGATTGTACGTGCTGCCGCCTCTGCTTTGGGTAACTGCGTCCATTCCTGTTCTCTCACGGCATAAAACATTTCCGAAGTGTTTTCATATTTCTTCAAACACTGAATGATTTCATCAACATTTGCTGCGACTTGCCGATACATATTGATAAGTTCGGGATTGCTATCTGCAATGATAGCATTTTCCGGCTGCAGAGCAAAGAACATTGCACCGCCGCCAAAGAAAGGCTCAATGTATCTTCCGTAAGAGGAAGGCACTTTAGGTAAGAGATCGTTCAGCATTTGCGTTTTACCGCCAGCCCATTTCAAAATTGGCTTTGCTTGAACGGTGTTTGTTTTCTCAACAGTTTGTTCAACCAACGTACCGTCCTCCTTTCACTTTGATACCGTATCCGGTGTAAGCTCCATAATATCGTCTATTCCGCAGTCAAGAGCAGAGCAAATTCTAACTAATACATCAACTGTAACATTTTCATTTTTTCCGAGTTTTGCGATAAGAGAGTTACTTATCCCCGCAGCTTCTCCGAGTTCTTTCTTTTTCATATTTTTATCAATAAGCAGTTTCCAAAGTTTATTGTAACTAACAGCCATAATAAGCACCTCTTAACCACATAAATGTATTCCAGTATATTATAGCACAAGTTCTTCCAAAAATCAATAAGTAATTACACGAAAATGTAATTTGTTCACGAAAAAGATAAAAATGTGTTCCATACGCAAATGCAGGGCGAAGCACTTGGATGTGTCGCCCTGCATTCGTCTCACTCAGTTTTCAAACGGCTTATTCACGGTTACTGTTTTCAAATATTTCTCCGGATTACCGTTCAAAATCAGGTCGGCGTATTCAAGCGGAGCGTTGTAAATCAGCCAGTCAAGTTCAGACCGCTGATACATATTGTCTGCCACTTCATTCTCCACGGCGGTGCAGTCGATGGAGATCATCGTTCCGTCTGCTAATTTCAGCTCAACGCAGGCGGTATCAATGTTAAATTCACACGACAGGATTTTCATTGTCATTCCTCCTCAAATTCTTTGTGTAGTTCTTCGCCAGTTCACTGGCAGCCCTGCGGCGTTCCTCTGTGTACGGCGGTGTCAGCTTGAAGCCGAACCGTCCTTTCTTCACTTCAAAGGTTTTACAGCCCTGCTCATCATCGTCAATCAGTTTGCACTCTTTCGGATGCTGACTCGCAAAGGAAGAAAGTCTGTTTTTGAGATCGGTGTTATAAGTGATAACCTCGATGATAGGGCTATCTTCGTCAAAATAGATGGCGGTCGTTTTCTGCTTCTTGGTAAGACCTGTTTTCATAAATACCTCCGTTTTTCGTGATTTTTTCACGGCTCAACAGCCGAGAAAATAGGTGGATTTTCGGATGGGAGTAAGCCAAACGAAGCGGAGTTCATTCGGCTTAACTCCATTTGAAATTTTCTGTTTTTTACGGCTCTACACAGGAATCAGCGCTTATCGTCCCTCGTAGTCGTTTTTCCTCTGTTTCGGGAGAAATACGACCACAGATTATTCCGGGAAATCACTTCCTCATAGGTGCGAAGTCTGCTGCGTAGGCGTTCATTTTCTTGTTCCACGTTGGCGGCGTTGAGCTTGTTGCGAACAGATTTGTATTCAGACAGTTCCTTGGTCACCGCCGCCAATTTCCTCGTGAGATCGGCAACGGTGTTTTTCAATTCTGCGATCAGCTTGTGTGCGGCATCCAGGGCTTTCTGCAAAGCGGACTCTTTCTTCTCTTGTGCGATATGCTTCTTTGCCGCTGTGATGACCATATCGAAATCGTCCTTGTCCACCGTAACCTTGTTGCCGATCAGAGTGGGCTTTGCTTCAATCTCATCAATTCGCTTAAGGTCAAGTTTTTGCTTTTGGATACGCTCTTTGGCTTTGTCCAGCTTCTCGCTTTCCTTGGCGTGAGCTTCCTGCAGTTCTGCGATTTCGGACTGTATCTCCGTTTTCGTTTCCTGCAGTTCGCTCAAACGCTCCTGTT
>CAZENN010000229.1:0-2262 GCA_964513605.1 uncultured Oscillospiraceae bacterium
TCTCATACTTGGCATCCATCTTCAGGGCAGGGATGATGATCTCGTCCACCATCTCGTCCACCAGATCTGCAACGATCAGCTTGGAAGCACCGGTCTTGATGGCCTTTTCTTCCAGACCCTCCAGCTCGTCTGCCTGACCCACGTTGCCGGCCACAGCGATGACCTCACAGTTGTTGTAGTTCTCTTTCAGCCAGGGAATGATGATGGAAGTGTCCAAACCGCCGGAATAGGCCAGGACGACCTTCTTAATGTTCTCTTTGTTCATGGGAAAGTTCCTCCTAGAATGTGTTATTCTTTGTTATGCGTTCGATTATACACCCAAAACCCAATTCTGTCAATGCTGTATGAATATTTATTCACCCTTTTGGCGTTTCGACAATGCAGCCGCTAAAATTCCGGTTTACATTATATATTATGACTGTACAAAACAAGACAGGGGAAAAAATGTGCGCCGCTCAAAGACGAATGCCTATAAAACCATGAAAATATTCATAAAAATGAATAAAAAAGACCGCCCCCGCAGCGACCGGCCTGAGGACGGTCCAACCCGGCCGATATTTTGCTGCTTCCTCTTGAAATGGTGTGAGATTTATGGTAAAATACCTCTAATATCAGCTTCCATGCACGCTTTTTGGGACAGCATGGAAAAATGGAGTCGTTATGTTTGATTTTACCTTGGCTTTGGCAGGGCTTCGTGTGGGCGTATCCTGCCAGTTTGAGCGGACACGGGAATACTGTGAAGGTTATTTAACGGAAGGACCTGTGGATTTTTCTGTCAGCATTTTGCCTGAGGATGTGCGCAGTGAGTATCATAAAGCCCACCGGGAGGCTCTGCTGGAGAATCGTCCTTTCCAACCCATTCCGCCGCCGTTTTTGGAGCCCATGGCGGTCTATCGGAAGATCGCCTGCCGGATGCTGGAATTTGATACCTTTGTGTTTCATGGCTCTGCGATCAGTGTAGATGGGGAAGGGTATTTGTTCACCGCTGTCAGCGGAACCGGCAAGTCCACCCATACCCGGCTCTGGCGAGAGCGGTTTGGAGACCGTGCGGTGATGGTCAATGACGATAAGCCCCTGCTTCGGGTCGAGAAGGATCGGGTCTTGGTCTGCGGCAGTCCCTGGAACGGAAAGCATGGGCTGGGGACCAACATCATCGTGCCGCTGAAGGGACTGTGCATTCTGACCCGTTCGGAGGAAAACGCCATTGAGCCCATATCTGTGGAGGAAGCCTTTCCCCAGCTGCTGCAGCAAAGCCACCGACCGTCGGACCCTCAGGCACTGTCGAAGGTTTTGGAGCTGCTGAATCAATTATCAAACCGCACCGGGCTGTATCGCCTGGGCTGTAATATGGAACCGGAGGCAGCGATGGTTGCCTACAACGGAATGAAAGGATAAGATAATATGAAACTGAAAGATGGATTTGTAACCCACGAAATGGGCAATGAGCAGATCATGGTCGCCACCGGCGATGCCAGCTTCCCCGGTCTGCTGCGCTCCAATCCCACGGCGGCCTTCATCGTGGATTGCCTGAAACAGGAGACCACCAAGGAAGCGATTGTGGAGGCGATGCTGAATAAGTATGAGGTCAGTGCGACCGTTGCCGCCGGGGATGTGGATAAGATCTTGAATACCCTGCGCAGCGTTGGTGCGTTGGATGAGTAACAGCACCTACGAGGAAGAGCTGAGAGTGCATGGCACGCTGGTTTGTACCAATGTAGGGACCAGTATGCTCCCTCTGCTGCGGCAGAGACGGGATCTGCTGATCATCGGACGCAGACCTGAGGGACGCTGCAAAAAGTATGATGTGGTACTGTACAAGCGTCCCAGCGGACAGTATGTGCTCCACCGGATCTTGAAGGTTCGGAAGGATGGCTATGTACTCTGCGGTGATAATCGCCGCTGCCGGGAGTTTGGTGTGCCGGATGAGTGGATCATCGGTGTGCTCACCGGCGTGGTCCGGGATGGAAAGCAGATCGAGCTTACCGGCTTCAAGTATTGGTGCTACGTCCATCTGTGGTGTGATTTTTTCTGGGTCAGAGCCGCAATTTTGTGGCTGCGATCCGTGATGTCAAAAAGGAAGCGGAAGCATGAAAAAAAAGACCGGTGACAGAGCCACCGCCGCTTGGATCGTTTCCAGCATCAAGGGTCAGAAGCGTTATGTGCTGCTGCTGACCCTCCAGCAAATGCTCCTGGGCTTTTGCAGTATGGGCTACCCCCTGTTTCTCAGAGGGCTGGTCAACCATGCGATCGCAAAGGACCCGG
>CAZENN010000230.1:0-2243 GCA_964513605.1 uncultured Oscillospiraceae bacterium
ATGACACATAATTTTCCTGTCTGCCAAACAACCATTTACCGAGTAATAAGCCTACAATGAAGCTAAAAAACCACCGTGGAATCGACCCAAACCGGTTCCACGGTGGTTTTCATCATAGGCTACAGCCCAAGCAGTTCGTTTACGCTGACCTTCAACGCCCGGCTTAGAAACACCAGCTCAATGTCCGTAACAAACCGCTTTCCTGCCTCTATACGCTGCACGGCATTTTTATCTACATCCAATCCAAGCAGCTGTAAGGAATCAGCAAGCTCACGCTGGGATTTCCTCATTTGTTTTCGAAGCTCAGCAACTTTCTTGCCGCAAATGTTGTTTTCTCCGTTAACAGCTTTGTTTATAAACACAAAAAACACTCCTTGGTTGACATTTGGTGCTTGTCAATAAGGAAATGATATGCTATAATTGTCCGCAATATGACATTCACTAAATGTCATATAGTAATCTATTTAAAAGGAGATCGAAGTATGAAGAAAAGTATCATTTTCCTACTGCTTGCGGCACTGATGCTTGTCTGTGTTGCTTGCAGTAATGACACTGCTCAGCTTTCGAACAGTGGTGATACCACCACTGAGGGCGGCAATTCCGTGGTGGAGACCACCGCTCCCGTCAACGACGAGAACGCCGGTTCTGATACAGAAAGCGGCGGTCAGCGTGTTACCTTCGGCAAGCTTGAAGAGGAAGATGTGGCGGGATTGTACCTTGCCACCGATCAGTGCTTTGTTTACAGAGAAGATTCCCGCTTCGGCGGCTACGGAGCTGCGGATTATGACGGCTATATCCTTGCGAAGGCAAATTATTCCAACTACGAAATGGTGGGAGATAAGCTTGTCTTTTGGAATACCAGTGAGCTCGTAGTCTACAACACCAACGGTGAGCGTTTGTATCAAGTCTCTCCTGCGGAAGGGGATGAGGGCTTCAGTGCCAATATGGACGCTTCCGATGTATACTACTGCCTGGACCGGGTGGTCGAAGAGCATGAGTATGAACACATGAATGAATACGGTTCAACTCTGTACACCTATGATGGAAATGAGGTTTGTTCCTTTAAAGGTACACTGCGTACATATCCGAATGAGGACGGTTTCTTCCTCGCTTCCACAAACAGAAGCACGACCAATGCGGTCATTGATATGAACGGCAACGAGCTGGAACTTACCGCTGCCGATGGCAGAAAAATTGATTCCTTCAGTATTCACCAGGAAGGTGACGTCTATGGCGGCGCGTTCCTGTTTGGTACCAAGTACGGCAGATTTGACAACATCACCTTTGAAAACGGTGATGAGCAATATATTGTTTCGGGTGTCATTGATGCTGCCACAAAGACTGTAACGCTTCTTGATGATAATGTCCGGCTGTATGACTGTAACAGCGACTATGTGATCGCGGTGGTGACCGACGGGAACGGGGATAAAATCTACGGACTTTACACCGACGGCTTCGGCGAGTTGGTCATCAACCTGTCTGAACATCAGGCGTTGGGAGGATACAGCCTCCATGACGCAAAATTCTTCTCCCGTGAAAAAGGGTATATCCTTCTGACTCTGAGTGACGATGGGGATGACTACTATGCCATCATTGATACCAACGGCGAGGTGATCGTCAGTGCTACGGAAGGCTATGTGCCTTTCCTCACCAAAAGCGATTATCTCAGCGACAACGGATACTATCCCTTCGCTACAGAGGATGGCAACGGTGTCGCCGATCTATCCGGCAACATTATCATTCCCTGCGGTCAGTATCAGGGTATGACCTCCTTTATCCGTGGTCACGCTGTGGTCAACGGCACATCCGTCATAAACGACAAGGGAGATGTGGTATTTAGTCTTCCGCAGTAGCACAGAGACGGTTCTGTGAGTTATCCTGATTTCTCACAATTTTCAAACAAAATTCTCTCCATCCGCCTGGGAAGGAGCCGTCAGGTGTTTTTCAAATCATTCCAGCCCAAGCAGCTGCAAGGAATCAGCAAGCTCACGCCGGGATTTCCTCATTTGTTTTCGAAGTTCGCAACTTTCTTGCCAAAATTGTTGTTTTTTCCGTCAACAGCTTTGTTTATAAATACAAAACCACTCCTTGTCTGACGGTTGGTGCTTGTCAATAAGAAAATGATATGCTATAATTTCCCGAAAATGACATTATTGAATGTCATTATATAGAAAAAAGTGATAACTATGGTATAAGGAGAAGTGAAAATGAAAAAACTGTCTGTAATGTTGTTAGCGTTTTCT
>CAZENN010000231.1:0-2210 GCA_964513605.1 uncultured Oscillospiraceae bacterium
GAAAGATTTTCTATATCGTTTTCACAAAGGTTTAGTTCTTCATTTAATTCTCTTATTTTCACCTTTAAATAAATAGATGGCTGTCATATTTCTTAACTTTCCTAGCATAACCTTACCTCTACAAATTCAAATTTTGACTTACTTTATATAATACACAAAGTTACTGGTTTTGTAAATGAAATTTCAAACTCCCTTTATAGCACAGGGGGACGGTTCTATCGTCCCCTGTCTTTCAGGTGGAGGGTCATCTTCAGCGTGCCTATTTCTGCTTCCATGACTATTATCTGGATGTAAGTAAGCAGACTGCCCTGATGCCCAATGTAAAGGCTCTGGCAGAAGGCTTGAAAGAATCCTATGAATGGTTCAGTCAGAATCGAGATGCCGTCATGCGCCGCCCTTATGTGGAATATATCAATCAAAATCTTTGCGAATTGGGTTGACAACCCATGATGGAAGGTATATAATCCCATAAAACACGAAAGGAGATGTGACAATGTTCAGCATTCGCTTCAATGTATATCGCAACCAGTCCGTTACCCCTATGCTGTGGCATAGCACCGGGCTTACATTGTCATACTCTTTTTTAGGATGATCCTACAGGGATTGTATATCAAAGATGCAGTGCAAGCCGAAACGATTTGTTTGGCTTGCACTTTTTTTACTTTTGGGGGTAAAATCATGGAAACACAGAATATTCTAAGCCAATTCTACGAGAACTACGACGAAGATCACCGCCTGTCTTCCGGATATGGTTTGGTAGAGTACCTGACCACGATGCGCTATATCGAGAAATACCTTCGCCCGGGGATGCGCATTCTGGAAATCGGTGCCGCTACCGGCCGATACAGCCATGCCCTGGCACAAAAGGGGTACAAAGTGGATGCGGTGGAGCTGGTGGAACATAACATCGAGATTTTCAAGCAGAATACAAAGCAAGGTGAAAACATCACCATCACCCAGGGGAATGCGATGGATCTGTCCGCCTTTGCGGATAATACCTACGACATGACACTGATTCTCGGACCCATGTATCACCTGTTTACAGAAGAAGATAAAATACAAGCTCTTTCGGAGGCGATTCGGGTAACGAAGAAGGGCGGTATCGTTTTTGCTGCCTACTGCATGGGGGATGCATCCATTGTTCTGTATGGCTTCGTCCGGGGTGAGATTCACAATATCATCGACAAGTGTATGCTGGATCCGGTGACATTTGAAACCTTTTCACAGCCCTGGGATCTGTTTGAGCTGCATCGCAAGGAGGATATTGATGCACTGCGCAGTCGTTTCAATGTCACGCAGCTGCATTTTCTTGCCACCGATGGGTATGCCAATCATATGCGGCAGACCCTTGCCGAAATGGATGAAGCCACTTTTCGGCTCTACCTTCGGTATCATTTCGCAACTTGTGAGCGTGTAGATTTGGTCGGCTACTCTAACCACACGCTGGATATATTCAGAAAGGATTGAATGAAAATGTTACTAACAGAATTTGACCGGTCGAAGCAGGCGATCATCAACCCGGATATGATATTTCATAAGATGCCGGATTTTCCGGAAACGTTGGTGTCCGTGTTTTCTCATCAGCTGTTCAAGGCGATGCTGGATTTTCTGGGCGGCAAGGTGATTGCCGAAACCGGCGATGTAGACGGCATCTGGCCGGTTTACGAGGTGACCTACAAGGGCAAACGTTTTGCCTTTTACAAGGCCCGGCTGGGTGCGCCTGCTTGTGTCGGATGCTTTGAGGATGTGATTCCCATGGGTGTCAAGCGGATCATCCTGCTGGGCAACTGCGGTGTTCTGGACAGCTCCATTCGGGATTGCGGCATCATTATCCCCACCAAAGCTATCCGGGATGAGGGTACCAGCTACCATTACGCTCCGGCGGCGGATTACATCGATGTGAATAAGAAGTATGTGGATGACTTCATTGCCGTTTTGGATGAGCTGGGCTACCCCTATGTCCGGGGCATTACATGGACAACCGATGCCTTCTATCGGGAAACCAGAGCCAAGGTGGAAGCCCGGAAGAAGATGGGTGCGGTCTGTGTGGAGATGGAGTGCGCCGCCATGCAGGCAATGTGCGATTTCTGGGGTGTGGAATTCTTTCAGTTCCTCTATGCCGGTGATAATCTGGACCACTCCAATTGGGACCCCAGATCCCTTTCCGGTGAAGCTCGGCTGGATGAAAAAGAAAAAATCGCCCTGCTGGC
>CAZENN010000232.1:0-2153 GCA_964513605.1 uncultured Oscillospiraceae bacterium
CTTGTATCTTCTTCGCAATGGGGCAGCCTGAGGCGTGGGGGCAGTTGGGGTAGGCGCAGTCTGTTTCTGTCAGGGTTTCGTTCTCGAACAGTACCGCCACCATTCGGCTTTGGTCCAGGGCTTTGCAGTAGCCGCTGTAAAACCGTTCTTCCTCCATCAGTCTTCCTCGATGACGCAGAAGCCCTTCTGACCCAGTACAATAGAATCGGGAGCCAGCGTCCACAGGTTGTGGGCAAGCAGCAGCTTTCCGGGGGCGACCTCCCAAGGCTCAGAGCCACGGTTCAGGTAGACCCGGATCTTTTTGCCCTCGTAGGTTCTGGTGAAGCCGATGCGCCGGTCGTCTGCCTTGAAGAAGGAGATGTCGCCCAGACGCAGGGGCTGGCAGGTCTTACGCAGCTGACCCAAATGACGGAAGTGGGACAGCAGCTCCGTGTCTTCCTTGCCCCAAGGGTAGCTGCGGCGGTTGAAGGGATCCTTATGACCTTCCATGCCGGCCTCGTCCGCATAGTACAGACTGGGGCTTCCCGGCAGGGTGTATTGCAGGAAGGAGGCCATCATCAGCCGCTCCTGGGCGGTGACATACTGGGACCGGCTCAGGAACCGCTTTGCCTGCTCCTCCCGGGGTCCTTCGTAATTGTCCACCAGAGCGGTGAGGATCCGGGCGGTGTCGTGGGTGCCCAGCAGGTTCATGTTGCACTGAACCACCTGAGGGGGATAGTTCTCCACGATGGTCATAATGGCGTTCTTCAAGCCCGGGCCGTTATCCCAGCCGCGGATGAAGTTGATGATGGCGTTGCGGTAGGGGTAGTTCATGGCGGAGTCCAGAATGCCGTCCACAAAGTAGCGGCGGCGGACACCGTAGGAATGCTTATTGGATGCATCCTCCCAGACCTCGCCAATGAGCAAAGCGTCCGGACGGATCTCCCGGATGCGCTTTTTCAGCAGGCGGATAAATTCATCGGGCAGCTCGTCCACCACATCCAGACGGAAGCCGTCCGCACCCGCTTTCAGCCAGTGCGCCACCACCGAGTCCTCCCCGGTGATGATGTACTCGATGAAATCCTTGTTCATCTTGTCCACCGTGGGCAGGGTATCGAAGCCCCACCAGGAGTTATAGCTGTTGGGCCAGTTGTGGAAGGTGTACCAGCCGTAGTAGGGGGAATTTTGGGAGTTATACGCGCCGTTGCCGCCGAAGGTGCGGTCCCGGTCAAAGTACAGGCTGTTGGAGCCGGTGTGGGAGTAGACCCCGTCCAGCACCACCTTGATGCCCTTGGCGTGGGCGGCATTGCACATGGCGGTGAAATCCTCCTCCGTGCCCAGCATGGGGTCCACGGTCTTGTAATCACCGGTGTCGTAGCGGTGGCTGGAAAAGCTCTTGCTGATGGGGTTCAGGTAGATGATGTCCACGCCCAGAGAGGCGATGTAGTCCATCTTCTCAATGATGCCCTTAAAGTTGCCGCCGTAGAAATCGTTGTTCAGTACCAGACCTTCCTTGGTGGGCTGCCAGTGAACCTCCTCGTTCCAGCTTTTGTGGACGATATAAGGCTCCAGCTTGCCGGTCAGGTCACATTTGCCTGCCTTGGCAAAACGGTCGGGGAAGATTTGGTAAATCAAAGCACCCTTAGCCCAGTCGGGAGTGGTAAAGTCTGCCGGGATACAGCTGACCTGCCAGCAGTCGCCGGCTTCCATGTTGGTCTCATCCCCATACTTGTACAGCTTGAAGCCGCCGGTCTTGGTGGTGATGCGGAAGAAGTAGAAAAACAGACCGCATTCTGAAAAGCGGAACTTGCCGCAGAAAATGTCATAGGGTCCCTGCTTCTTCTTGTATTCCATGGCAACGGTCTGCGCCAGTGCGCCGTGCTCATGGTTGATGATGCATTCGACCTTGGTGGCCTGAACGGTGGAGGGGATGTGAATGTGCAAGGTACACGTCTGCTCCGGTACCAGCGTTCCGAAGGGGTCTTTGTACTGAAGCTGCTTACTGTCAAACAAAATACGCATAACGATCTCCTGGTGGATAATATGATGATGGAAACGTTTCCATCAATTTGCGGAACCATTATATAATATTTTTAGAAAAAATGGAAGAGGAAAAAATAGATTTGTGCAAATTTAACAGTCTGGGGAAGAACGCTGCTGCGGTAGGGAACGGC
>CAZENN010000233.1:0-2145 GCA_964513605.1 uncultured Oscillospiraceae bacterium
ACTCATCGATGTTGGTCAGAGTACCCTCCGCCTCCACCATTGCCTTGAACTTTTCCACAAGTGCGGCGATGCCCTCCTCGCCCACAGTGGGGTCGATGATATAGAGCACCTCGTACTTACCGGTGATCTTAGCCATGTTGTTTGCACCTCCTTTTGGACTTTTAGGCCCACGGTCGCGCCGTGAGCAAGGATTGTCCGCATACGCAGACTTGTGTATTATATCCGTATCTTCCGGATTTGTCAAGTTTTTTCTTATAAAACGTTCACCAATTTTGGCGGCAATGATCCGGTTCTCTCTGGAATTGTCCGCTTCCTTTACAGAAGCTGGCCCAACATTCCCTCCCGGTACAGTCCGGTGAGCTTTACGTTTCTGATCTCATTGTGAAGCCCCTGTCCATCTACATAGACCTTAACATAATTGGGGCAATGACCGGTGAAATATTCCCCCTCCGGTTCCTCAAACAAAACCGCCTGTACCGACCCGATCAGCGCACTGCGGTAGTCCCGGCTCATTTCCTCTGCCACGGCGATGGCGGTCTTGCTCCGCTGTTCCTTCACCGCGTTGGGATGCTGACCGGGCATTTTATCCGCCGGTGTGCCGGGGCGGCGGGAGTAGGGGAAAATATGCATATCCGCAAAGCCGCATTGCCGGATGAATGTCAGGCTCTCCTGAAATTCCTCCTCCGTCTCCCCGGGGAATGCCACGATCATATCCGTGGTGATGGCACAGCCGGGAAATCTCCTTTTCAGCAGCGTGACACTTTGCAGATACCGGGTCGTGTCGTATTTGCGCTTCATCCTGGAAAGAACGCTGTCACAGCCGGACTGCATGGAAAGATGAAACTGAGGGCACAGATTGGAAAGCTGTGCCAAAACGTCACAAAATTCCTCCGTAATAATGCGTGGCTCCAAGCTGCCCAGCCGCACCCGGCAATCCGGCACTGCCTGACAGACGGCACGAATCAGCACCTCCGGTCCCGGCTTTCCCGGAAGATCCACTCCCCAGGAAGCGATCTCAATACCGGTGATGACGATCTCCCGATAGCCCTGCCGGGCAAGCTCACGGCACTGCTCCACCGCCACCTCCAAGGGTGCGGAGCGAACAGGCCCCCGGGTATAGGGAATGATGCAGTAGGTACAGAAATTCCGACACCCATCCTGCACCTTCACCATGGCACGGGTCCGCTTTTCCAGACCGCCGGCAGGAAGGATCTCAAAGTCCCGGCGTTTCAGGGCGTTGTCCAAAGCCTCCCGGTGCTGCCGGTCCGCGGCGGCATCCAGAAGCATCTGTAAGAAAGCCTCTCTGCCGCCGGTGCCGCCCAGCACGTCCGCCCCCAGATCCCGGACTGCCTGGGGGTCATGCTGGACATAACAGCCGCCGACGCCGATGATTGCATGAGGATGCTCCCGGCGGCACCGGCGAATCACCGCCCGGTTCTTCTTATCCGCCACCGCCGTGACGGAGCAGGTGTTGATAATATAGCCGTCACAGTCTTCTTCAAAGCTGCCGATCTCATGTCCACGGCTTCGCAAAAGCCGCTCCATCGCTTGGGTCTCATATTGATTGGTCTTACAACCAAGGGTATAAAATGCAAATTTCATGTAAATTCCACCAAAAATATCAGAATATAGTTGTGATGTTTCTACAAAGCGTCAATTGAAAATATACAAAAATGTGTTATAATACTTGTAACTGGTGAGTGTCTCCCGGTGATTTCTCAATTATACACGAAAATTGAGCTTTTGTACAGCACAGGGGGAAAAATGAGTGAAACAATTTGATATCTGTTTGCGTTCTTTTGAGGACGTGCAGGATTTTGTAGAGCTTGCCACCGTCCAGCCTTTTCGGATTTTGGTGGGAAATGACCGCACCAGAGTCAATGCCAAAAGCTTTATGGGAATGTTCAGTCTGGATTTCAGCATCCCCCTTCAGGTTCGGGCAGACTGCTCCCAAGAACAATGCGACCGATTTATGTCCGCGGCTTCCAGATTTCTGGCATAATTGAATTTCGGCTCTTGTAGCACCGTCCTGGGAATACTCGGGGCGGTTTTTTTACTGCCTGCTTCTTGACAGATACAGTTGCTTCGTTTATAATCCCATCTTTGACACTTTATCACAGACCAAGGAGCCGAAAGTCCTAGTGC
>CAZENN010000234.1:0-2140 GCA_964513605.1 uncultured Oscillospiraceae bacterium
ACCAGGGTTCCGGCACCTGCGTATTTTGCGATGTTGTCGTAAAGGCTCAGCCCTGTCAGCAGAGCGGAGAGAACCACCAGAGACATGGAGGCGGTGGTGCCGGCATCCTCCTTTTCCAGTCCCAGATAGGTATAGAGATTGATAAACGCCTGCCCCAATGTGCAGATCAGACCGCCAATGATAAAGGCACCCAGACAGTCCTTCCAAATGGGGGACTTGGGGGCCATTTTTTCTACCAGTTTTCCATATTCCTTTTCCGTCATGGATATCCCTCCCAAGCTAGGATGTCCCTCCCGAAAGAAAGTATTCCTTGCAATTGACGGGGAATGCTGGTATAATATTGATTTAATCTGTGGCAGCTTAAATAACGTTCATCATTTGTTTGTGATTTATGGATGAATAGGGGAATTCTTTACCGTATGCTGCTATGATATCAAAATTTATAGGAGGGAAGTCAATTGTTAATGCATAGTCAATCTCAGGAAACGGTCTTGAAGCAGTTGTCCGTGGATGCCGCTTCGGGACTGAATGCGTCTGAGGTCACCCGGCGTCGTGAAAAATACGGCGAGAATAAGCTGCGTGAAAAGAAGAAGAAAACCACCTTCCAGCGGTTTTTGGATCAGTTTAAAGACGTGATGATTCTCATTCTGATCGCTGCCGCAGTCGTCTCCTTTGTGGTGGTGTGCGTTGAGAAGAATTGGGGCGAGCTGTTTGAGCCTGCGCTGATCGTGCTCATTGTTATCCTCAACGCCATTATGGGTGTCTATCAGGAGGGTAAAGCGGAAAAAGCCCTGGATGCGTTAAAAAATATGTCCGCGCCCCATGCCAGAGTGATTCGGGATGGTGTGGAGCAGGTTATCGACGCGGCACAGCTGGTGCCCGGCGATATCGTCCGTTTGGAGGCTGGTGATTTTGTCCCTGCGGATTGCCGCCTGCTCCAAAGCGCAGGTCTGAAATCTGAGGAATCTGCCCTTACCGGTGAGTCCGTCCCCAGTGAGAAGGATGCTCAGGCGCAGGTGGAGGAAAATGCGCCCATCGGTGACCGCACCAATATGGTCTTCTCCGGCTGCTCCATTACCTACGGCACTGCCACCGCTGTGGTGACTGCCACCGGTATGGATACGGAGATGGGTAAAATAGCCAATCTTCTGGACAGTGAGGAAGATACCCAGACTCCCCTCCAGCAGAAGCTGGCACAGCTGGGAAAGTACTTGGGCATCGTTGCCCTTGCCGCCTGTGCGGTCATCTTCGTGGTGGGCATTCTGAATGGCATCCCTGTTCTGGAGATTTTTATGACCGCGGTGTCTTTGGCAGTGTCCGCGATTCCGGAAGGGCTGCCTGCCATCGTGACCATCGTGCTGTCCATCGGCGTTCAGCGGATGGTCAAGAAGAACGCGCTGATTCGCAGACTGCCTGCGGTGGAGACTCTGGGCGGTGCCTCCGTCATCTGCTCCGATAAGACCGGTACGCTGACCCAGAACCGGATGACCCTGACCAAGGCCTGGGTGGAGGGAATGTCCGAGCCGGAGCTGATCAGCAGCACCAATTCCGAGAAAATTCAAAAGCTCCTCATTTTCGGCACCCTCTGCTGTGACGGCTCTGTGGTATTCCAGGGCGATCAGGAGCAGCACATCGGCGACCCTACGGAGACCGCCATTGTCCTTGCTGCCCATAAAAACGGAATGCCCAAGGAGGAGCTGAACAAGGCGTATCCCCGTTTGGCGGAGATCCCCTTCGACTCCGACCGGAAGCTTATGTCCACGGTCAACGAGATCGGCGGCAGGAAGATCGTCATCGTCAAGGGCGCTTTCGATATGATGGCACAGCGTTGTGTCAAGGGCGATCTGGAAAAGGCAAGAGAGCTGACCGAGTCCATGAGCAGTGATGCTCTGCGTGTGCTGGCGGTTGCATATAAGCAGATCGATACCGTCCCGGCCGTTCCCACCTCTGAGGAGCTGGAAACCGGTCTGACCTTCTTGGGTCTGGTGGGCATGATCGATCCACCCCGTCCCGAAGCAAAGGCTGCGGTGGAAGTCTGCCGCAGAGCCGGTATCAAGCCTGTGATGATCACCGGCGACCATGTGGTTACCGCCTCTGCCATTGCCAAGGAGCTGGGCATCATGCTGGAGGGCGACCGGGC
>CAZENN010000235.1:0-2096 GCA_964513605.1 uncultured Oscillospiraceae bacterium
TTCGGCGGCGGTCACTTCGCTGCCCGTCCCGAGCTGCTGCGCCGTCTGGTCATGGAAGCTCCCGATGCCATCGCATGGCTGAACAAGCTGGGCGTCATGTTCGACAAGCAGGAGGACGGCACCATGGTCACCACCCATGGCGGCGGCACTTCCCGGAAGAGAATGCACGCCTGCAAGGACTACTCCGGTGCGGAGATCATGCGTACCGTCCGGGATGAGGTCATCAACCGGAAGATTCCCGTGGTGGAGTTCACCTCCGCTGTGGAGCTGATCAAGGACGATAAGGGGCAGGTCGCCGGTGCGGTCCTGCTGAATATGGAGACCGGCGACTATCTGGTTGCCCGGGCAAAGACCGTGATCATTGCCACCGGCGGTGCAGGCCGTCTGCACTACCAGAACTTCCCCACCTCCAACCACTACGGTGCCACCGCCGACGGCCTGATTCTGGGCTACCGTGCCGGTGCGCCCCTGCTGTACCAGGATACCATCCAGTACCACCCCACCGGTGTTGCCTACCCCAGCCAGATCTTCGGTGCCTTGGTGACGGAAAAGGTCCGTTCTCTGGGTGCTATGCTGGTCAATAAGGACGGCGTGGCTTATGCCCATCCTCTGGAAACCAGAGATGTTTCCGCATCTGCCATCATTCGTGAATGTGCCAACGGCAAGGGCGTAGATACGCCCCTGGGCAGCGGTGTCTGGCTGGATACCCCGATGATCGAGATCTTGGGCGGCGAAGGCACCATTGAAAAGAGAATTCCTGCAATGTTCCGTATGTACTTGAACTACGGCATTGATATGAGAAAAGTACCCATTCTGGTCTATCCCACTCTGCACTACCAGAACGGTGGTCTGGAGATCGGCGGCGAGGGCTATACCAAGGCAATCCCCAACCTGCTGGTTGCCGGTGAAGCCGTTGGCGGCATCCATGGCCGTAACCGTCTGATGGGTAACTCCTTGCTGGATATCATCGTCTTCGGCAGAAATGCCGGTAAGGCAGCTGCCAGACGTGCCGCTGAGACCGAGCTGGGCGAAATGAACCTGGATCACATCAAGACCTACGCTGACGAGCTGGCAGCCGCCGGTATCGCAAACGAGGGCGTGTCTCCTCTGCTGCTGCCCAACTATGCTCGCCATGAGCGGTAATTGGGAGGCGGATCGGAAGCATGGATTTTATCAGTAAGCTCATCAGCCTGGGTCAGACCCCTACGGTGCTGCTCAGTGTATTTCTCATCTGCTTCATCGGCTATGCCATTGGCTCTGTTAAGATCAAGGGTCTGAGCCTGGGCACTGCGGGCGTGTTCCTGTTCGCTCTGCTGTTTGGCTACCTGTGTACCCTTCCCGGCTTGCAGGATGTGCCGGTGCTGGGCAAGTTCTACATGGCAGATGCCGGTGATGCCAAGATCAGCAGCTTTAAGTTCATTTCCAACATCGGTCTGGTGCTGTTCGTCACCTCCGTTGGCTCCATCGCAGGTCCCAAGTTCTTCCGGGATCTCAAGGCAAATGCCAAGTCCTATGTCCCCATGGGCGTTCTGATCGTTGCCATGGGTGCGCTGGTCACCGTGCTGTTCGCCCTGATTCCCGGCATCGGCCCTGCCTACGCCACCGGTGTGCTGTCCGGTGCGCTGACCTCCACGCCTGCCTTCTCTGCCTCTCAGGGAGCCATTGAAGCCATGCTGCCTGAGCAGCTGGGACTGGTTTCCCTGGGTCACGCTGTGGCTTACCCCTTCGGTGTGATCGGCGTGGTGCTGTTTGTCCAGATCATGCCCCGGATTCTGAAGGCGGATATGTCCAAGGAACGCCGCCTGATCACCGGTGCCTCTGCCGCTGTGAACCCCAAAAAGAAAAAGGCTCCCAAGGAGCTGAAGGAGCTGGGCGAGTTCGGCTTTGGTGCCTTCGGGCTTGCCATCGTTCTGGGTATTTTGCTGGGTTCCATCAAGATTCCCCTCAGCAGTGAGGGCTTCTCCGGTCCCTGCTTCAGCCTGGGTCTGACCGGCGGTCCTCTGCTTATGAGCCTGATCCTTGCCCACTTCGGGCACATCGGCTCCATCAGCCTGCGTACCAATGAGCACGCCCTGAAATCCTTCCGGGAATTTGGT
>CAZENN010000236.1:0-2095 GCA_964513605.1 uncultured Oscillospiraceae bacterium
AAGGTGATTTTTCATGAGAAACGGACAAAATTGGTTTCAAAAAATGTGGCGGTCCTTTTGTGATGGGATGCGTCGGTTTATGACGGGTCGATACGGGATGGATCGGCTCAATTCCGTGGTGCTTTGGTCCAGCGTGATTGTGGTACTCATCGCCATGTTCCTGCCGGGAAGGCTGAAGCTGATCTTCACAGTGCTGGCCTATCTTTTGATGGGCATTGCCATTTTCCGGCTTCTGTCCAGAAACACTTACAAACGCTATCGGGAAAACCGCCGTTTCCTGATGTTCATAGACCAGATCAAAGACCGGGATCACAAATACTACACCTGCCCCCGCTGCCGCCAGCCGGTGAGAGTTCCAAAAGGCAAGGGAAAGATCTCCATCACCTGCCCCAAGTGCAAGGAAAAGTTTATTAAGAAAACCTGATGGAGCTGTTGTATATATCAATGAGCGGAAAAAGCCACAAATCTCGTGGTTTCTTCCGCTCATTCTATATTTTTCTAATAGGTACCCATACAATTAAATTGCCAGGAAGAACTTCACCAGGAACAGTGCCGAGATGATGTAGGTCAGCACCGAGACCTGACGGAACTTACCGCTGAAGACCTTGATGGCGGTATAAGCGATGAGCCCCAGCCCAATTCCGTGACCAATGGAGCCGGATACGGGCATGGCAATGAGCATCAGACAGACGGGCAGCATCTGATCCATATCGTGGAAATCAATATTCTTCAGTCCCTGGAGCATCAGCACGCCCACATAAATCAAGGCACAGGAGGTGGCAGCCGGAGGGATCACCGCAGCCACAGGAGCCAGGAAAATGCACACCAGGAACAGCAGTCCGCAGGTCAGGGAGGTCAGACCGGTACGACCGCCTGCCTCCACACCGGCGGCGGACTCCACAAAGGTGGTCACCGTGGAAGTGCCGGTACAGGCACCGACAGCGGTGGCGATGGCATCGGAGAGCAGAGCCTCCTTCATATTGGGCATATTGCCGTCCTTGTCTACCATGCCGGCCCGGGAGGCAGTGCCCACCAGCGTGCCGATGGTGTCAAACATGTCGATGATGCAGAAGGTGATGACCATGGTGATGATCGTAAACCAGCCGATGTCCAGAAAGCCCTTGAAATTGAACTTGAACAGGGTGGTCTGGGCCATATCCTTAAAGGGAGGCAGGAAGGAGGCGGAGGACAGCTGAGCGAAGGGGTTCACGTCCAGGAACAGGAAGGAGCCTGCCCAGTACGCCACAGAGGCACCCAGCATACCAAAGAGGACCGCACCCTTGATCCCCTTCTTTGACATGACGGTGATGGCAAACAGTCCAATGAGAATGGTTACCACCGTCAGCACCATAGAAGCGTAACCCTGGTCGCCCATGTTATCCCGCAGGACGCTGGGGGACAGGGAGCCGAAGAAGTCACGCATGACATAGAAGGTGGTGGTAGTACCGTCTTTTTCGACCAAAATGCCTGCATTGGAACCGAGGCCGATATTCATCAGCATCATACCGATGGCAGGGGAAATGCCCAAACGGATACCCAGAGGAATGGAAGCCACCAGTTTTTCCCGGATGTTAAAAAAGGACAGAACGATAAACAGAATACCCTCCAGGAGAATGACGATCAGCATGGCCTGATAGGCTTCCAGATAGCTCAAGCCGGTGATGGTGACCACATTGGCTACCATAATGGCGAAGAAATTGTTCAGACCCATACCGGGAGCAAGGCAGAAGGGCTTATTTGCCAGAAATGCCATGCAAAACATACCGATGGCAGAGGCAATGCAGGTAGCCAAAAATACGCCGTTCCACAAAGCACTGCCGGTATCAAAATTGGTCAGCAGATTGGGGTTCAGCGCAATGATATAAGCCATGGTCATAAAGGTGGTAATACCGGCCATGACCTCCGTTTTCACAGAAGTGCCGTTTTTGGTTAGCTTGAATACTTTTTCAAACATGTTGGTTTTCAGTTCCTTTCTTTCTGTACTGCCTTCATGCAAGACAGGGATATTCTATCATATCCGGAAAAAATCGCAAGGGTTTTATCCGGTAGGTGAATGGAAGTTTTTATATGGATTGATACGGAAACAGAAAAATCC
>CAZENN010000237.1:0-2081 GCA_964513605.1 uncultured Oscillospiraceae bacterium
AACATCTAAAAAAATCCTGTATTTTTAGGGGTTTTTGAGTTTTACAATAGACTATATAGAGATTTCATAAAGGAGGGTAGGATATGCCCCATTTTGGTAAAACAGTTACTGAAGAAACGGCCAATGGCACAAATGTTTGCGTTAAATGGAAGCTCCTCAACGACGAGAGTTTTGTCCTCAGGATATCAGCACCCAGCAAAGGCAAATCTGTGCCTGTCATTGATTTTACAGGATGCATTTTCGATCTGCGAGACCCGGATATTGTTGACATTTGCGATACCGAAAACGCCGAGATGGGAGAAATCGCATTTCAGCTATTGACGCCTTGCGACGGCCGGGTCCCAATCGATAAATGCTCTACTGGGTTGTTTTGTAGCCAATCGTCTGTCTATGATGTGGAATTGTTGTCCAGCCCCGGACTTATAGAGTCTGGAATTGAAGCGTTCCTGGCTCAATTCGGCGAGGATTATATGTGTAACTCCGTTATCTTTGCTTATTTGGGCAATGACGGCATGATAGGGCAAGACAAATGGATCTTTAACGCCGCTCAGCAGAACTCGCTTGACACACTCCGGTGTTTTAATGGACTCAATTGCGATGAAGGTTGTTACATTGTCGTCAAGAGGAGGGGCGTGGAATGAGCCAAAGACCAGTTTGCCCACTTTGGGAAAAAACCACTATAACCGTAGAAGAGGCTGCGGCCTTAAGCAGTATCGGAGAAAATAAACTTCGAGAGCTGATCAAACGACCGGAATGCGATTTTGTGCTGAATGTTGGAACGAAATGTCTGATCAAGCGGAAGCTTTTTGAGCGGTTCTTGGAGCGGACAAGTGTGCTGTAACTTGTTCAACAAGGCCGAACTGTAAAAGTTTTGTACCGCTACATTCGACATGAGGTTTGTGACATTCTAACAAAGTTTCATAAAAAAGCAAGTTTATCCACACAAAGAGGCCTTGATGTGCTATACTTGTTATCCATGTTGAGGCTTCTCTTCGGCACAAACGAAAGGAGAGTGATTGCATGGCCCGAAAAGATAATCGAGGTCGTGTACTTAAAACCGGAGAGACACAACGAAAAGACCTAACCTATGACTATCGATACAAGGACCCCGCAACTGGGAAACGTGTATCGATATACAGACCCACTCTGCAGGAACTTCGAGAGGAAGAAAAGAAAATCCAAAAAATGCTCGATGAGAAAATGGACACATTGTAAGGAAACCGGCTTCTCGAAGATCAATTGGATTTTTTTCGTTCCTCCTAAAACAAAAAATGCCATCAGAAAAATTCCGATGACCACAGGTGTGTTAAACAGCATGAAATACCTTATAAGTCGAGCAGAGGAGATCAGGGAAAGGAAGCAAAAGTCATACGCAGGAATTGATGATTTTATCATGCTTTCAAAAAGAAACGGCCTGCCTGTCAGTGGCTATACCTACGCCCGAACGTTCACCAGATTCGAGAAGGAGTACAAAGAAAAGTACGGACAAGATATCAAAGTGTCGCCGCATATCTGCCGCCACACATTCAGTTCTAACTGTGCCATCGGAGGAATGCCGCCTAAAAGCTTGCAAAAGCTCATGGGTCATGCCAATTTTCGAATCACCATGGATGTATACACCGATATCGGATTTGATTCGATAAAACAAGATTTTCAGAAAGCCGCAGTCGCACTGTAAAATCGCAACAAAACAAGAGAAAATGTTGCGTTGAATGAGTGCCGGATTTACGCCAAATTTTACGCCATTTTTTCAAAAGATATAAGAATTTATAAGAAGATATGTGAAATTGGGCAGGAAAATCAGTCCACACAGCCTTCAACTGTAAATTCTAAAAAAAGTTTGGTATTTTTATTGATTTTGACGTAAAGTTCACCGTTTTACACCAAAATGTTAGCAGAAAAGCAGGGTAGTTGGCAAGACTTAATGGATGGATCCCCCTAACGCAACAAAATTTTTATTTTGTTGCGTTCGCTGGTTTGCAGGGCAGTGTCCAGGGTGAGCCCCCGAACCCTAGACACTGCCCTATCATGCCTCCTTATTGATATTCCTTGGTCTTGTCGATGATGTGAAGTAGACCGAG
>CAZENN010000238.1:0-2059 GCA_964513605.1 uncultured Oscillospiraceae bacterium
TGAACCGCCCCTTGTCAAGTAGACCAGGAAAATAAATAAAAAGCTCTCAATCTGTACCCGAGGATCAGTAATGGTCTTCGGGTACTTTTTTAGAAAGGCAACTCCTCATCAGTGGCACTTTCTGTATCATCGTCCTGGATGAGGAAGATTGGCTCGTCGTTGACGGTATCATAACCTGCGACAACGCATCCACCACTTTCTACAAAGCGTTTGGCACTGATGTAGTCCATCGGGGTACCTGCTTCCGTGGCAATATACCAGCCGTTATCATAGGGACTGTTTCCGGCTTGCACCCATTGGCACAGTTCCCTGTACTCTGCATCGCTCATTTGGACTTCCTTTACATACCGTTGTAAGTCATTACTCAGCAGTGTACGCATCTCTTTAGAAACACTGTTATGAAATTTCATAGTTACTTTTCCTCCTTGACTTATGCGGCATAGCGAGCCTTATATTTCTGTATCCGCTTATTCTCCGGAATTGGATACTGTGCCGGTGTATCGGTCGCCAGAGCCTCAGCACGAACCTCTGCCGGTGTTTTACCCTTGAAGCGTTCCTGCATCCGCTCAGTGCTGTAAAAGGTCATGTAGTCAGCGATGGCATTACGCAACGACATTTCATCTGTAAAGGTGTTCGGATAGTACATCTCGCTCTTTACAATCCCCCAAAAGTTTTCCGTAGGTCCGTTATCAATGCAATGACCAACTCTGGACATCGACTGCTGCATCCCTTGCGCTTGCAGCTTACTTTGAAATACCCTACTGGTATACTGGAAACCTCTGTCGCTGTGGAAGATGGGTTTTGCATCCGGGTTATTGAGGATTGCCCGTTCAAAAGTATCCAGCACCAGCTTGTTGTCATTGCGTCTGCTGACAACCCAGGCAACCGGAGAAAGGTCATACAGATCTAAAATGACACTCAGATAGAGCTTGTGTACAACAGGTCCTTCATACCACTTGAATTCTGTAACATCCGTTGTCCACTTTTGATTGGGGCCTCCGGCATAAAAGTTCCGGTTTAGCAGGTTTTCTGCCGTGGTTTCCGGTGTGGAGGACTGGTATTTCTTCCTTTTTCTTCGGATAACAGAGTGGATACCCAATGCCTTCATAATCCGGTGGATACGGTTCCTGCTGTAATGCTTGCCATTGAGTCGGTTTATGTACAACATCATCCGGCGATAGCCCAGAATGTGGTCGAAGCGGTCATCATATTCCCGGATCAGCTGGGAGATGAGAATATTCTCCTGCTCTGCTTCGGGTATTTGACGGTCCAGCCACTTGTAATAGGCTGCTCTGGTGATCCCCAACTGCTGACACATCCAGCGAATGCTCCAGCCCTTAGTCTCATAGAAATGCTGAATTGCCAAATACTTCGATTCAAATCGTACTTTTCCAAGCCTCACATCCCTTCTAATTCTCTCACTTTTTTTAGCAGCTCACACAACATATCCCTTTCCTCAAGCTGCCGTTTCAGCCGCTGATTCTCACGGCGAAGACGTTCCAACTCGTCCACCTCATCGTCACTTTTGTGGTGTCCGCGCTTATCCAAAAGACCTTCTTCACCGTTTTCTCGGTACTTTTTAACCCAAGAATATACCTGACTGTAGGAAACCTCGTACCTGGATGCGGTGCCCTTGTAATCGTTATTGTGGCTAATACAGTAGTCAACAATCTCCTTACGCTCTTCCAGCGTAGTCTTTCTGCGTGCTTCTGCCATATAGACCTCCCGTTTCGGTTCGTAATCTTTGAGTTCCATATTGGCATTATACTTCATAATCCAGCGTCTGAGAACCCTTTCACCAGAAATATGATATTTTACGACAATTTCATCTACAGAATACTCTCCCCTTAAAGTAGCTTCTACACAGAATAATTTGAACTCTTTACTATAGTGCCTATTTCCCACATCATAATAAAAACCTGCTTCTCCATGCTCACGATATACATTTACCCAACGTCTTAATGAACGGTCAACTGTTCCATACTCCTTTGATAGTGAGCGGTATGTTCCTTCTCCACTCAAATACCTTTTTGCGGCTTCTATTTTAATCTCTGCCGTA
>CAZENN010000239.1:0-2033 GCA_964513605.1 uncultured Oscillospiraceae bacterium
ATATGCCATGGGGAAGCTTATCGAAGATCTGCTCCGGTTAAATATTTTTTCATTGGTATGAACACAATACCGGCAAGCACCAGTGCGATCAGGGTGTTGGGGATCATGTAGACGCCGTTATAAACCAGGGAATAGATGTGAGGGTTGGAGAAAACTCCAAAGCCTGCCACCTCTGTGGGAACCAGTATCTTATAGATGGTAATGCCGCTGATGTGGTGGACCAGAAAGCGAGCCAGACAGCCGGTGACGATGCCGGGGAAGATGCCCCAGTGCTTGCCCTTGAACAGACCGCCCAGACCCAGTGCGGTGTAGGCCGCCAGATAGTCCAGCAATATGGACTGCCAGCCCCAGGCATAGCCGCCGTCCAGCAGCATATCCAGAAGACCGTAGGCAAAGCCCAGCAGCAGTCCCTGACCCAGACCCCAACGGTGGGCATAGAGCAAAATGGGGAACATGGCAAGGGTCACAGAGCCGCCGTTGGGCATGTTGGCAAAGACGATCTTGGACAGGTAGTTGAGCACAATGGAGAGGGCCAGTAAAATGGCACCTTCACAAAGGGCACGGATGCGCAGATGGGATTTTGTTACGCTTTTTGACATGGGAAAACCTCCGAAATAAAAAAGTATCGCATTGCAAACCCGTCCAGGTGCAATGCGATACGAACTCATATCCCATATGTGCATCTTTCCCTCCGACGGTACTAGCCGTATCAGGTTCACGGGTCAGGACGCCACTTCGTCCAATCTCAGCCGGAAAGGTCCGGCACCCCGAAGATTGATTTGTTTTGCGATCTGTGGCTATTATAGCAATTTTTTATGAAATGTCAAGCCATTTCAATTGCCAGCTTTTTGCCGCCTAAGATGTGGAAATGCAGATGGTGCACGGTCTGTCCGGCATCGTCACCACAGTTGGATACCACACGGTAGCCATTGTCCAGACCTTCTGCCTTGGCGATCTGGGCGATCACCTCAAAAATATGAGCCACCACAGCACTGTTTTCACCGGTGATTTCTGCCACGGAGCCAATATGAGCCTTGGGAATGACCAGAATATGGGTGGGAGCCTGAGGCGCAATGTCCCGGAAGGCGAGAACGGTCTCGTCCTCGTAGACCTTGGTGGAGGGAATGTCCCCGGCGATGATCTTGCAGAATAAGCAGTTTGTCATAGTGATTACCTCCTGAAATTAGAAGCCGAGGGCCGTAAAGACACCGGCACTGAGCAATGCCATGATGATGCCGGCCATGATCACACCGGAAGAGACGGCGATGGTGGTCTCCTTGGCACCCATGTTCAAAAAGCTTGCCGCTAATGTGCCGGTCCAAGCTCCGGTGCCGGGGATGGGGATGCCTACAAACAGCATCAGCGCAATAACGAGACCGCCTTTTTTGCCGGCGGAATTGGTCAGCTTTTTTCCTGCGCTTTCGCCTTTGCGGATACAGAACCGGAAAAATTTGCCGATGAACCGCTTGTCAGAACCCCAGATAAGGAATTTCCGGGCGAACAGATAAATAAAGGGAACCGGAATCATATTACCAATGACGCAGATAATATAGGCGGTCACGGTGGGGATACCGAAGCCCTCCGCAATGGGAAGGGCACCCCGAAGCTCCACAATGGGAACCATGGACACAAAAAAGACAGCCAGATATTTCCAAAACATTTGATCACCTTAACAGCGCATATTTTTCCGTATCATATCATAAAATCTTTTCCGTTTCAACAGTTTTTTACCAACTTGAAGGATCTTTAACGTATAGTGCCCAAAAAGGCTAAAGTAATTGCAAAAACGGTGCAAATAGATCCTTCGACTCCGCTTCGCTCCGCTCAGGATGACATCCCTTGGGGGCGTTTGAACAATAATTTGTCGGGGAGTTTGCACAGTAGGTCATCTTAATGAGACAGCCCCGTCAGCTTATGCAGAAAGTATCAAGCATACAGATCGAAGATACCGAGGAACTGCGCTTTCACTCTCATGTAGTCCGTAGCATCAATCTTATTGTTTCCGTCCACATCCGCTGCGCTGTTTTCCACTT
>CAZENN010000240.1:0-2009 GCA_964513605.1 uncultured Oscillospiraceae bacterium
GCGCCCAGTAGGATCAAATTCATCCTGCCATCCTCCTGTATTAGTCCAGGAAGCCCTTGTAGTGCCGCATCAGCATCTGAGCTTCCAGAGCCTTCACCGTCTCAAGGGCAACGCCCACAACGATGATGATGGAAGTACCGCCGATGGCAATATACTGAACGTTGGGCATCAGATTGCCGGCGATGATGGGCAGCAGGGCAACAATGCCCAGATAAACAGAACCGAAGACAATGATCTTGTTGATGACCTTCTTGATGAAGTCAGCGGTGGGCTTGCCGGGACGGAAGCCGGGAATGAAACCGCCGTTCTTCTTCATGTTGTTGGCGATCTCCACCGGATCATACTGGATGGAGGCATAGAACCAACCGAAGAAGAAGATCATAATGAAGTAGACGGCAGCGTATACCCAGCTGTTGGGGCTGAAGATATACTTGTACCAGAAGCCCTCCTGATTAGCACCAACGAAGGTGCAGATGGTAGCAGGCAGGGAGCAGATGGACTGAGCAAAGATGACAGGCAGAACGCCGGACATGGAAACCTTAATGGGAAGGTTGGTGCTCTGTCCACCGTAGATCTTACGGCCGACCACTCTCTTAGCGTACTGAACAGGAATTCTCCGCTCAGCATCGTTAACGAAGATGATGAAGACCATCAGCAGCAGTGTTCCCACCGCGACGATCAGGCCCTGCCACCAAACGATGCCCTCGGACATACCGGAGGTAGCCACAGCACTATCAACGCCAATCAGAGTCATAATTGCATCGGGAATGCCGGAGATAATGTTGGCAAACAGGATCATGGAGATGCCGTTGCCAATGCCGTGAGCAGTGATCTGCTCGCCCAGCCACATGACCATGGCGGAACCGGCAGTGAAGGTCAGGATGATGACCACTGCGGGCCAGAAACCAGTCTCGGTGATGATGCCGCTCCGATTGACCAGCATGGTGTAGTAAGCCCAGCCCATGAGCAGACCCAGAGCCACGGTGGTGATCCGGGTGATGATCTCGATCTTCTTCTTGCCAGCCTCACCCTGCTCCTTTGCCATCCGCTCCAGAGCGGGAATGGCGACAGTCAGCAACTGGATGATGATGGAAGCGTTGATGTAGGGCTGGATGGACAATGCCAAAACCGTTGCCTGAGACAGTGCAGAGCCGGACATGGCATTGTACAGACCCAGGATACTCTGAGACAGAGTCCCATTGAAGTATTCGCCCAGCTCCTCCACGTTAATGAAGGGGACGGGGATCACGTTGCCGATCCGGTACAGAAGCAGGATCAGCAGCGTGAAGATGATCTTCTTACGAAGTTCGGGGATACGCCAGGCATTTCTGAGTGTCTTTAACACTTAAACCACCTCGGCCTTTCCGCCTGCCTGCTGGATCTTTTCCTTTGCAGACTCAGAGAAAGCCGCAGCCTTTACAGTGATCTTCTTGGTCAGGTTGCCGTTGGACAGCACCTTCAGACCGTAGGGACAGCTGGAGATAATACCTGCCTCGATCAGAGCAGCAGCGTCTACCACAGCACCGTCTTCAAAGCGGTTCAGAACAGCCAGGTTGATGGCAGTCAGAGGCTTTGCATGGATATTGATGAAGCCGCGCTTGGGGACACGACGAACCAGAGGCATCTGGCCGCCTTCGAAGCCAACACGGACCTTGCCGCCGGAGCGGGCCTTCTGACCCTTGTGACCACGGCCACCGGTCTTGCCGTTGCCGGAACCATGACCGCGGCCCTTGCGCTTGCCTACCTGGGTAGAACCCTCGACAGGAGAAAGCTTATGCAGTTCCATATTTCGTTTCCTC
The DNA here is from genome assembly GCA_964513605.1 of uncultured Oscillospiraceae bacterium. GTDB lineage: Bacteria > Bacillota > Clostridia > Oscillospirales > Oscillospiraceae > Faecousia. Next base: position 1,800 of record CAZENN010000240.1, read on the forward strand.
CTTATTCGACTTCGGTGACCTCGAGCAGATAGCCGATCTTGGCGATCTTGCCGCGGGTCTGGGTGTTGTCGGGCTGGATGGTGACCTGGCCGATCTTACGCAGGCCCAGGGAGTGGGCGGTAGCGATCTGCTTTTCCAGGCGGCCGTTCAGGCTCTTAACAAGCTTAATTTTCAGGTTTGCCATGTTAATTGCCCTCCTTAACCTACGAT
>CAZENN010000241.1:0-2005 GCA_964513605.1 uncultured Oscillospiraceae bacterium
CGGGTTTTTGACACTTACAAAAAGTACCACTCTCCAAAAAGGAAGAATCCCAAAAAGAATATCCCACTATTCGCTCTCTGTTTCTTGAAACAGGGAATTTTTTTAGAATTTTTCTTGTCAAATTTGCATTTTCCTCTTGTAGTAATGTCTGTAATGTGCTATAATAGTAGAGGGTGGTACTATGCGACTGCGAATTGGAACCAATAAAGACGGTTCAAAGAATTTTTATGTTATTAAATCTTATCGAAACGAGGACGGAAAAAGCACCTCTAAGGTGGTCGAACGACTCGGTTCGTATGCTACGCTTCTGAAAGAACATCCAGATCCGGAAGCTTGGGCGAGGCAATACGTTGAGGAGCTGAACCGGAAAGAGCAGGAAGATAAAATGGCCATTACCGTTCCGTTTTCTCCATCCTCGCTTATTGAAAAAGATGTTCCTCTTCTGTTTGACGGCGGATATCTATTTTTACAAAAACTGTTTTATAAAATCCATTTAGATTACATTTGCAAAAAGATTTCAGAAAAATACAAGTTCGAATATAACCTGACCGAGATATTGGCACACCTGATTTACGGACGTATCCTGTGTCCTGTTTCAAAACTGGGAACATATGAATACAGTCAAAGCTTTCTCGAAAAGCCGTCGTATGGTCTTAAGGATGTTTACCGTTGTCTGGAAATCATTGCAAAAGAGAAAGATTACATACAGTCTTCATTATACAAGTTCAGCAAACAAATCGGGAAACGTAATGATCGAATTTTATATTATGACTGTACAAACTACTACTTTGAAATCGAACAAGAAGATGGTATTCGTAAGTATGGTCTATCTAAAGAAAACCGCCCAAATCCAATAGTGGAAATGGGCATGTTTATGGACGGCGACGGGATCCCCCTTGCATTCTGCTTGCATCCGGGTAACACCAATGAACAAAAGACACTAAAACCGCTGGAAGAACAGATTTTGCAGGAATTTAACCACTCTAAGTTTATTGTTTGTACGGACGCAGGGCTTTCCAGCATAGCAAACCGGAAATTCAACAATGCCGGTGACCGGGCGTTTATAACCACACAATCCATCAAGAAAATGAAATCCTTCCAAAAAGAATGGGCACTTTCCACTAAAGGTTGGCATTTACCCGGAAAAACCGAAAGCTTTGACCTGGACCGGATTTTAAACGATGAAACACTTTGTCATGCTTATCGGAATAGCACCTTCTACAAAGAGCAATGGTTCAACGAAAACAACATCGAGCAGCACTATATCGTAACATTTTCCATCAAATACCGTAATTACCAGCGTCAAATTCGAGACGAACAGGTTGAACGAGCAAAAGCTGCTCTAAAGTCTCAGAACAAACAAGACCGCACCCGTCAGACGGACTATAAACGGTTTATCACACGCATAGATGTCACAGACGAAGGGGAAGTTGCGGAAAATAAAGTCTACGCACTTAACGAAAACAAGATTGCCGAAGAAGAAAAATACGATGGTTTTTACGCTGTTGCTACCAATTTAGAGGATAGTCCGGAACAAATTATTCGGATCAATCAACATCGATGGGAAATTGAAGAAAGCTTTCGGATTATGAAAAGCGAATTCAAAGCACGCCCGGTGTACTTACACAGAGATGATCGCATTATCGCACACTTCACAACCTGTTTCCTGGCATTGGTCATTTTCCGCTATCTAGAAAAAAGCATCGGACACGAATACACATGCCCTGAAATTCTTTCCACTCTACGCTCGATGAAGTTTAGAAAGATTACAAACGAAGGGTATATTCCCGCATACACACGCACAGACCTCACAGATGATCTGCATGAGACATTTGGTTTTCGTACGGACTATGAGATTATCACCAAAGCAAAAATGAGAGAAATTATTTCATTGTCCAAAAAACGGTAAAATTACTACATTCTCAAAACGCTCTAAAGGAGCCGAAAGTCCTAGTGGCACTAGGACTTTCGGCTCCTTGGTCTGTGATAAAGTGTCAAAGATGGG
>CAZENN010000242.1:0-1999 GCA_964513605.1 uncultured Oscillospiraceae bacterium
GGTATCACTCCGAAAGCCAGCACCAGAACCAAAAGGAGTGAGATACTTCGTTTAAGTGCAGTTGCCATGATGTTTCCTTTCATAAAAATACCCCCATCAGAATAGACGGGGGTGTATTACGGTTAATCGGTACAGCAGTAAATTCTGTTGCAAATTTATTGTGTTTCCTGTTCATGTATGATAGTATTGGAACATATCAAAATAACACGAAAGCTTTACTAAAAGACTTTCCATTGTTTAGAGGTGATCTTGTGGGTGTGTGGGGAGCAGGCATTACGCAAAGTGATGAATATTGCGAGGTCTATGATTCTTTCATGGAAAAATATAATGCTGGTGAGTCAGTTGAAGCAATCACAGATGGGATTTTGAAAGAATATCTTTCTGAATTCGATCCTGATGATGGTATTATGCATGATGTTTATTTTGCTTTAGCAAAAAGCCAGTGGATGTGTGGTGCCCTTTCTGATACCATCATGGGTATAGTGAAGGATATTATTCAAAACGGGAAAAACATGGAGTTTCTTAAAGAACTGGATGCAGATGACCGTTTTTTGCGTGATCGAAAAAAGAATTTGGATAAATTTCTTTCCTCTTTGGAAACACCAAGAAAAACAGCAAGAAAACGCAAGATACCTCCCAAGGAAAGACATTTACCGCCTGCAAATATTGGAGATGTTTTTTCTTATAAAGGCGAAACTGGCTTGCGTGTAGTGGTGGTATTAGATATTTGGGACAAAACCCACTGGCGTGAAGGATACTTCTGCTGTATTTTGGATAAAGAATATCAACACAAACCAGTTATTGCTGAACTGGCAACAGAGAAAATTGGGCAAATTGGAGTGTACGTTGCGGAAGAGTTCCTTCCGGCTTCTAAAATTCGGCTCATTGGTAGTCTCAGAATACCAACCAATAAATACGAAGAATTGTTTGGAAACTCGTTATTGATTGGATGCAGAGATGATTTTTATACTTCGAAGCGACCCAAACAGACAATGACCCTGGAAGAATTACTAAATGCAAAAAATATGAATATTTTCAATTTTTTATTGTGAGCACATCACCGAAGATTACCATCTGAGGGCAAGATTCTACCATGAGGTCATATTTCTTAATGCTTTTTTGTGGGAACACTGCCTCAAACCGAGTGTATACGAAATGGAGTGTATCAATTTGATACGCTCCATTATCTGTATTACAGGCACGACCCTAAATCACAAGGGTAGCAATGATAAAACATTGCTGGCATGGTAGCTATATCTTCTTTTCAGAGAGTACAGGTAGTTTGGAGGGGGTGAGGTGTGGAGAGGGGGAACCGCAGAATCTCCCGATTGCGGCACCGCCGAAAGGGTATACTACCCCCTTGTTAGTGGTATTCATCTTGCCTGTTCTCGCTGACGCTTCCGATAAAGCTCCAGTGCTTTGACGATGGTATCCTCAATCTTCTGCGCAGGCGTCCCCGGCGCAAAATACTTGCTGATACGCTCTTTGGGAATCTTGAATTGTTCCTTCTGGTTGGGTTTCTCCTCCTGCATGATGGAAAAGATAACGTCCATATTCAGTCTGCCTTCCTCAGAAAATTTCCGCATCTTGATGGCCTGAACATGGGAAGGGGTGCAATCCTCTGTCTGCATGGTTTCGTGAAGATCCCGTTGTTCCTGCTGGGTCAGATAGGACAGCTCCACCGCAGGCCGCAGGGCAATTTGCAGCTTGTCTTTTTCTTTCAGAACGGAGTTGTCTACCAAGTCCAGAAGTTCAGGGATAAGAACTGTCAGACGGATATAGCGGTATATCTGGGGCTGACTGTCTCCACTCTTTTCACTGATTTGCTGTGCAGCAGTAATGCCTTTCAACTTATTATCCAGTGGAGAAGAAGTTAAATCCGTGCGCTTTCCCTGACGTTTCAGAGCATCCAGCTTCATCTTATAGGCAAAGGCTTTCTCCGATGGCAGAAGCTGTTCCCGCTGTAAGTTGGAGTCTACCATGATAATGGTAGCTTCCT
>CAZENN010000243.1:0-1978 GCA_964513605.1 uncultured Oscillospiraceae bacterium
GTGCGATACGAAATAGGCCTTTTTGGCACTCTGTTTTCGCAACTGTGTGCGTTACCGGAGGGGATCCTTCGACTCCGCTTCGCTCCGCTCAGGATGACGCGATAGTTTTTTCTTCGCTCAGGATGACGCGTGATTTTATGTTTCACCCTGGATGACGCAATAGTTTTTGCTCCGCTCAGGATGACCTGTTATTCTGGATGACCTGTTATTTCTATTACTGGTTGAAATCTACCACCCCTAAAGCAATATCTTTGTAAGTGACTTCCATGGGGTAACGGTCGGCAGCGGTGGTGAGGATCTGCTGGGAGGCTTGGGTCAGCAGTTCGTCCCGGCTGGCTCGGATCCACTGGGGCTCGGAGCCGGAGAAGTACATCACATGGTAGCCGTACTCCGTTTGCAGCAGCTCATAGTCCCCTACCTGACGGCTTTCATCCATATACCAGTCGATAAATTCCGAAACAAAGCCGCTTTCCGCATTTAAATCCTCATACAGACCGCCGTTTTCATTAGAGCCGGTGTCTTCTGAGTATTCATTGGCAAGCTCGGCAAAGCTTTCCTCCGTTGCCTCCCCTTCCAGCCATTGATCCAAAATTTCCTGAGCCTCATTGCGGCAGGTGTCCCATTCCTCGTCGGAATAGGTGATGTTGCCGTCCTCATCCTCGGTGCCGCCCTCCACCGCGATCAGGATATGGCGTACATCCATCAAGTCACCGCTGTCTTTGGTGATTCCCTGTTCCTGCATGGTCGCTTCATTTTCGGCAAACCAAGTCTCGATCTCTTCATCGGAAATTTCAATTTCCTGATATTTATTGCTGAAATAAGAAAAGCCGGCGTAATAGGTCTGAACATAGCTGCAATAATCCTCAAAGGTGCAGCTGACACCCATATCTGATTGAAGCATGGCATCGATACTGGGGAAATCGCCTTCCAATGCCGCCTCCGACAAGGTGGCTCTCAGTTCCTCCCGGGTCTCATCCAGATCCTCCTGGGTAACCACCCCTTCCTCCAATGCCAGCAGTGCCATTGCCTGATAATGGTGGTAGTTATTCAGGGCTTCCTCCAAGAAATGCTGCTGCCATGTGCCGCCGCTTTCCTGATGGGTCTGCTGATCCAGCGGCTGGGTGTAGTCCAATCCATAATATATGGCATAATAACCGTAATTTTCCAGAAAGTCCAGCACATTTGTCCAATAATAGACCTGTAGGTTTCCATTGGTCAACGTCTGATCTCCAACGCAGGCAACCACCTCGTCCCGTTTCTTCTTGGCATTCTCATCGGATACGGAGTAGGAGTCCTTATAATACACGTCATTGGCTCTGGGGGTCAGCAGCTTCTTCAAGCTGGAAACGCCTTCATCAAAGCTGGTCACACCGATGCAGCCCCAGTAGACCACAATGGCAAGACACGCAGCCAGGACCCCAGCGGCAATAACTGCCAAGGCGATCTTAAAAATCTTCAATCCCCGGTTGACCGGTACTTCCTGAACCTGGGCAGCTTCTTCTTCCTGCGCCGGTGGCTGAGGCTCTGCCCCATCGATCGGTTCTTCGCAATGGGGGCAGACAGTCACGTCATCCTCCAATTGGGCACCGCATTTCTTACATTCCATTCAAAACCTTCCTTTCCGGTAAAACGTGGCATCAGTTTATCATGGCACAGCCCGTTTTTCAAGTATCTGCACAATTTATTTACATTTGAAAAACCACCGATAGCACTTGAAAAATGCCAAAAATAATGGTATCATGGTACGCTAGGATAGTAAATTGGGAGGAATATTCTCATGACCGGAAAGACCACCGTTATTTCTCAGGATCAGCTGCAGCAGCAGTATGAATACTGTGACAAAATTGCCGCCTACTGGACGGAGCGAAATCGGGTGCCCACTGCCTATGTGGAAACCTACGGCTGCCAGCAAAACGAAGCGGATTCCGAGCGGATTCGGGGGCTGCTTGCCCAAAGCGGCTACACCATCGTACAGGAG
>CAZENN010000244.1:0-1976 GCA_964513605.1 uncultured Oscillospiraceae bacterium
AAAAACCCGCCCCAAAGCGCGCAGCGCCTGGGGCGGGGATGGGGTTATTGGGATTCGTCTGTGCGGATGAGCAAAACGCCTTCTTCCCTGTCCGGGGACAGCTCATTGAAATATTCCACGTCCTCCGGCCATTCAAACACCAGAACCGTCAGCTCCTCCGGCAGATAGCCCTCTCCGCCGTAGGAATATGTGAGCGTGTCCGTGTTTTCCGTCCGCTGGCGGTAGCCGGTCCAGGTGTATTCCACGCCGTTCTCGTCATAGGCCGCCACGAAGCACCGGGGCGTGAACACGGCTTCCTCCGCCGTGACGGTGATCTTGCCGCCGAAGGCACCGAACTCCGCCGCAACGGTATAGGGAACGCCCTCATACACGCCGGAGCCGGTATAGGTCGCGGTCTCCCCTTCCGCACGGTGGGCGGTGGCGGTCATCTCCTCCTCCAGGAGCACTTCCCGCAGGAAATATACGTCCTGCCCGTCGTAGTAATAGAAATACCCCACGCGGCGCAGCACGGTGGTCAGGGTGATGGACTCCAGATCCTGCAGTTCCTCCGGCAGTGGGGATTCAAACTCCCGGATCTCGGACACGACCCCCTCCTCCGTGGGGTCTGTGAACCCGCCGCGCCACACGCCGGCGTCCACCCCCTCCGGGGTTTTGGTGTGGTCGCTGAGGAAAACCGTATAGCGCGCAAAGCCCGCCGGCTCGCCGCTTTGGGTCTCCACGGCGGTCATAAACGCCGACACATCCGGATCCTCCCGGTCCGCCGCCGCGCTCAACACGGATGCAGGGTCCGTCTTTTCCATGCGGGAGAGCATGTCCCCGTCGGGGACGAAGCTTCCGTAATAGTCTCCGCCGATGCTCATGGAATAGGTCATGGCCAGTTCCCGGCCGTTGTAATAGATGCTGTCCACCCGGGCCTCGGCATGGCCGTATTCGTCGTTTATGACCGCCGGTTTATCCTCCACCGCCGAAGCGTCAGACGCCACCGCCGTATACTTCGCCCGGCCCATGGAGCCGAACAGCTCAAAGAGATTCATCTCCGCCGCGGCCATCGCCGTGCCCGCCAGAAGCGCCACCGCCGCGGCAACGAGAAGGGCGGTCTTCACGCTCTTGCGGACGGGACGCTTGCCGCCCGGGCCGGATCTGCCTGCCCCAAGGATTTCATGATAGCAGGCGTCCAGCCGGGCCTCCATGGTCTCGGGAAGCTCCTGTTCCCGGCCAAAAAGCTCATAGAGACGGTCGTCTCCGGAACCGTGTTTCATCGGATAACTTCCTCCTTTTCCAGTTTTGCCAGAAGGTCACGCCCGCGCTTGAGCCGGGCCGTGACAGTGCCCGCGGGAACGCCCAGAATGTCCGATATCTCCCGGGTGTTAAAGCCCTCGCCGTAGTACAGCTGCATGGCGGTGCGGAGCGTGGGGCTCAGGTGGGAGAGAAGCTCCCGGAAATACAGGTCTCCGTGGTCATCCTCGGCCCCCTCCCGCTCCGGGAGGATGTCCAGCGCTACGGTGTTTTGCCGCTGGCGCAGGATGTCATGGCAGTTGTTCAGAAGGATCTTCGTCAGCCAGGTTTTGAAATACGCCGGCTTCCGCAGCGTGTGAAGCTTCTCCCAGGCGTCCATCACCGTCTGGGCCACCCCGTCCTCGGCGTCCATCTCGTTTCGGAAATAGCTCCGGGCGATCTTATACAGGCTTTGCTTGTGGGCCTCCATGAGGGCGACGAAGGCCTCTCCGTCTCCCGTTCGGGCCCGCTGTATCAAATCTTTCATAAAATACCTCCGCGCAGGGCCGGCCTCTGCGTCTGTACCTATTAGACGGGGCCGGGGCGGATTTCATTGCATGGGAATGAGAAAAACAATCCCTCAGTCAGCTTCGTTTACACAAGGGAGGCTTATAAAGAACCGCCCTGGAATATCCAGGGCGGTCACGATTCACTTATGGAAACACATAGACCTCCACGGCATTGGTGTCTATATCCATGGG
>CAZENN010000245.1:0-1965 GCA_964513605.1 uncultured Oscillospiraceae bacterium
TCCAGAGCCAGGGTTCTGGTGGTCAGATCGCAGACCTCGCTGGGTCCGAAGTACTGGATGGCACCGGGGTAGACGAAGCAGGTCTCCACAGCCCACTTTTCACGGTTCTCGCAGAAGAACTTGAAGGGAGCACCCTCCAGCTCCACCAGAGCCTTACGGATAACAGGCTTGTCCGCACCGTGACGACGCTCGATGTTCATCATCTTGGTGATGGGCATACCACCGGCAACCCACTCGTCGGCAGGCTTGCTCAGGTTGGAAACCTTGGACAGGTAGCCGGTATAGCCGTACTGGATCAGCATGAAAGCGTTGTAGCCCAGGGAGTAGCAGTAGTCGGCATCGAAGTTGGAGGGGAATGCGCAGCGGCCTTCGTAGCCCAGGAAGTGATGCAGGGGGGAGAACTTGCCGCTGTAGGTGCCGGCAGCCTTACGGGCAGCCAGATTGTTCTTGACCAGCTCGGAGAACAGCTTCTCAGACTCGATCAAAGAAACCTGCACGTTGCCGTGGGGGTCACGCTCCAGGAACAGCTGCTGCTGAATATTCTCAGGCAGGATGGCGAAGACAGCCATGGACGCCTCGGTCAGACCATTTTCGATGAAGGCATACTTTTCCTTCCAGGTTGCCAGAGCGTTGAAGGCATCTGCCTTCTCGCCTGCCAGCAGCTCGTTGATCTCGGCGATCAGCACGGAGAACTCAGGCACGAACTCAACGATACCCTCGGGGATGATGGCAACGCCGAAATTCCAGCCCTTGGCGGCACGGTTTGCCACGGAATCGGCAATATAGTCAGCGATCTGAGCCAGGGACATCTTCTTGGCGGCAACTTCCTCGCCGATCAGGCAGATGTTGGGCTGGGTCTCCAGCGCGCACTCCAGAGCCACATGGGAAGCGGAGCGGCCCATGACCTTCACAAAGTGCCAGTACTTCTTGGCGGAGTTGGCGTCACGCTGAATGTTGCCGATGATCTCGGAGTAGGTCTTGGTGGCGGTGTCGAAGCCGAAGGAGCACTCGATGTCCTCGTTCTTCAGGTCGCCGTCGATGGTCTTGGGGCAGCCAATGACCTGAACGCCGGCATTGTTAGCGGCGAAATACTCGGCAAGAACAGCCGCATTGGTATTGGAGTCATCGCCGCCGATAATGACCAGAGCGGTGATGCCGTGCTTCTTGCAGGTCTCGGCAACCACGGCGAACTGAGCCTCCGTCTCCAGCTTGGTACGGCCGGAGCCGATGATGTCGAAGCCGCCGGTATTTCTGTACTGGTTGATGTATTCATCGTCGAAGATCAGGTAGTCATCATCCAGAAGACCGCTGGGGCCGCCCTTGAAGCCGTAGAGGACGTTCTCAGGGTTGGTGGCCTTCAGTGCGTCATACAGACCGCTGATGACATTGTGACCGCCGGGAGCCTGACCGCCGGAGAGAATCACGCCCACCTTCTGCAGCTTCGCCTCAGAGGTGTTCTGACCCTTCTGGAAGGTGATCTCGTTCTTGCCGTAGGTGTTGGGGAACAGAGCCTTGATCTTCTCCTGATCCGCAACGCTCTCGGTGGCGTCGCCGTTCTTGACGCAGATCTCGGAAATACCGTTACGCAGCATACCGGGCAGCTTGGGGCTGTACTGGTATCTGACGGTCTGCAAAGGTGACAGTTTCATAAATATGCACTCCTTATTATTGTTTAAGTAATTACCTGTTTATTTTACGATGTTTCGCAGTAAACGTAGAAAGTATAACATATTGGTATGAAAATATCAATATTAAAATTTTTATATTGAAATGACGGAAAATTATGATATAATAGGCTTTGCAAGGATGTGGGCTTGCCCACTGAAAATTAGAAAGGATTGATTCCAATGGCTCTTGTAACTACTACCGAAATGTTTAAGAAGGCTTACGACGGCGGCTATGCCATCGGTGCTTTCAACGTCAACAACATGGAGATCGTTCAGGCGATCACCGAGGCCTGCAAGG
>CAZENN010000246.1:0-1951 GCA_964513605.1 uncultured Oscillospiraceae bacterium
AGCATAAAAAGCCTCTGACGGTGGATCAGGACAAGTGCGTGGGCTGCAAGGCATGTATGAAGATCGGCTGTCCTGCCATCAGCATTGTGGACGGCAAGGCGAAGGTGGACGCGACCCAGTGCGTGGGCTGCGGTGTCTGCGAGCAGCTGTGCAAGCTGGGCGCATTGAAGGAGGGCTGAGCATGGAAACGAAAAATATTATGATTGTAGGTGTTGGCGGACAGGGCAGTCTGCTGGCCTCCAAGCTGCTGGGAAGACTTCTGCTGACCAGAGGCTATGATATCAAGGTCTCCGAGGTTCACGGTATGAGCCAAAGAGGCGGCAGTGTGGTAACATACGTCCGCTTCGGCGACAAGGTCTACTCCCCGGTGATCGATAAGGGAGAGGCGGATTACATCGTCTCCTTTGAGCTGTTGGAGGCAAGCCGCTGGACGGAGTACTTAAAACCCGGCGGAAAGATCATCACCAATATCCAGCAGATCAACCCCATGCCGGTGATCATCGGCGCGGCAGAGTATCCCGATGCGCTGGCCCAGAAGATGGCGGCGGCCGGGATCGATGTGGATGCCTTCGATGCGTTGTCCCTTGCGGAGCAGGCAGGCTCTACCAAGGCGGTGAACATCGTTCTCATGGGGCATCTGTCCCGGAACTTTGATTTTAGCCTTCAGGAGTGGATGACTGCCATCGAGCAGAGCGTTCCTGCCAAGTTCCTGGAGCTGAATAAAAAAGCATTTACATTGGGTTACGAAGCCTAATTTATAAAAGGAGAAACGATCAAAAATGGCAAACTATTATCAGCCCGAAATTGAAACTGCCTCCCGGGAGCAAATTCTCGCCTGGCAGAATGAACGCCTGGTCAAGCAGGTGCGGCATGTCTGGGACGATGTGCCCTATTATCGCAAGAAAATGGAAGAAAAGGGCGTTACCCCTGATGATATTCAGAGTGTGGATGACCTGCACAAGCTGCCCTTCCTGACTAAGGATGACCTGAGAGAGGCATACCCCTATGGTCTGATGGGCAAGCCACTGTCCGAGTGCGTCCGCATCCAGTCCACCTCCGGTACCACCGGCAAGCGTGTGGTGGCGTTCTATACCCAGCACGATGTGGACCTGTGGGAGGATTGCTGTGCCCGTGCCATTGTGGCAGCCGGCGGCACCAAGGACGATGTTTGCCATGTCTCCTATGGCTACGGTCTGTTCACCGGCGGTCCCGGTCTGAACGGCGGCTCTCATAGGGTGGGCTGCCTGACTCTGCCCATGTCCTCCGGCAATACCGACCGTCAGCTCCAGTTCATGACCGACCTGGGCTCCACCATTCTGTGCTGCACCCCCTCCTATGCGGCTTACCTGGCAGAGAGCATCCATGAAAGAGGACTGCGGGATCAGATCAAGCTGAAAGCCGGTATCTTCGGTGCTGAGGCATGGAGCGAGGATATGCGCCATGACATTGAGGACAAGCTGGGCATCAAGGCCTATGATATTTACGGCCTGACGGAGACCTCCGGTCCGGGTGTCAGCTTTGAATGCTCCGAGCAGACCGGTATGCACATCAATGAGGATCATTTCATTGCGGAGATCATCGACCCCGATACCGGCGAGGTGCTTCCTGAGGGCAGTAAGGGCGAGCTGGTATTCACTGCCATCACCAAGGAAGCTTTCCCTCTGCTGCGTTACCGCACCCGTGATATCTGCGTCCTGACCCGGAAGAAGTGCTCCTGCGGCAGAACCCATGTCAAGATGTCCAAGCCCATGGGCAGAAGCGACGATATGCTGATCATCCGTGGCGTCAATGTCTTCCCCTCCCAGATCGAGACCGTACTGCTCCAGCAGGGCTATCCTGCCAATTATCAGATTATTGTGGATCGTGTCAACAATTCCGACACCTTGGAGGTCATGGTGGAAATGACTCCCGAAATGTTCTCCGACTCCATGAGCAAGATGGCAGCGATGGA
>CAZENN010000247.1:0-1939 GCA_964513605.1 uncultured Oscillospiraceae bacterium
AGGGTTCAAATCCCTCTCACTCCGCCACAATCCCGATTTTACCACTGAATGTGTGTAAAGTCGGGATTTTTATTTGCTAATAGTTCAAGAACCGTTTCCATACAAACGTTTAAAAATTGATAAGAATTGTGCATAATTGTTATGATCGTTTTGAGACAACCCCAATTTTGCATAATGAAAAATCTGCGTTGCGTTTTATTGCGTAGGAATTTTCATAAAAGTTTATGAAGCGTTACAAAGGTGTGCCCGGCGAGGCACGTTCTATAGGGCAAAAGACCGGATGCCCCCTCAGTGGGGAGAATATAGCCGAGGGTATCCTCGAACTGCATGAGAAAGCACTTATGCGATTGAACCGGGTGGTATGGGAGGACGGTTGCTCAACTGGTGGGCAGCCTCCTACCCGATATATAATATTTTTATTACTCCACCACAGGATCAAAGTGAATCACAAGATGTACATTCACCCGTTCCAGTGTTTCCTGTTCAATATGGTCAATAATTTCGTGACTGACCACCGGGTCTTCGCTTGCGCTCATTTCCGCATGGACGGAGGCATAACACTTTCCGGGACCGTAATCGTGGATCAGAAGATCGTGAATGCCTAATACCTGCTGGTGGGACAGCACCAACGAGGAAATTTGTTCAATCAGTTCATCATCTGCCTTTTTGCCCAGAAGGGGAGAGACTGTTTCACCGGTCAGTTTTACACCGGAGTAGAGAATGAACAGAGCCACAGCCAGAGCGGTAAAGCCATCCACACTAACATGAAAATAGGTCTCAACAGCGCAGCCTACGAGAACCGAAGCGGATGCGATCACATCATTGCGGCTGTCAATGGCGGCGGCTTTCAGGGTGGTAGAGCCTATCTTTTTCCCCAGCTTGCTGTAGAAAAGTGCCATCCAAAGCTTCACGACCATGGAAATACCCAGCACCAAAAAGGTCACAGTGGTGAAGGCAGTGGGGGTTGGATGTATGATTTTTTCCACCGCTGTCCGTGCCTGGTCGCCGCCGGACAGCAAAATGATACCGGCAACCAGAAGTCCGGACAAATATTCATACCTGCCATGCCCATAGGGATGACCGCGATCAGCAGGACGCTGGGCGAGACGAAAGCCCAGCAGAGTTACGATGGAGGATGAGGAATCCAGAAGGTTATTCACTGCATCCGCCATAACCGCCGCAGAGCCTGCCATAATACCAACGGTGAACTTTCCGAGAAACAGCAATAGATTACAGATAATTCCCACAATTCCTGCCAGCTTTCCCACAGCTGCATGAACGGAAGGGGAATGGGAGTCGTGATGATTTTTAATAAATAGACGCAAAAGCAGATCAGTCACAAGCGTTTCCTCCTTTTGGGGTACGATACCATATGCTCCGTTATGGGGATATATGATCACGCGTTATTTGCTGCTTAATTCTTTGACTTACTCTTCCGGTTCGGCAATTCGCTTTTCTGCCATGTTGATTTTGGTTTGAAAATATCGGGTGGATTACTATTCATTATAACTTATAGCTTTCCAAAAATCGACCCTGAATTTAGTAAAGAGTGAATAGTGACGAAGGAAGAAGTAAAAATCGACATCCTTCTTACGAAGAATGTCGATTATTGGTGGGCGAGGCGGGACTTGAACCCGCACGTCCGCAGTGAACACTAGAACCTGAATCTAGCGAGTCTACCAATTCCACCACTCGCCCATATTTAATTGCTTCCCTGAAAGCCTCCGTATTATAGCATAGCTTTGGCTGCTTGTCAACTGAAAAATTCGTAAGTTTCTGCGAAACAATTTCGAAAATGGGTTTCCCTGAAACCGGTTGGCACATTGGTGACAAATTGATATTTTCATAAAAAATCGACATCCTTCTTGTGAAGAATGTCGATTTTTGGCACCCCAGAGAGGACTCTAACCTCCGACCTATCGCTTAGGAGGCGATCGCT
>CAZENN010000248.1:0-1914 GCA_964513605.1 uncultured Oscillospiraceae bacterium
AGGAGGGCACTAATCTTCTTGATTGCTTTCATTTTCTTTCTGTTTTTTGAATTGTTTGACATACTCCCGTCCCTAAAGGAACGGGATTCGGGTGTCATCGGGAGCAGCCTACGGTGTGGGTCTTATGCTGCCTCTCCCCAGAGTCGATGTCCCGACTCTTAAAATGTTTCGTGCCGCATTGATGTCCCGGTCGTGGACTGCTCCACATTCGGGGCAAGTCCACTTCCGCACGTCAAGCGGCATTTCTTTTTCCTTGTGTCCGCAATTCGAGCAGGTCTTGCTTGTTGCTTCCCATTGGTTGATTTTTACAAGCGTCTTCCCGTACTTCGCACTCATGACGGAAAGAATCTTCACAAATTCGGAGAATGCTAGGTCGCTTATCTTGCGCCCCCACATCTGCTGCATGGCTTTCGTGTTGAGCGTTTCCAGACAGATAGTGTCGTATTCGGATACAAGTCGGTTGGCCAACTTCCACTGGAAATCAGAACGCAAGAAACCGATTCGCCGATGGAAACGGGCCAGTTCGATTCTTGCCTTTCTCCTGCTGTTGCTTCCTTTCTGTTTCTTGGACAGTTTTCTTGAACGTCTACGAAGCTCGTCAAGCGAGTGGAACAGGAACTGCGGTGATTCTATCTTCTGTCCGTCATCGCCCGTCAGGAAATGTTTCAGCCCGAAGTCAAACCCTGCGGTCTTACCCGTCATCGGTTTTTCTTGTCCGGGCTTGCTTTCCTTGCGGACAGAGAACGACAGCCACCAGTCGCCCACTGCATCGCGCTTCACGCACACGGTCTGTATCTTTCCGTCGATAGGACGTGACAGGTGGAACTTCAAGCGAAGGTTTAGTTTCTTTATGGTCAGTACATTCCCGTTCAACGTCCAGCCGCTGCTCTTGAATGTTACAGACTTGTATTTCCGCCAGTTCTTGAACGTAGGCGGATGCTTGGCGTCTTTGTCGAAGAACCGTTGATAGCCTTCATAGATGCGGTCGGTGATTTGTTGAGCCGCCATTGAGTTGACCAATTCCCATTTCTTGTAGTATCGCTTCTTCATCTTGGCGATATGCGACTGAAGCTTTGTTTTAGGAAGTGTCTTGTGGAATATCTTGTAGTAGCGTCTATGCAGTTTGATGCAATGGTTGTATATCCACGCAGCCGTGCGTAGAAAATCTTCGAGCCGCTTCTGATGGTTGCGGTTCTGTGAATATACTTTATATTTGTACGCTACTACTTGCATTGTTTTTTTCCTTTCTACAAAACTACGCTTTCTTTTTGAAATGTACAACTAAACGGCGTACCGACTTTCGTCGGTCTGCGTTTTCATCCCAACCCTAAAGGAGTGGGCTTTCAACGCAGGTATGTCGTAAAACATTTGGTTTCTACCGAGTAGGCTACCGTTGCTCCGAGCACGAAGCATCCGATGCAGTTTGCCAATGTACTGCTTTCGTTCATCAGGCCGAACGAGAAGTTCAGTGCGAGAGTGAAGCAGAGCAGCCATGCGATTAGTTTGAGGGTTGTTTTCATCTGGATGTTGTTGTTTAATTCGTTCATAAAAAACAGACAGGAATCGCACGGCTGAAATACTTTGCTCTACCAACTGAGCTACCTCCCGCATGATGTTTCCGATTGGCGGGAGGACGGGAATCGAACCCGCGACACAAGTGCCCCAATGCTGTAGAAGTAAGCCGAAGCATGGCTGTCTGCTGTATTTCTTTAGAAAGAAGGTGGTATTGTGTGGGTCCGAACTTTCGCGTCTTCCAATTCCGCCACTCCGACATCCGTCAGAGACAGGACTCGAACCTGCATTACCTTTACGGTAAAAAAACAGAAGTAACCCAAACACATGGCACCTTCTTCTTTCTATATGTCTTCTTGAAAAGGGCGGTATTGCGGAGGTGAACTAAGAACCCTAAACTTG
>CAZENN010000249.1:0-1897 GCA_964513605.1 uncultured Oscillospiraceae bacterium
AGCGATAGAGGAAGCTGCCCTGACCGTTCACTTCCCGGGTCAGTCTTCCGGCGATGTCGTACTGATACAGACTGGTAAAGCCGTTGACCAGATCCTTAGGTTATCAAGATAACAGGGGTGATTCTGCGCATTTCCTATTTAGTTATGCCGATTTAGAAAACACACAGAACCGTCCCCTGTGCTAGTCCCCTGTGCTAGGATGACAGGGGTGATTCTGCGTATTTCCTATTTAGTTATATGCGCTTAGGAAACACGCAGAACCGTCCCCTGTGCTACTACTTTTTCAGTGGTCTCGAACCGTCCCCTCGTCTCTTTACTCTTCAAGCGCAATATGCCACAGACTCATTTTCTCTCTGAATTCTTGTTCGCTAGCCTCATAATGCCGTCCTCTGCGTTTATATTCAGTAGACTGCCTTTCTCTACGGGTTTTTGTGTTCGAATTGTCCAGGTTGATATACACAAATGACCACGGATGGATGAAATTATAATAGATCGGATTTAGCCAACGAGGTTTTCGGATGCGAAAAGGTGCAAAAACAGCATACTGTTGATACGGGTAGGCACGATTGATTGCAAGAATAGGATGTTTGGGAGTGCTTATGATCTTTTTTGTTTTGAATTGGTCCCAAAGATACGTTTTTTCGAAACAAAGGAACCGAACTGTACATCCATCCGGAGCCAGAGTGAAAGTTCTGCCATAGCCTACAGCATGTAAAAAAATCAAAAGCATAACGGGAGAGACCGCTGCAAGAGTTCCGCTAACTGACAACCCCAGTTCCATGTAAAATATATAACCAGCTATTATTGCGCAAACCATCACTGCAATTACCATAATTCTGTACTCTTTATCTCTTTTGATAATCATACATCCTCCCACCCAAAACTAACGTAGCAATATATCCTTTGCTCTCCTTCTAACAAATATCCTGGCATACTAGCATTTTTTCCAATTTTGTAAATATTTCCGTTGTGTATCCGCACACTTGTATTGCTTGATTTTTGATTAACAATATCTATTACTGAGTATGATTGGGGAACAGTTTCTTGTGGCGTAACAAGTGCAGTAACGACTTTGCCTGTACCGGCAGCCACCAAGCCACCCGATACACTAAAAATTGTATCCGCAAAAGCCGATGCTCCCGCATCAATACCAAGCTCAGCAAGTTCGGACATATTCTCCACCGTTATGAATGTCGCTGCAAAGGATGCCCCACCACTGACCAAAGCTGCAGGCACACTGCCAGTATTATCATAGGTTTTGAAACCATCGTACAAACCACTTATTGCACCGCCTACAGCAGCCCAACCTACCCCTAAAGCTCCAAGTGCACCAGAAATCGCCGAAACTCCTATATCCCATCCCGACATTGTTTCTCCAGTTGCCCAAGCAACGACGCACGATACCCCGACATTCATAGCTGCCCCAATGACCATAGCACCAATGGTAGCAAGAAATCCACAACCTGTGGGGTCTATGCGTGCAACAGGATTATTTCCACAATATGCAAACATGTTGTTACCCATCAAACCTTGACCGGTTGAGACATATCTATCCGCATTGATAAACCGTCCAACCTCCGGATCGTAGTAGCGGCTTTGGAGGTAGTAGAGCTTTGTCTCGGTATCATAAACGTAGCCTCTGTAACGGAAAGGATTCAGCGCACCGATAGTATTTGCCTTTGCCCCAGTGGGATCTGCGGGCTTACCCCAAGCATCGTAGGTATACTGAACCACCGTGTTCAGGGTTCCATCGGTCAGACCAATGACATCACCCTGAGCGTTGTACAGGTAGTAATACGCCGCATCACCGTAGGTGTCGGAGTAGCAGATGAAGCCTTCCCGTCTTCCGGTGGCATCGTACATGAAGATCAGAGTATGTTCGCCCTGCTTCATGGCG
>CAZENN010000250.1:0-1880 GCA_964513605.1 uncultured Oscillospiraceae bacterium
TTGCTTGTGATGCCGTGAGTACGGGGACCGTATGCGATATTATCGTAAATACTCATCGGAAAAGGGTTTGGTTTTTGGAACACCATACCAACGTCACGACGAAGTTCGTTCACATCCACATCCTTGTCAAAGATATTGCGACCGTTATAGCAAACCTCACCCGTGATTTTTACAATTGGTATAAGGTCATTCATACGGTTAAGGGTTTTAAGAAAAGTAGACTTACCGCATCCCGAAGGGCCGATCAACGCCGTGATGCTCTTTTCGGGAATCGCAATATTTATATCTTTCAAGGCTTTATTTTCACCGTACCATAGGCACAGATCTTTAGCTGTCATTATTTCACTCATACGTTTCTCCTTTTTGCAAAGTATTTGCCCACCAACGTGGCAGACAGATTGATCAGTAATGTCAGTATCATCAAAATTGCTGCAATGGCGAAGGCAACACCAAATTCACCTTCCTCTTTGGCATAGACATAAAGAGCAACGGTTAAGGTTGCACCGGGAGAAGTCAGTCCCGTGAAAATGCCGTTGAGAGCGTGGGCAAAGCCTGCGGTAAAGAGTAGAGCCGCCGACTCACCGAGGATACGACCGACAGAGAGGATACATCCGGTGATCACGCCGTCCACACATCCGGGTAGGACTACGGTGCGGATCACACGCCATTTGCCTGCGCCCAAGCCGAAAGCACCTTCACGGTAGCTCTGCGGAACGGTTTTCAGGCTCTCTTGGGTGGTACGCATTACGGTAGGAAGGTTCATTATCACAAGTGTCAGCGCACCTGCAAGCAGGCTTGTTCCAAAGTTGTTAGAAAACAGAAGCATACCAACAAGACCGTAAATAATGGATGGGATACCCGAAAGTGTTTCAGCGGCATATTCGATCATAGCCACCAGCTTTTTGTTTTTAGCGTATTCAGTAAGGTAAATTGCCGCACCGACACCAAGGGGCAGTACGATAATCAACGTAGCAAGCACGATGTAAACCGTGTTCAGAATGTCGGGCAAAATACCGATTGTGCCGTTTAAGTAGCTCGGCTTGGTGGAGAGCAGTTCCCACGTGATATTCGGGATACCGTTAATAAGCACATATCCCATAAGAAACAGCACAAGTGCCGCCGTAAGTGCGGTACAAACTATCATTGCGCCACGCATTAAACCGATATATATTTTTCTTTTCTTATTCATCTTATTTCTCCTTATCACGCTTCAAGAAGAAATTGAGCGTAGCGTTAATGAGCATTATAAAAAGGAACAGCACAAGGGCGATGGAAAACAAAGCGTTTCTCTGCAAACTGCCGGGGCTTGAATAAGCCATTTCGCTTGCAACGGCTGTGGTAAGGAAACGGACACTCTCAAAGAGCGAAGGCATATTCGCCACATTACCTGCCACCATCATAACCGCCATTGCTTCACCAATAGCACGACCGACACCAAGAACAACTGCGGCGGCAATACCGCTTTTTGCGGCAGGGACAGACACCTTGAAAAAGGTTTCGGTAGGTGTTGCGCCAAGAGCAAGAGATGCATCCTCATATTCCTTTGGAACGGCATCAAGTGCGGTGATAGAAACCTTAATAATGTTCGGCAGTATCATTATGGCAAGTACGATAATTGCCGCAAGCAAGCTTGCGCCGTCCGGTACATTAAAGATTTCTCGAATGGCAGGGACAAGTACAAGCATACCTACAAGACCATACACAACCGATGGGATACCTGCAAGTAGGTTGACGGCGGCTTCAATAATGGCTCTGACGTTCTTGTTTGCAACCTTTGATAAATATACGGCGGTAAAAAATCCAATCGGTACGCCGATCAGTATTGCTCCCGCCGTTCCGTACACACTTGTCAGTATAAACGGCAGTATTCCGTATTTCGG
>CAZENN010000251.1:0-1874 GCA_964513605.1 uncultured Oscillospiraceae bacterium
TTCTGTAGTTGCGACAGCCTGACCGGCATCACCATCCCGGACAGCGTCACCGGCATTGGGGACTGGGCGTTCTCTTACTGCACCAGCCTGACCGGTATCACCATCCCGGACGGTGTCACCAGTATTGGGGATCATGTGTTCAGAGGCTGCACCAGCCTGACCGGCATCACCATCCCGGACAGCGTCACCAGTATTGGGAGTTATGCGTTCGAAAACTGCACCGGCCTGACGAGCATCACCATCCCGGACAGCCTTACCGGCATTGGGGAGTATGCGTTCTATAGGTGTACCAGCCTGACGAGCATCACTATTTCTGAGAGCGTGACCAGCATCACCATTCCGGAAGGTGTGACCGGCATTGGGAAGTATGCGTTTGGTGACTGCACCAGCCTGACGAGCATCGCCATTCCAAACGGCGTCACCGGCATTGGGGATTATGCATTCTGGGGCTGCGGCAGTCTGACAAGCATCGCCATTGCGAAGGGTGTGACCAGCATTGGGAAGTGGGCGTTTGAACACTGTACCAACCTAAATCATATTTTCTATGCAGGTACACAGCAACAATGGGACGTAATTTCTATCGCTTCTGGCAATACCATGCTGACCGGCAGTGTTGTGCATACGCTGTGCGATAAAGTCGATGTGACCGTCGCAGAACATTGTACCGTAACGGTGGAAACCTGTAATATTTGCAACACTGTTGATCGGGCAGCCTCCAACGGCGGCAATCATCGATTTGTATCCGGCAGCTGCTCGAAATGCGGAATTTCCAGAGTACT
Source organism: uncultured Oscillospiraceae bacterium (assembly GCA_964513605.1). Lineage (GTDB taxonomy): Bacteria > Bacillota > Clostridia > Oscillospirales > Oscillospiraceae > Faecousia. The sequence continues at coordinate 780 of CAZENN010000251.1, forward strand.
ATCCTATTATTCCATTTCTCAAAACGGTAATGTCACAATCACAGACTGCGATACTGCTGTAACCGGCGAGTTGGTCGTTCCTGCAACCATCGAGGGCTGTCCGGTGACTGGCATTTGGAAGTGGGCGTTCGGAGACTGCGACAGCCTGACGGGCATCACCATCCCGGACAGCGTTACCAGCATTGGGGAAAGGGCGTTCTATAACTGCAGCAGCCTGACCGGCATCACCATCCCGGACAACGTCACCAGCATTGGGGATTATGCGTTCTATAGCTGCGACAGCCTGACCGGCATCACCATCCCGGACAGCGTCACCAGCATTGGGGAAGGGGCGTTCTATGACTGCACCAGCCTGACCGGTATCACCATCCCGGACAGCATCACCGGCATTGGGGAAGGGGTGTTCTATAACTGCAGCAGCCTGACCGGCATCACCATACCGGAAGGTGTGACCAGCATTGGGTATTCTGCGTTCTATAACTGCAGCAGCCTGACCGGCATTACTGTCCCGGACAGTGTTACCAGTGTTTCCTCTTCTGCTTTCAAGAACTGTACCGCTTTGGATCATGTATTCTATACGGGAACCGAAGATCAATGGTATGCCATAACGGTAGGAGCAGACAACGGCTATTTCCAGGATGCCAATATTCATTTTGACTGCACCGGGGTTGAGTTAATTTACATTAAGGACTGCGCAAACAACCAGCTTTATTGCAGCCTCTGTGAGCAGACCATTGATGCCGGGAAGACTGGACACAGCTACGAAAACGGCATTTGCATCTACTGCGGCGAGGCGGACCCGGATCAGGTGAGTACCGGCATTTTCGGAACCCTGACCACCTTCGCCGAAGGAACTGCCACCTTGACGGTTGCTTTGGACGGAGAAACGGTTTCCACCATGGAGCTGGAGGATGGCAGTTATCGTATTGATGGTCTTGCACCCGGGGACTACACCCTGACCCTTTCCAAAGCCAACCATGGGGACCGCAGCTACAGCCTGACCCTTGCCGCCGGTGAGACCGAGCAGGATCTGGAGCTGCACCTGCTGGGTGATATCAGCGGTGACGGAAAGATCAACATTGGCGATGTGGCGAA
>CAZENN010000252.1:0-1857 GCA_964513605.1 uncultured Oscillospiraceae bacterium
CTATTTTTAAGCACTTGTAAGCGTTTTGTTTCGTAGAGTGTTTCCCTTGACGAAGAACAGGCATAAATCCCTTGCAATTAGGGGATTTATGCCTGTTCTTTGACTATAATTCTGACGGCGAATAATTTAGGGTAATGCAAGTTGAAGTTTTTCCATATTCATACGCTTTAGATCCATTGAGGAATGAACGTATTTATCTAAAGTGATTTTTACGCTGGAGTGCCCTAATATTTCGCTCAAAGTTTTTGTATCAAATCCAGCTTCTACACAGCGAGTAGCAAAGGTATGTCGTAGTGAATGAAAATTAGCATCCTCTATTCCACAATCCCTCAAATACATTTTGAAACGATTCTGCATAGTACGAGGTTCAATATAGTATTTGCTTTCACCGCTCAGCAGATAGGCACTTTGATTTCTTCGATAGGGTTTAATGGCATCAACAACAAATTCAGGAATTGGGATTTCCCGAACGGATGCAAAACTTTTTGGCTCGGTAATGATAACTCTTGTCTTTTGAATGTCATTTGGATCCTTGTTTTGCAATCGCTGCATTGTTTGCTCAATTTTAATGGTCTTATTCTCAATGGATATATTCTTCCATTGAAGTGCACACAGCTCTCCAATTCTAATTCCTGTAAACAGGCAGAGAAACACGCCAAGTTTATATAAATCCGTATCCTGTAGCAAAACCCCAATGAGTATTTGCATTTCGGCGCAATCTAAAACACGCATCTCGTGTACTGATTTTTTCAGCGTTATGTTGTCAAAATTGCACGTAATCACAACCCCGTGGTTCCGAGCATATTGAAATGACTCCTTAATGATGATCAATATGTCAGAGATTGTTTTGGCGGACAAGCCGCCCTTTCCGTTCAATTTTCCATTAGTCGTAAGATGCGCAACAAAACTTTCCATCAATGATGCGCCAATCTTATCAATCGGGTATTTCCCTAAATGTGGTTTTATATGATTTTCAATTGAATTTCGATAGCGGATATAGGTGGAATCCTTTATTTTCAATTTTTTTAACGCTAACCACTCATTCAGCCAATATTCGTACTTTGACTTTTCGGAGGTAGTAGATATTTGCAACATTGCTGTTTCTGATGATTGCCGTCTTTGGATCAGTTTGTTTTTTACTGCAGCGTAGGTTTTGGCATATACATATTTATATTTTGCCTTGCCGTCCTCTCCATAAGTGTAAATAAACCGCCCTTCCCAACGACCGTCTTTGCGTTTGTAAATGTTTTCACCTGTTCTTGCCATAATAGCCTTCCTTTCAAACTTTTTTGCTGACGGAGAAATAGACGGAGAAAAGACGAAAAAATAGTCAGTTTTCTGAGTTTTCATATGAATAAATCGACTAAATATTATAAAATTCAAGTCAATTCAACACATATCGTCTTTTACACCTTGACAAATCCGACAACAATAAGTATAATTATACCTGTTAAATATGAGTTTTCTCGCTTCGTCAAGGGAAACACTCTACGAAACAAAACGCTTACAAGTGCTTGAAAAAACACTTGTTTTTTTGTTTTTATAGACATCTTTTACTTCGTCATTTATCACGCAAGTAAATATAATTAGGAACACATTTTTGGCAAGAAAAAAGCAACCATCGTAATTCCTGATGATTGCTTTCTCGATTTTAGAGGTCCTTCATATTAAAACGTCAAGGTTGCAAGGCTGAAGATTGCAACTGAGTGGCTGGGTTTTGCAGTCTTGAATCCTTTTATAAATGCAAAAAGAACGGTCTGCCTTAAACCGTTCTTCTTGTGACTTTTGTAAATATCAAGCTGTTTGTTGCGTGAAAATCAAATATTTTTCTGTGTTGCGTAATAAACATCACACAGA
>CAZENN010000253.1:0-1855 GCA_964513605.1 uncultured Oscillospiraceae bacterium
CGTCATACTCCTTTCTTCAACAACTATCGTCCCCAGTTCTACTTCCGTACCACCGACGTTACCGGTATCATCTCCCTGCCCGAGGGCGTTGAGATGTGCATGCCCGGTGATAACGTTGTCATGAACGTTGAGCTGATCACCCCCATCGCCATCGAGAAGGGCCTGCGTTTCGCTATCCGTGAGGGTGGCCGTACCGTCGGTTCCGGCGTCGTTACCGAGATCTACGAATAATTTCTTGGTTCTTTCAAATACCCCGGCTTAGGCCGGGGTATTTTTTATAGATATGAGATACAAGATACAAGATACAAGATACAAGATATTCCGCTGCTGTAAGAGTGATATTCTATTGGGTGGGATAAGTACGACAAAGCAATCTGGGAACGCTGTCTGTTTGCTCAATTGCTCAAATTGTCTACAGAAAGTTTACTTTTTCCGGTGGCATTTAGATGGAATTTATGATATGATATATCAATAAATCTGATTTAAGAGGTGAATAACTTGAAGGAGCTTCGCTCTAAGATTTGGGAGGCACTGCTTTCGACTTTGCCGATTACTGCCATCGTCTATATTCTCGCTCTGACCCCTTGGTTTGATCTTTCCTCTGTGGAATTGATAACCTTTACGATTGGTGCGGTGATGCTGGTTTTGGGCATTGGTATGTTTAATCTGGGTGCCGACCTGGCTATGACTCCCATGGGAACGCATGTGGGTTCTGGATTGTCCCGGCAGAGAAAGCTGCTGCTTTTGCTGGCGGTGTGCTTCGTGCTGGGTATGCTGATCACGGTGGCTGAGCCGGACTTGCAGGTATTGGCAGCACAGGTTAGCGCAGTGATGAATGGTACGGTGCTGATCTACGCTGTGGGGATCGGTGTGGGCGCATTCCTTGTGATCGCCGTGCTCCGAATCGTCTTCCACAGAAGGCTTTCCAATATTTTAATGCTGTTTTATATGCTCTTGTTCGCCTTAGCACTGCTTCTGGCGGTGCAGGAGAAGGAGAATCTGCTGCCCATGGCTTTCGACTCCGGCGGCGTGACCACCGGGCCTATCACTGTTCCGTTTATCATGGCTCTGGGCGTGGGTGTGGCTGGTGTTCTGGGAGATAAGCATTCTCAGGAAAACAGCTTCGGTCTGGTGTCTCTTTGCTCCATTGGTCCCATTCTGGCGGTGATGGTGCTGGGTATGTTCTCAGGGAAGGACCTGACCTATCAGGTGCCCGATTATACAGTCAGCAGTGATATCGTCGGAAGCTTTCTGCACACGTTTGGACATACCGCAAAGGAAGTGGCACTGGCACTGGGACTGATCGTGGTGTTTTTCCTGATCTGTCAGGTTGTATTTTTGAAGCTTCCCGGCAAGCGGCTGAAAAAGATCGCCGTTGGCGTGGTGTTTACTTACATTGGTTTGGTCATGTTCCTTACCGGCGTTAATGTGGGCTTCATGCCTGTGGGCTATAAGCTGGGACTGCAGCTGTCTCAGGTTAATTCCTGGCTGTTGATCCCCTTTGGTCTCATCGTCGGTGTTCTGGTTGTCCTTGCGGAGCCTGCCATCCATGTGCTCAATAAGCAGGTGGAGGATGTGACCGGTGGTTACATTACCAGAAGGGCTATGATCACCGGTCTGTGCATCGGCGTGGGTGCTTCCATAGCGTTGTCCATGGTACGCATCATTTTTGATTTTTCCATTGTCTACTATGTGATTCCCGGCTACTTTATTTCGCTGGCACTGTCTCTGTTCGTACCTCCGGTGTATACCGCCATTGCCTTTGACTCCGGCGGCGTTGCCAGCGGACCCATGACCTCGGGCTTTATCCTGCCCTTTGCCATTGGTGCCTGCGTGGGGGTTCAGGGAGAGGCAG
>CAZENN010000254.1:0-1833 GCA_964513605.1 uncultured Oscillospiraceae bacterium
GCTCTCAGCAAGGGCAACTATTTCGGCACCATGCTGGTGAAGATGGGCTATGCCGACTCCCTGCTGGGCGGTGCCACATATTCCACTGCCGACACCGTCCGTCCCGCTTTGCAGCTGGTCAAGACCAAGAAGGGTGCCAATCTGGTTTCCTCTTGCTTCATCATGGTCCGTGGTGAGGAAAAGCTGGCAATGGGTGACTGCGCCATCAACCTGAGCTATGAGGACAGCGTGGACAAGGAAGGCAATGTGACCGTTTCCGCCGCCCGGAAGCTGGCGGAGGTTGCCGTTGAGACTGCCAAGACTGCTAAGGTCTTCGGCATTGATCCCAAGGTTGCCATGCTCAGCTTCTCCACCAACGGCTCCGGCAAGGGCGGCACCGTGAAGCTCAGCCATGATGCCACTCAGGTGGCGAAGGAGCTGGACCCCGAGCTGCTGATCGACGGCGAGATGCAGTTTGACGCTGCTGTTGCCCCTGAGGTCGGTCAGCTGAAGTTCCCCGGCTCTCCTGTTGCCGGCTATGCCAATACCTTTATCTTCCCCACCATTGAAGCCGGCAATATCGGCTACAAGATCGCCCAGCGTTTGGGCGGCTTTGAGGCTTACGGCCCCATCCTGCAGGGTCTTGCCGCGCCCATCAATGACCTGAGCCGTGGCTGCAATGCGGACGAGGTCTATAAGATGGCCATTATCACTGCCGCCTTGGTGTAATTATGCCTATGAGAACCGACCCTTTTGGGTCGGTTCTTCGTAGTTTTGCCGATTTCCACGATGGAGGGTGTTTTGCCCTTGACCCACGAAATTGGCTGTGTTATATTTTATGGAAACAGACATAGGAGGAGATTTCCAATGGCTTATATTTATCCGGAGCCCAGTCATACCTTCAGCGAGTATCTGCTGATTCCCGGCTACACCTCTGAGGAATGTGTTCCCGATCGGGTCAGTCTGCGCACCCCTTTGACCAAGTACCGCAAGGGTGTGGAGGAGCCCGCCATTTCTCTGAATATTCCCATGACCTCTGCGGTGATGCAGTCCGTGTCCAATGATACCCTTGCCATTGCACTGGCAAAGGAGGGCGGCATCAGCTTTATCTTTGGCTCTCAGACCATTGAGAATCAGGCAGCCATGGTTGCCAAGGTCAAGGGCTATAAGGCAGGCTTTGTGGTATCTGCCTCCAACCTGACCCCGGAGCATACCCTGGCAGACGTGCTGGAATTGAAGGAGCGCAACGGCTTCTCCACCGTGGCCATCACCGAGGACGGCACTGCCAACGGAAAGCTTTTGGGTATCGTTACCAGCCGGGACTATCGAATTTCCCGGATGGACCCCGGTGAGAAGGTCAAGGATTTTATGACACCCCGGGAAAAGCTGATCACCGCCCCCAAGGACACCACCTTGAAGATGGCAAACGACATCATCTGGGATCACAAGCTCAACAGCCTGCCCATTGTGGATGATGAGGACCATCTGATGTACTTCGTCTTCCGCAAGGACTACGCCTCCCATAAGGCCCATCCGCTGGAGCTGCTGGACAGCCAGAAGCGTTATCTGGTGGGTGCCGGTATCAATACCCGGGACTACGCCACCCGAATCCCTGCCCTTTTGGAGGCAGGTGCGGATGTGCTGGTCATCGATTCCTCTGAGGGCTACACCTGCTGGCAGGAAAAGACCATCAAGTGGGTCCGGGATACCTATGGCGACAGCGTCAAGATCGGTGCCGGAAATGTGGTGGATCGGGACGGCTTCTTGTTCCTTGCCAAAGCCGGTGCGGATTTCGTAAAGGTGGGCATTGGCGGCGGTTCCATCTGCATCACCCGTGAGACCAAGGGCATTGGC
>CAZENN010000255.1:0-1777 GCA_964513605.1 uncultured Oscillospiraceae bacterium
CTATAAGGTCAGTGCCATCGGCACCATCGCCGGCTGTATGGTCAAGGACGGCAAGATCACCCGGGACGCTCAGGTCAGAGTCCTCCGGGATAACATCGTCATCCATGAGGGTGAGGTTGGCTCTTTGCAGCGGTTCAAGGACGCTGTAAAGGAGGTCACCGCCGGTTACGAGTGCGGCATGAGCATCCTCAAGTTCAACGATATCAAGGAAGGCGACGTCTTCGAGTGCTTTACCATGCAGGAAGTGAAAAGATAATTTATGAAACCATACAGCCGCACCGCATCCGCGGCGCGGCTGTATGGTATTAGTGAATAATGAATAATTGCGGTATTTTTTTCAAAAATGATTTCATCCCCGAAGGGGATACCTCCACTATTCACTATTCACTATCATGACGAAAGGAATGATATTGTGGCTTCTAATCGAATCAATCGCATCAACGAGGAGATCCAGAAGGAGCTGTCCAGCCTCATTCGGACGCTGAAGGATCCCCGTATTCAGGATACCATGATCTCCATCACCCGGGTGGAGACAACCCCGGACCTTCGCTATACCAAGGTCTATGTCAGTTTTCTCCAGGAGGAAAAGGCTGCCGATGCCATGAAGGGCTTGAAGTCCGCCGCCGGTTATCTGCGCAGGGAGCTGGGCAGTGCCTTAAAGCTGCGCTATACCCCTCAGATCATGTGGGCACTGGATGACAGCATCACCTACGGCACCAAGCTGTTGGCATTGATCAATTCTCTGGGCGTGGAGCAGGACGGGGAAGTGTCAGAATAAGATGAACGGAATTGTCATTGTAGACAAGCCCCAGGGCTGGACCAGTCAGGATGTGACCGCAAGACTGCGCCGGGTCTTCAATACCCGGCGCATTGGTCACGGCGGCACTTTGGATCCTATGGCCACCGGTGTTCTGCCGGTGTTTGTGGGCAGAGCCACCCGTGGGGTGGAGTTCTTTGAACACGCCGAAAAGACCTATGAAGCGGTGCTGCGGCTGGGCATTACCACAGACACCGAGGACATCACCGGCACTGTGCTGGAAAGCCATCCGGTGAACTTGACAGAGTCGGAATTTTTGAATGTCCTCCCTCAATTCCGGGGGGAGATTCAGCAGGTGCCGCCCATGTACTCTGCCTTAAAGGTGGGCGGTCAAAAGCTGTGCGACTTGGCAAGGCAGGGAAAGACTGTGGAGCGCAAGCCAAGGAGCATCCAGATCCACAAGCTGGAATGCCTGGAATTTACGGGAGAAACCGCCCGACTTCTGGTCCATTGCTCCAAGGGGACTTATATCCGTACGCTGTGCAAGGACATGGGGGAGGCTCTGGGCTGCGGCGGCTGTATGGAGGCCCTGCGCCGAGTCACCGCCGGAGAATATACCATCGCCGAGGCAGTTCCCCTTCAAACGCTGCTGGACGCACAAAATCCGGAAGAACATCTGCGTCCGGTGGACACCATGTTCCGCAATTTCCCGGCAGTGACCCTGACCCCCAATCAGGAAAAACGCTGCCGCAACGGAAATGCCTTTTCCCTGTCCCTCCCGGAAGGACAGTACCGTGCCTACAGCCAAGCAGGAGAATTTCTCATGCTGGCAAAGGTAGAAAACGGCACCATGACCACCATCAAAAGCTTTTTTGAGGTTTAAATTTCAAAAAGTATTAAAACAGATTTGCGAAAAATCCACTGGATTTGCGAAAAATACAATGTGATTTGCGAAAAATACAATTTCGTCTTTTGAAAAGTTGACAAATTTGCGAAAAATGCTATAATATTTTCGTAAAA
>CAZENN010000256.1:0-1770 GCA_964513605.1 uncultured Oscillospiraceae bacterium
GATTATCTCAGAAAGATGCACAAATCCGGCTGGAAATTCCAGAAAGTATCCGGTTGGGGGATGTACCATTTTGAAAAATGCACACCCGAAGACGTGATCTATCAGCTGGACTACAACAAAGAAGGTCTTGATAATAAAGATGAATACATCAAAATGTTCCGCGACTGTGGCTGGGAATACTTGCAGGACTATGTGGGATTCAGCTACTTCCGTAAGCCTGTATCCGAAACGAACGGAGAGGAAGAAATTTTTTGTGATTCTGAGTCCAAGCTGCAAATGATGGAGCGTGTGTTTAAAGGGCGGATGCTCCCCCTATTTTTCATATTCCCCAGTATGCTGACACTGTTGATAACCAATCTCATCCGGCACCGTTATGTCCTTGCCGTTTTCTATGGAGTATTCACGGCGTCATATCTCGCGGTTTTTATCACCTGTGCCAAAAGCTACTTCAAATTCAAAAACAGCGCAAGCAAATAGCATTCAAAAAAGGGGGTGTCTCCAGGAGATACTAAACGTGACCTACGATTCAACGTTATTAATAGATGCAGTTAAGTCTCACTTTTACAGTGAAGTCCTGATACTGGCGTTGCTGGTAGTATTATGCATAGTGGCAATTATCGCTAGTTTTTTTGCTTCAAACCATTTATTGGTGATTCGCCAATCAAAACTTTTATCATTGTCCTACTGGTATGTATAGGTTCTGCTGTGATTATTACGATAAGAGCCGTTGAGTTTTTCCCTGTATATACAGATTATACAAAGCAAAGCACAAAGCACGGGGGACGGTTCCGTGTGCTAATTCAGCAACACACAGAACCGTCCCCTGTGCTAGATTCTCCTGAGGGGCTTCGCTATAAGAAAACCGGCAAGCTGACCACTGAAGATGTCGAGTGATTTTTTGGTATTACCGGTTATAAATAAAAGTTTGAAATTTGGACACACTAAATTTTAGAAAAACCATTTACATTCGCGCTTTAATGATGTATAATGTAAAGCGTGAATGTAAAATGCTTTAGGAGGTGTGTTCTTGTGGATAGCATTTGGAATGAAATTAAAAGGATAGCCGAAGAAAACAGTGGCTTTATAAAAACGGGTGCGGTCGAAGCAGCAGGCATCAGCAGACCGATGCTGCGCAAATATGTAGAAGATGGAAAGTTGGAGCAGGTTCGTAAGGGCCTTTATGTTCTTGCGGATGATCTTGCCGATGAGTTTGCGCTGATCCAATTACAAAGCACAAAAGCCATTTTTTCTTATGGCACAGCCCTTTACCTATGGGGATTGTCTGATCGCACACCGCACAGATTCGATATAACCATTCCTCAGGGAACCAATATTAGCCGTTTGAAGAGAGATAACCCGATCATCCGATGCCATTATGTGCAACCCGAGGTATACGATATAGGTATAACAGAGATCCAGTCTCCCCAGGGTGCAATGGTTCGGTTGTACGATAAGGAGCGCTGCATCTGTGATTTAATTCGGGACAAAGATAAAGTAGACATCCAGATCTATATTCAGGCAATCAAGGATTATTTTAATACAAAGGCTGATAGGCGTAAGCTTTTGAAATACAGCAAGGTTCTTGGCGTTGAAGATAAAGTCAGAACCTATATGGAGGTATTGTGATGAAGACACCGGAACAATTAAAAGGAACCATACGCAGTATGGCAGCGAAGAATAATCTTCGTGCTCAAGAGGTTCTGCTAAGCACTAAGCACAGGGGACGGTTCTCTGTGCTATGAAAAAGCTCAGAGAGAAGGAGCTTTCAAA
>CAZENN010000257.1:0-1767 GCA_964513605.1 uncultured Oscillospiraceae bacterium
AATATAGGCGTAGGGTGATCGACACCCTGGTCAATTCCATCTACATTTACGACTCGGACGGTGGGAATGGTCGCAGGATCGTGTTCACATTCAATATATCCCGGGAGAACACTTCTACGCTCACTGTTTCGGATATTGAGTGTTCCGGTGTACCAAAAGAAACGACAATTTCCGTTAGGAAATTGTCGTTTCTTTTGGTTCTCTTTTCTTTTCAATCTTCACTATTCTCTCTTCTCTGCAAATTGTCGTTTCCAGAGAAAAGGTAAGAGAGCCTTCGTTGCGTTCGTGACCAAAGACGTTCTACAACAATGACCCTTTTATATTGACCGCATTCCTCACACAGATCTCTTTCCTAAGACAGAGCATATCTCCATTTTGAATCATGAGTTTCGTTGATTTTGTTCCAGCAATCCAAGCAAAACTCCGCCATTGCCATCACCTCACAGGCATTATAGCAACTATGCATTGCAATTGCAATGCATATTTTAAAGATCATCTGCCATAAGATTATAGCAATACAAGTGCATTGCATATGGAGGGATGATGGGATGGGCAAATTCAAAATTCCGGATAAGCCGCCAACCATTAACAAAACCATTCGGTTTCCGAGCGATATTGTGGATGGAGTAGAAAATGCCATTGTTGGGAAGGACTGCACATTCTCGGCCTTTGTGATTGCCGCTGTCCGTGCGGCGTTAGAAGATCTGGAAGATTGATCTTTCGGTAAGGGCACAAGTCCCACCCAATGTGTTTTACTCACGTTCCTGCTTCAAAAGGGCATACCAGCAGGTATCGCAGATTCCCTGATTGTTTCGGTCGGACTGCCGGGCTGTGCCCTCGTATTTCATGCCGCATTTTTTCATCACAGCTCCGGATGCCGGGTTTCTTGGGTCGTGTCTGGCTTCCAGGCGGTTCATGCCTACTTCGTCGAACAGATAGTCCATCACCGCCTGCAACGCCTCGGACATAATGCCCTTGCCCCACCAGCTTCTTCCGATGCAGTAGCCAATCTCTGCCTTCTGAATCTCATCATTTAGATCCGTGACGCTGATGGAGCCGATGGGTGCGTCCAGTTCCTTTAATACGATCATCCATTGGTAGTGATCCGGCTTCTCATAGCCGTCGATCCAGCTGCTGATGACCTGTTCTGTCACTGCCGGGCTGCTGTGGGGCGGCCAGGTCAAATAGGTCGTTACCTCTGGGCCGGAAGCCCAGTTATCAAACATGGGCTGTACGTCCTCCATGATGGCCCGGCGCAGCAGCAGCCTTGGTGTTTGCAGCTGCTTTGTGCCTTTGTGTTCGATCATTTTTATCATCCTTTCTGCTTTATAAAAACAAAAGCAGTGCGAGCTTACTTTGCTTGCACTGCTTCTTTCTTCCAGTGATTTTAGGAGATTATACACCCGGGGAACAAAAATGTCAACGTTTAATAAAAAGCAAACTTGCCGGCTTCCCCTCTTGTAAAAGCTCCGAAAATGTGGTAGAATGAATTGATTATGTGTAATTTTGCCTTTAGGAGCGTAAAATATATGTCTAATTTAATTGAAGAGATCAGCCGTCGGCGGACCTTTGCGATTATTTCTCACCCGGACGCCGGTAAAACCACCTTGACGGAAAAATTCCTGCTCTACGGCGGTGCCATTGCCCAGGCAGGTGTGGTCAAGGGTAAGAAGAATTCCCGTGCCGCTACCTCCGACTGGATGGAGATCGAAAAGCAGCGTGGTATCTCCGTTACCTCCTCCGTCATGCAGTTCCAGTATGGCGGCT
>CAZENN010000258.1:0-1753 GCA_964513605.1 uncultured Oscillospiraceae bacterium
CTGCTCCAGCCGTTCCTGCTCCAGCCGTTCCTGCTCCAGCCGTTCCTGCTCCAGCCGTTCCTGCTCCAGCTGTTCCTGCTCCAGCCGTTCCTGCTCTAACCGTTCCTGCTCCAGCCGCTCCTGTTCCAGCCGTTCCTGCTCCAGCCGTTCCTGCTCCAACCGTTCCTGCTCCAGCCGTTCCTGCTCCAGCCGTTCTTGCTCCAATCGCTCCTGTTCCAGCCGAATCTGTTCCTGCTCGGCATAGGTGGTGATGTTCTCTAAAAAGTCGCATTGAAGCAGATCCGGACCAACGGTGGAGCGGTATAGACCAAATTGGCAGGGGTTATAGGTGCGGATTTGGCTGGCTTTTGTGATCTCACGGCTTTTACCGTAAAGCCAGCCGGTGAACCAAGTATATTGCTGGGTTTTGTGACAAGGAAAGCCCAACTGCTGAGTGACCTCAAAGGCAGTCAGACCGTCGAAACGGGACAGTGGTTGATCATAATCGATGACAATGGGATTATCCTCATAAAGATGCAGATAGGTCTTTGGAACCTCCCAGACCCCATATTTCTCGGCAAGCTCCGGGAATTGGGCATCATCGCTGCTTGCATCCAGAGCCTGAATCAGGCAGTCTGAATAGACCATGTGCATACCGTGTCCGTATTCTCCCTGAATGTCATGTCCCACTACCACCTGAGGACGGAACCGCCGCAGCTGCTCCACGGTAAATTCCAGAAGATCATCTTCTGTAACGCCAAGCTGCCGGTAGGTTTGATAGGTTTTTTGCAGATCATCGATCCGAAAATCCGCAAAGCTCCCGAAGACCGGGTACACATCACAGCCCACTGCCCACAGACCGTTGAGCATTTCGTGGACCCGTTCGCTGGTCAAATTCCGATGATCCGTCAGATACGCCACCTGAACAGTGGCATCCCGTTCCCCGGCGTAAAGGGGCAGCAGTCCGGCGAAAAACAGCTGCTCATCATCCCCGTGGGTGCTCAGCAGTAGAATATCGGTCTTTCCCTCCGCAGGCGGCGACCATTGCTGGACATGCTCCGGAAGGATACCCTCAGAATAAACCGTCAGCTCATTCAGGCTCACGCTGCCTTCAAAATGAATGGTCACGGCGGTGGGCAATTGGTCAAAATATTGGCTTAGGTCAATGCATTCATGCAGACACCCATAACCTTCCACACGAACCTGACTTCCGGTTGCGATATTTTCAATCACATAGCCGGGATATTCCATATCAAAAATCAAATACAGATAGCCGATATCCTCTTCGCTGTACACTGAAATGGAGACATCCCCCGATGAGGTGTGGGTGGTCAGCAGGTCCCCGTCAAAAAGAAAGTCAAAGCGTTCGTATCCGATTCCGCTGATCTGGACGTTGCTGCTCATGTCTTCCGCTTCTGCGGCAGGACTGGCGAGGACGGGAATCCCACAGCAAAACAGGACGTGTATGCCAAGGAGGAAAGGGATGAGACGTTTTCTCATGGTATCAACCTCAATATATAAGATGGATTCATCATAGCATATTCAAGGCGTAATGTCTACCGTTGCTTTCTCGTAAAAAATGTATCGGCAAACCAGGTGACAAACCCAATCCCAACCAGTGCGGTACCTACATAGAGGTAGCAGACAGTCAGATAATTTGTGGTTCCGTAGATTTCCAGAACGCCCCTGATGATGCTGCCTGTCACCTGTATTCTACAAAAAGACTCCGTCACGTTGCTTGTCGGCACGGGAGACGGTCTGTACGAAGTCAACA
>CAZENN010000259.1:0-1731 GCA_964513605.1 uncultured Oscillospiraceae bacterium
GAGCTTGGATGAACAGCGACAGAAGACGATTATCGTCCGACGGGACGTGATCCGGGGATTCGATTGTATGGGCTCTTCTGCTGGTGGTGGCTGCGGTCGCCCGGCAACAATCAGAATAATGCCGCCAATGTCAACAATGACGGCGACGTCAACGAGAACGGCAACAATGTCAACAACGATAACGATGCCGTCCGCCCCGCATTGCTCTCATATGGTCTGAAGCTTTTGCGTAAGCACGCAAAGCCCGTGCCGAGAGTAAAGGAATCGGATTCCCTCTCGAATTTTCGGGAAAACATATGTCGGCGGCAGAGATAACGCAAATTGTTTTATGCTCTTACGGTGGAGGAATTGCTGTGCACGGCAGTTCTTCCACCCTGCCGATGAGTTTTAATTATGACGGATTACGAAAAAATATACGATTTTCAAAACCTTTATAAAGCGCACACAGTTGCAAGGCGAAGCAAGCGCACCACCCGAGAGGTTATTGAGTTCGAGATGAATCTTGGGGAGAATTTAACGACTCTCTCAGATGCATTAAAAAACGGAACCTATAAAATGCAAGATTATTATAGCTTTGCCATTTATGATCCTAAGTACCGTATGATCCACGCCTTGCATTACCGTGACAGAGTGGTGCAACATTGTTTGTGCGATGAGGTTTTAGCTCCAATTCTTGATAAAAAGCTGATTTACGACAACTCTGCCTGCCGCATTGGAAAAGGTACGCATTTTGCGATTGGCAGAGTTTCAAAATTTTTGCGCAATTTTTATAACAACCACGGTGCAAACGGTTATTTTCTAAAATGCGATATCAGAAAGTTCTTTGATAACATTGATCACGAAGTGCTAAAACGCAAATTATCAAGGGTAATCGAGGATAAGCGAGTGTTGAGTCTGTTATATCAGATTATCGATAGCTTTGAAGTAACGCCCGGAAAAGGACTACCGCTTGGAAATCAAACAAGTCAATGGTTTGCTATATTTTATTTGGATGGGTTTGACCGCTTAATTAAAGAAAAACTGCGAATTAAATATTATTCCCGATATATGGATGATTGTGTGCTGATTCATCAAGACAAGGAATATCTGCGCTATTGTCTTGAGCAGATGGGGCAATGTGCAAAAGAGCTAAAAATTGAATTTAACAAAAAGACCGAAGTATTTCCACTAAAAAACGGCGTAGATTATCTCGGATGGCATATTTATCTAACAGAAAGCGGTAAAGTAATACGTAAAGTCAAGCAACAAACAAAATACAAATATAAACGCAAATTAAAATATTTTCAGGGTGCTTATACTGACGGTAATGTCGAATTAGAAGAAATTAATCAAGTTCTGTCAAGTTACCGTGCTCATTTATCCTATGGGCATACATACAAATTGCAGAAGAAAATTTTAGGTAATTTTGTTTTAAGGAGAAAATAGCAATGGCGATTGACAAGTTGAAAGTAATGTTAAGCTTTATGAGAGAGATTAACGATGGTAACATCCCCAAATCAGCAGATTATGGCATCAGTAACGAGGAGTTGTGGGATATCGTTGAAGCGTGTCAGGATGAAGGACTGGTTAAAGGTGTAACTCACGCAGGTCCTATCCTATTCCTTGATAGTACAAAACTGACTGTTAAAGGATTGGAATACCTACACGATCATTCAGTAGTAATGAAAACGTATAATGGATTAAAGGAATTGAGAGATTGGTTGCCATTTTAATTATGCAATCAAGCAGCAA
>CAZENN010000260.1:0-1726 GCA_964513605.1 uncultured Oscillospiraceae bacterium
AGGATCAGGTTGTTGGGATCGTACTTATTTTGGCTGTCGGGACGCAACATAACAGACCCGACAGCAATATTTCCGGTTTTTGTTGCCATAGCTCTCAAACTCCTTTCCGCAATGCTGGCACACCAAATTGTAAAAAGCTTTTCTGCTGACATCCTCCTGGTGGCTGTTCCACCATGCCATCCGGCAGGCATCGGAGCAGAATTTCTTCTCCCGGCGGCCTTTGGGTTGCATCAGTGGTTTGCTGCAATTCTTGCAGACCTTTGCTCCGGGAATGTTGGGATGGCGGTGAATATGGGAACGAACCGTTCCTGCCGGGAGTCCAAGCTTGGCGGCGATCACGGAAGGACTGTGTCCCTCCAGCCGCATATTGTTGATGGCGATTTTATCCTGCAGTCTCATAGTGACACTCCTTCCGTCATGACCGCAAAGTGATGGGGAGAGCAACCCTGCAGAGCTACCCTCCCCGGTTGGCTTATTCTTCGGTTTCCGCTGCGGGAGTGCCGCTGATCTTCAGCATCTTCACAGCCTCAGGCAGAACCAGCTTGGCATCCACCCGCTCGGTGGTGATGAATGCCACCTGGCCCCGGTCGGCATAACGCTCCACCAGTCGCTTGATGACACGCTTGCCCCGGTCACCGATCCAGTAATTCCGGAAATCACCGAACATAACGGGAATGCTGCCGGGAGCAACCTTGTCCATAGCCTTGCAGATATAGATCCGGTGACCGAACAGATACTGGGGCTCACCCTCCTGCAGATTGTTGTTCCACAGAGGTCTGCCGTCATAGTGGTCGACACGGCGCAGTCTGCGGAAGGCATCGTCGGACATCAGCCAGACCGAATGATCCCGGTAAACCTGGGGAACAGAGAACTCCAGATTGATCATATCATCAATGCTGATGTCACCTTCAGTTTCGGACATGGTACCCACCGATGCTTGGTAGATCAGACCCAAAGGCTTACCTTTGCCGTTGCCATGGATGAAGGCCGCCTCTTCCGCTTCACCGATCCGCTCGGCAAAGAATTCCTGGATATGCTTTTCCAGGTCAACACCGCCGTCTTCCAACATCTCATCGGATGCAAGGATGGAAGTCGCCAGCTTGTGTGCATCCAGCACCACCTCACCGAAAGATGCCTCACTGAAAGACCAGGGCTGTCCCTCGACGACCCATGTGGCATCGCCCACGCCGTAAGCCACAGGAATATGCAGCTTGTGGGTGGTGGGAATGGTGGTAGCAATCTGCCGGATCACATTCCGTTCCGACAGAGCTTTTAACAGCTTGTCCTCGTAAGTATCCGGCACCAGATAACCTCCGGCACCATCGCTGCCTACCTTCAAACTGTTCTGGGGCATACCAGTGTGCATGATTTCCCAGAACGCGGTGTTGTATGCTTCGGCCTGCTTTCTGGCCTCGGCAGAGGGATCGGGTTTCTTGCCGCTGATCTCAGCAGCCAGTTCTTCCAGTCGCCGCATAGCATCAGCGGCAGTTCTCACATTGCTCATAATAAATACCTCCAAATATTAATAGTGTTTTTGACCCATACGGGCGCGGAGCAGCCGCTCCATGACATCGTCTTGGGGAGAGCTGCCTCCAAGATCGACGGTGCAGTTTTCTTTGACCACCTGGTAAATCTGATACCAGGCGGCGTTGGCCTGCTTCATGTATTCCCGGCCCATGGTGACATAGGGGGATGAAAATACGGTGCCTGTAGGCTTCTTTGCCAG
>CAZENN010000261.1:0-1725 GCA_964513605.1 uncultured Oscillospiraceae bacterium
ACGAGGATAACACCGATGCCGAAGCGTATTGGTCGCTTGTTCTCTGCCGTTACGGCATTGAATACGTGGAAGATCCCGCTTCCCGCAAGCGTATCCCAACTGTAAACAGAGCGCAGTTTACTTCCATCTTTGATGATGATAATTATAAGTCTGCTTTACAGTATGCTGATGGATATCAGCGTAATATTTACAAGGAAGAAGCCAAGGCCATAAACGAAATTCAAAAAGGTATCCTTGCTATTTCTCAAAAAGAAGAACCTTTTGATGTTTTCATTTGCTATAAGGAAACCGATAATAGCGGTCGCCGTACACCTGATAGTGTTTTAGCAAATGATTTGTATCATCAGTTAACGCAAGAAGGCTTTAAAGTCTTCTTTGCTCGTATTACTTTAGAGGATAAGCTTGGCTCTGCCTATGAGCCATATATCTTTGCCGCACTGAATAGTGCAAAAGTGATGGTTGTTCTCGGCACAAAGCCCGAGTTCTTTAACGCTGTTTGGGTTAAAAACGAGTGGAGCCGTTATCTTGCTCTTATTAAGCAGGGACAGAAGAAAATGCTCATCCCTGCTTACAAAGATATGGATCCCTACGATCTGCCGGAGGAATTTTCGCACCTGCAAGCGCAGGATATGACCAAGCTCGGCTTTATGCAAGACCTTATTCGTGGTATTATGAAAATCATTGGTGCAGACGAACCCAAAGCAACTGTTGTTAAGGAAACTGTAATTAGCGGTGGAAACGCTAACACAGCTCCGCTTTTGAAGCGTGCTTTTATGTTCCTCGAAGACGGCGATTGGAATTCCGCCAATGAATATTGCGAAAAGGTGCTGGATATTGATCCCGAAAACGCATCTGCCTATTTGGGCAAATTATTGTCCGAATTAAGGGTAAGAAAGCAGGAATCTTTAAAAGATCAAGCAGAACCGTTTGATCATAGCAATAACTACCAAAAAGCTGTTCGCTTTGCCGATGAAAAACTGAAAGCAACGCTTATTGGCTACATA
This sequence comes from uncultured Oscillospiraceae bacterium, assembly GCA_964513605.1. Lineage (GTDB taxonomy): Bacteria > Bacillota > Clostridia > Oscillospirales > Oscillospiraceae > Faecousia. The sequence goes on from CAZENN010000261.1 coordinate 1,005, forward strand.
GAGCACATCAATACTCGCAATGAAAACGCTCGTCTTGATGGTATTTATACTCGTGCAAAAAACGCAATGTCTGCGGCGCATACCGAAAGTACTTATAAGGAAGCGGCTCATCTTTTTGAATCTATTGATGAATATCAGGATTCTGCTGCTCTTGCACAGACGTGCTACGAAAAAGCGGAGGTGGCACGAAAGGATGCTATCCTTGCCGAAGGCAAATCTAAAATGACCGGTGAGGCTATATCTAATTACGAAGCTGCAATTAAATTATTGGAATCAATCTCCGGCTGGAAGGATGCCGATGAAAGGGTTTACGCCTGCCAAAAGAAGATTGAAGAAATCAAAGCTAAAACCGAAGCAGATCGTTTGGAAAAAGAACGCCTTGCTGAAATTGCCCGTAAGGAAGCTGAAAAACGAGCAAAACGCAACAAACGAATTGCCATTATTACAACCCCTATTGTTTGTGCGATCATTGCCTTTATTATCATTATGAACGCCGTTATTATTCCTAACGGCAAATACAATGATGCAATAGCGTTAATGGAAGCAGGAAATATTGTTGAGGCTTATGAAGCTTTGATAGCGTTAGACGGATATAAAGACAGTGCAGATAAAGCAAACTCTATTTACGACAAGTACAAGGTCGAGAAACTTAAAGTTGCCAAAGTCGGAGATTATGTATTCTTCGGTGCATACGAACAAGATAATAACACTTCAAACGGCA
>CAZENN010000262.1:0-1721 GCA_964513605.1 uncultured Oscillospiraceae bacterium
TGAACCGCTCCCTGTCAAGTAGACAGATGAAAAAACAAAAATAGTTTTCTCCAGGATCTCAGAAATGAGGTCCTGGTTTTCTTTTACGCAGCTTCCAGTAAGCTACGGTAAGTAGCTGGTGGCAGGCAGTTCAGTTTGTGCTGACGCCGCTGGTGGTTGTAATAATGAATGAATTGCTCGACAGCAGATACAAGCTCCTCATAGGTTTCAAAATGGTTGAGATAGTACATTTCGCATTTCAGAATACCCCAAAAGCCTTCCATTGGACCATTATCGATACATCTACCAACCCGTGACATACTTTGTTCCATCTTCTGTTTGTCCAGCTTAGCTCTAAACTGTGGACTTGTATACTGGAAGCCACGGTCGCTATGGAATAGTGGATGAGCATCAGGATACTTCTCTACAGCCAAATCAAAGGTCCGGAACACCAACTGATTGTTGTTGCTCTTACCAATTGCGAAGGAAACGATATCTCTGCTCTTCAAATCCAGAATTGCGCTGAGATAGGCTTTCTCGCCTTCGGAACCATATTTCATCTCGGTAACATCGGTACACCACTTCTCATTTACATCGTTGGCATAAAATTCTCTATTGAGTACATTTTCTGCTGTAACTTCCGGTGTGGATCGCCGGTATGCAGGACGCTTTCTGCGGATAACAGCCAACAGTCCAACGATATGAATTAAACGGTAAAAACGCTTTAGATTGTACCTCTTTTCATGTGTGGCGTTGTATTCATCTGCAATCCGGCGATAACCATAAGTTCCGTTATGTTCTGCATAGATTACGCCGATTTCATGCAGCAATGCTTCGTTTTCAAGCTCGCGGTTGCTTTTTGACCGATGTGTCCATTTGTAGTAGCTGGATCGGTTTAGATCCAGAATGTCACAGATTTCAGTTATGGCATATCCCTCTTTGTGCATTTCCTGAACACAGAGATAGAGATACTCCTGCCGAACACCGCTCAGCGCCACCTCCTTTCGATTTCCTCGAGTTTTTTTAACACGGCACACTCCGTTTCTAATCTCTTGTTGCGGGCTTCTAGCATCCGGTTCTCGGCACGAAGTTTCTCTAAATCAGTCATCTCCGATTCCGGCTTACGCTTACCACGCTTATCCACCAGACCTTCTGCACCTTTTTCGTTGTACTTTCTTACCCAAGAGTAGATCTGCTGATAGCTGACACCGTATTTCTCAATGGTGGCTGTGTAGTCATTGCCATGCCCGATGCAGTAGCTGACAATCTCCACGCGTTCCTCATATGTAGTATTTCTTCCTTTAGTCATATAGATATCACTCCCTCGACCTGTGTTGGGCCGTAATTCTTTATGACTATTATACAGCTTAATCCAATTTTGTAACTGGTGTTGAGAAAAAATCTTATATTTCTTGCAAATATCGGCCTGTGAACCTACTCCGGACAAGTAATCCTGAACTGCTGCCATTCGAACTTCCACGGAATATTGTGTTTTCCTATGCTTATCTCGCAACCCATCCGGCCCGAATACTTCATAGTTTCTCACCCATTTGTAAAATGAGTTCTTTGCCACGCCATACTTATTTATTATTGTGCGTACAGTAATTTCTCCCCTCAAATATGCCTCTACTGCATTTATCTTTTCTTCTGGTGTCACTTTCCTCTTAAACATAAAAATGCCCCCCATAGTGTAGTCTCGAAATTTTTGTTATTTCGAGTGTCTACTCTATGGGGAGCATATC
>CAZENN010000263.1:0-1707 GCA_964513605.1 uncultured Oscillospiraceae bacterium
TGCAACAGGTTCTCCCGTGTGCCCGCGTTAAGGGATAGGGCTTGTTGGAGCCTGAAGGGACGGCATTGCCGTAATTTGAGTGGTACCGCGGGTAGTTTTACTCGTCTCAAGATGTATGTCTTGGGGCGATTTTTTATTTTTTTGTGAAAGGATCGTTATTTATGAGTCATCAAAATCCTGCCAATCAGCTGATGGATATTGCCATGCGTATCCGGGATATGCGTGATATTCTGGGTTACAGTATGCAAAAAATGTCCGAGCTGACCGAAGTGTCCGAGGATCAGTATAAGCTATACGAAAGCGGCACAGCGGATCTGCCCTTTACCTTCCTGCACAAGTGTGCCAAGGTATTCGGTGTGGAGATCACCGTGCTGCTGGAGGGCCGCAGTGCCAAGCTTTCCGGTTATACCATTACCCGGAAGGGAAAGGGTCTGGTCACCGCCAGCGAGGATGGCATCACCATTCAGGATATGGCACCTATGTTCCGTAAAAAGCTGGCCACTCCCTACTGGGTCACTTATCAATACTCTGAGGAGCTGCAGAACAAGCCCATCAGCACCACCACCCACTCCGGTCAGGAGTTTGATCTGGTGCTCAAAGGTGCCATGCGCATCCGGGTCGGCGACCATGAGGAGGTTCTGCGAGAGGGCGACAGCATTTTCTACAAGTCCTCCACCCCCCACGGTATGATCGCCATTGACGGGCAGGACTGCGTCTTCCTTTCCATGATCATGGTCAGCGACACCACGGATCAGCCCCTGTTCATCGGGCAGAGCCGCAGCGGAAAGCCCGCCATGGAGCCTCTTTGCAATAAGTTTATCAATGCGGAGGAAGACGAGAAGGGTGCTTTGAAGAACATCACCTTCAACGGAACCGACGAATACAACTTTGCCTTCGATACTGTGGATGCCATTGCCCGTCGGGAACCCGACAAGCTCGCCATGCTGCACATTGCCAATGACATGACCGAGCGGCGGTTCACCTTTAAGGATATTAAGGACGCATCCTCCCAGAGTGCCAACTACTTCAAGTCTCTGGGAATCAAGAAGGGCGACCGGGTAATGCTGGTACTGAAACGGCACTATCAGTTCTGGTTCGCCATTCTGGGTCTGCACAAGCTGGGTGCCATTGCCATTCCTGCTACCAATCAGCTGGTGGCGCACGACTTTACTTACCGGTTCCAGGCAGCTGAGGTGAACGCCATCCTCTGCACCGCCGATGGAGACACTGCCCATCAGGTTGACCTTGCCCATGAGGAAGTGGGCATGGAGCTGACCAAGATCCTGGTTGGCGGCAGCCGGGAGGGCTGGCACAATTATGATGAAGAATATCCCCTGTTCAGCCGCCGCTATGAGCGCACTGCCGATGCTCCCTGCGGCTCAGACCCCATGCTGATGTTCTTCACCTCCGGCACCACCGGCTATCCCAAGATCGCAATGCACAGCTACAAGTACGCTCTGGGTCACTACGTCACTGCCAAGTACTGGCATCTGTGCGAACGGGACGGTCTGCACTTCACCATTTCGGAAACCGGCTGGGGCAAGGCATTGTGGGGCAAGCTCTACGGTCAGTGGCTGTGTGAGGGCGCCATCTTCGTTTACGACTTCGATCGCTTTGACGCAGAAAAGATTCTGCCCATGTTCGCAAAGTACAACATCACCACCTTCTGCGCACCTCCCACCATGTACCGGATGCTGATCAAGCAGG
>CAZENN010000264.1:0-1693 GCA_964513605.1 uncultured Oscillospiraceae bacterium
TTGCTGTATATCAAAGAGAAAATCCGCTGGGCAGCAGTTGGGCGAGGGTGTAGGTTTCAAAGGCATCCTCCGGGCCTGCTACATAGATGGTGAAATCATCCTTGCAGAATTCCTTCATCACCTGACGGCAGACTCCGCAGGGGGTGGTAAAGCCGTTGATCTTGCCGCCCATGCCGCCGCAGATGGCGATGGCGGTGAAATCCCGGTGTCCATCGTAGACCGCTTTGAAAAAGGCAGTCCGCTCGGCGCAGTTGGTGGGGCTGTAGGCGGAGTTTTCAATGTTGCAGCCCTGATAAATGGTGCCGTCACTGCACAGCAGAGCCGCACCCACATGGAAGCCGGAGTAGGGGGCATAGGCGTGGGTCATGGCTTCTTTGGCAAGGTCGATCAATTTTTCAGCGTCCATGCTCAGCCCTCCTTGATGATCTCATCCGCAAAGCTGGTACCCGGGGTATCCAGCGAGACCCCCAGCAGCTGGGCGACGGTGGCGGCGATGTCCGCAAAGCTTTTGCGAGTGCCCAAATTCACGGGGCGTACCTTCTGACCCAGCACCAGCAGGGGGACATACTCTCTGGTGTGGTCGGTGGTGGCGGTATAGGCCGGGTCACAGCCATGGTCGGCGGTGATCATCACAATGTCATCCTCTCCCATCTGCTTCATCAGCTCCGGGAGCCAGGTGTCAAATTCTGTCAGGGCCTTGGCGTAGCCGTCAATGTCCCGGCGGTGACCGTAGAGCATATCAAAGTCCACCAGATTTACAAAGCACAGACCCTCAAAGTCCTCCTTGGCATAGTTCAGGGTGTGGTTCATGCCGTCGGCGTTGCTCTTGTTGTAAACATGCTCGGAAACGCCCACCCCGGCGAAGATATCATAGATCTTGCCCACGCCGATGGTGGCTTTTCCGGCTTTCTGCAAAGCATCCAGCAACGTCACTCCGGGAGGCTCCAGAGAATAGTCGTGGCGGTTGGAGGTCCGCTGGAAGGCACCGGCGGTACCCACAAAGGGACGGGCAATGACTCTGCCCACGCCATGCTTGCCACGAAGCAGATTTCTTGCCTTTTTACAGGCATCGTATAATTCCTCCAGAGGAATCAGCTCCTCATGGGCGGCAACCTGAAACACGGAGTCGGCGGAGGTGTAGATGATCCATTTGCCCGTATCCAGCTGCTCCTGACCGTAATCCCGAATCACATCGGTGCCGGAGTAGGGCAGATTACACAGGCAGCCCCGACCGGTTGCCTCGGTAAAGGCATCCAAAATCTCCTGAGGAAAGCCCTCAGGATAGGTGGGCAGAGGCTGGGGGGAGACCAGACCGGCGATTTCCCAGTGACCGATGGTGGTATCCTTGCCCATGGAGGCTTCCGTCAGCCTGGCATAAGCACCGGTGGGAATCTCTGTCTTGGGCAGTGCCTCCACGCCGTCAATATTGCCCAGACCGGCGGCGATCAGATTGGGAACGCTCAGCTGGGAAGACCCGGCGCAGGCCCGGAGGGTATTGACTCCCACATCCCCAAAGGACGCGCTATCCGGCATACCACCGATGCCGAAGGAGTCCAGAACGATCAAAAATACACGTTTCATCTTATTTATTCTCCATGGCAACAGCCACATCCAGTGCTACCTTCATCATAGTGGTGAAGGACTTCTGACGTTCCTCGGAGGAGGTCTCCACGCCCTTAAGCACATGGTCGGA
>CAZENN010000265.1:0-1688 GCA_964513605.1 uncultured Oscillospiraceae bacterium
GTTGGTGTTCTCGTTGACCACGGCACCCTTGGGGTTCATGCAGAAGGTACGGACCCGGTCGCCGTATTTTTGCGTCCGGTATACGATCTTGCTTTCGTACAGCTCATCGGTCAGATGGGCAAAAACCTCCGCAGGCAGCTCCACCCGAACGCCAATGTCCACCCGGTTGGATTTGGTGGGAATGTTCAGCTCTTTACAGACCTGCTCCATCCACTTGCTGCCGATGCGTCCCACAGAAATGATGCACTGCTTGCAGTGATACACCGTATTTGCACAATGTATATCATAGCCATCCTCAGCGGCGGTGACAGTCTGTACCGGCGTATCAAAGTAAAAGTCCACCTGATCCTTCAAGCGGTTATACAGATTTTCCAGCACCACATAGTTGATATCCGTGCCCAAATGCCGGACGGAAGCGTCCAGCAGGTGCAGATCATGCTGAATGCACAGGGTCTTAAACCGGCTTCCGGCGGTGGAGTAGAGCTTGGTGCCCTTGCCGCCGTGAGCCATATTGATCTCATCGACGTAATGCATCAGCTCCAAGGCGTGTTTTTTACCGATGTACTCATAAAGCGTGCCGCCAAAATCGTTGGTGATGTTGTATTTTCCATCAGAAAAGGCACCTGCGCCGCCGAATCCGCTCATAATGCTGCAGCTTTTACAGCGAATGCAGGACTTGACCTTTTCACCGTCAATGGGGCAGTGCCGCCGTGCCAGATCGTGTCCGGCTTCAAAAACGCCGACCTTCAAATCCTGGTTGTGCTGCATCAGTTCATAGGCGGCAAAAATCCCTCCGGGACCTGCGCCGATAATAATTACATCATAATTCATGGTGTTCTCCTTTCAAATGTCGTGGGTGAAGTGGATGGATACGATCTCACAGTCCGTGCCCACCCGCATGGGCATTCCCCAGTAGCCCACGCCGGAGGTGACGATCACCTGAGGGCTTTGGGAATCCTTTTGGTAATATCCGTGGTCTACAGTGTACATGGCACCTGTAATCAGGCTGGCAGGGAAGAGCTGCCCTTTGTGGGTATGACCGCACAGAATGAGATCTGCTTCGTCCGTATAGGTGTGGATGCCGGCAGGGTTATGGTCCAGGACGATCACCGGCAGGGAAGGGTCCTCCCGAGAGAAAAAGTCGGAAAGCTCCGCTCTGCTCCACTGACCGTATCCACCGATGGGGGAGCCGTCCAGCCGCCCGACCAGCACCAGCCGGTCATCAATGACGGTGTACTCGTCCCGGAGCAGACGGACATTGGCTTGCTCCAAAAAGTCGGTCATCTTCGATACCGTCTGCCCGGCATCGTGATTTCCAAGACAGGCGTATGTACCGTAGGTAGAGCGCAGGTTTTTCAGGGTCTGGATGGCGGCGTCCGGATTCTGGATGGATGCAAAGTCCGTATCGAAAAAATCCCCGGCGATACACACCAGATCCGGCTCCAAGCGGTTGATTTCTTCTACGATTTCCTCCAGCCGCCCCTCAGAGCCAACGGCACCTAAATGCAGGTCACTGATCAGAACCACATTTAGATCCGAAATGTCTGCCTTGTCTGCCAGCTTTACCTCATAGGAAACATGGTCGATCTGCCTTGCGTTCCAAAAGCCGTAAACGCAGGTCACACAGGTCAGCACCAACACGCACAGGGTTCGAATGCCATAAAAATGCCGGTGGGCGGTAAAAGAAA
>CAZENN010000266.1:0-1683 GCA_964513605.1 uncultured Oscillospiraceae bacterium
TCGTAGCTGGTCAACTGCTCCTCACTGTCCGTAGACACACGGGCGTATGCAGCCACCCGGCGGAGAATGGCCGACATCATTGGCAGCCGGGTCATAGGATTTATTGTGGCGGGAATAACTGTAATATTTTTAGCATTTATCATGATGCGACCTCCTTTCCATTTCCTTCTGCCGGGCGGCATTCTTCATCTCCCGTGTCCAGCTTTCTCGGCGGGAACGATCCTGCCATCGTTTAACGATTCGCTCTCCGTTGGTAAGGCAAAATACCAGGGTATTATCGTTCTCCACCCTTACAGCCGTTATTTTGCTGTCAATGGCCTCTGTGCTGCCGATAACCTCCCCGGTGGCGGCAATCAGGGTATCTTCCGGGATCTGCTTGGAGGGGCAGGCTGCTTTGCCCATGGTATTGTAGGTAATACAGATCCATTTGGGTCCGGTGGCAGTAATCTTTCTTCTGTAATGCTTACCGCAGCAGGCACAGATCAGTTTACCTGAGAACGGGTATTCTTTTCTCTTTTCGCCGGGGTGCGTATGTTTTTCTGCCCGTCGCTTCATTTCCTCCTGTGCAGCGTTAAACGACCGCAGAGGGATGATTGCTTCGTGGCAACCCTGCACATGGTACTGTGGCAACTCTCCGTTATTCGGCGCGTCCCGCTTGGTAAGATGATCCACCCGCCGGGATTTCTGCAGGAGCAGATTTCCTGTATAGGCATAGTTTTGAAGCACTGCCTTGATGCTTGCCTTGCCCCAGGTATTGCCGTACCGGGTAGGGATGCCATCAGCGTTCAATCGCTTGGCAATAGCGGTCATCCCGGAACCGGCAAGGTATTCCGTAAAGATGCGGTTGACTGTTTTCGCTTCTGTTGGCTCAACGATTAAGGTGCCGTTTTCGTATCGGTAACCGAGCATCGTTCCATTCCAGGGTATCCCATTTTCAAAATTTCGCTTGATCCGCCACTTTTGGTTTTCACAGGCAGAGAGGCTTTCTTCCTGGGCATAACTGGCCAGGATCGTCAGCATCAGTTCTCCGTCAGCAGAAAGGGAGTGGATATTCTGCTCCTCAAAGAACACATCCACTCCCAATGTTTTCAGTTCACGAACGGTTTCCAGCAGCGTGACGGTATTGCGGGCAAAGCGGGAGATACTCTTGGTAATGACCATATCGACCTTCCCAGCCCGGCAATCCGCCAGCAGTCGCTGAAAGTTTTCTCGGTTGTCCTTGGTGCCGGTTAGAGCCTCGTCTGCGTACACACCAACATACTGCCAGCCGCTGTGGTTCTGTATCAGGTCGCTGTAATAGCTGACCTGGGCAGACAGGGAGTGCAGCATGGCATCCTTGCCGCTGGACACTCTTGCGTACGCGGCTACACGCTTCAACTGGGGGATATTTGCCTTAGGAAAGGGTCGCTGTACGACAATTCGTTCCATATTGTGTTCCTCCTTTGTATCATATTGGGGTACTTCATATTCGCTCTGACCGGCCAATATATCAAGCACATTCTGCGAAAATACTATCCGAAGATAGGCCGTACTTTTTGGTTAATATGGTGCGTATGTGACAATACTCTTCCTCGTTGAAAATGCCCTCATCCATCAGATTTTTGTACATCGCCAGGGAGGTGCGGTAAAGGATCAGGTTGTTGGGATCGTACTTATTTTGGCTGTCGGGACGCAACATAACAG
>CAZENN010000267.1:0-1677 GCA_964513605.1 uncultured Oscillospiraceae bacterium
GGTCCGCGCAGACCATTCTTTTCTTTCTGTTAGAACGCTATCTTAATGACATTGCAAGTTTGGCCGGGTGTTGTTTCTCCGGGAGTACGGCTCCTATGTCCATGATGAAGCCATTTCCAAAATGTCCGTCTTTGCCAAAAATCTTGTACTCTCCATTGACCTTATTGCAGTTCCCACGGAAGAAGCTCTGAAAGAGGTCAATCAGCGAATCCTCAGCGTGGAGGCGGACATCACCCGCTGGCAACAGAAGCAGAATGCCCGGCATATCTATACCTCCACCCCGCCCCAGGCCCTGACTCAGCCCCGGGACATAAGCATGGAGTTTCTGGATGACTTGACCACCCGGGACCAGAAGATGATCCTAGTCCTCATAACCCTCGTCCATGTGGCTGATTCCCTGGAACAGCTTGACGCCGATACCGAGAGCATTCGGGCCATCGCCCAAGAGGGCAACTGTACACTCTCTGTTCTGGGCGAACAACAGGAGGACGGCTTGAATACCGTTCTCCCCTATGGCCTTCGCCGCATCCGTACTGTCCGCACCATGACCACGGAGAGCACAGCAGCCCTTATCCCCTTCCGCACCCGGGACATTCAGGAACAGGGTGGCGTATACTACGGCGTCAACGCCATCTCCAAAAATCTTCTGATCTGCGACCGCAAGCAGCTCGTATCTCCTCACGCGTTCTATCTTGGTGTGTCTGGCTCCGGCAAATCCGTTGGCATGAAGCAAACCGCCGCTTATGTGGCACTAAACACAGACGATGATATTATCATTGTAGATGCCGAGCGTGAGTACAATCACCTTGTTCGGGCTATGGGTGGAGAAGTTGTGGAGATCTCGCCCCAGAGCCGCCACCACATAAATCCCTTGGCCGTAAGCTCCGGCTACAAGGAAAATGACATTGTAGCCATGAAGTCAGAGATTATCACCAGCATTCTGGAGCAGCACATGGTTGTGAGTGGTCTTACAGCCAGTCAGAAGTCCATCATCGACCGTTGCACCAAGACCATTATGCGCCCTTACCTCCGGGGCAAAGGAAAAGTCCCCGCACCTACACTTGTCGACTGGCGTAAGGAAGTTTTGAAGCAGAACGATCCCGAGGCTCGGGAACTGGCTCTCGCTGCAGAACTAATCACGGAAGGCAGTCTTAACATCTTCGCTCACGCCAACAACGTAGACATGGACAACCGGATCATATGTCTCGATCTGTATGAGATGGGTGAGCAGCTTCGGCCCACAGCCCTTGTGGTCGCGTTGGAGGCCATCCAGAACCGTGTCATTACCAACCGCATGAAAGGCAAGTATACCTGGGTATTTCTGGATGAGGTATATCTCTACTTCAAGTTCCACTACTCCGCAGAGGTGCTTTACCGGGCATGGAAGCGTTTCCGAAAATACGGAGGCATTCTGACCGCCGCAACCCAAAATGTCCAGGAGTGTCTGGAATCCGAGACCGCAAAACTCATGTTCGCAAACTCCGAATTCCTTCTTCTGTTCAACCAGTCTCCCGGCGACCGGCAGGCACTGGCGAATCTCCTGCATATTTCCGAAACAGAAATGAACTATGTCACGGACGCTGAACCCTGTCACGGACTGCTCCGCATGAGTGGTTCCGTGGTTCCTTGTATTATAGAGTAGTAGTTATTAGAGACCCTCTCCAAGGTCTGTGCTAC
>CAZENN010000268.1:0-1649 GCA_964513605.1 uncultured Oscillospiraceae bacterium
CACCGATGACGGTGGTTTCGCCGATGACGATGCCGGTGCCATGGTCGATGAAGAAATACTTCCCCACGGTAGCACCGGGGTGGATGTCAATACCGGTGACGCTATGGGCATGCTCCGTCATCATTCTCGGCAGCATGGGAACGCCCAGCCCATAGAGCACATGGGCCATCCGGTAGACGGTGATGGCAAACAGCCCCGGGTAGGAGAAGATGATCTCATCCATACCGGTGGCGGCTGGGTCTCCATCATAGGAAGCCTGCAGGTCCGTATCCACATAGGCACGGACGGTGGGAATCTGCTCAAAAAACGCAAGACTCAGCTCCTGCGCCCGTTCCATCGCCTGCTTTTCCTCCATGCCGCTTCCCTTCAGGGCAAGGGCGATTTGGTTGGACAGATTAAACATCACATCCTCAATGAGCATGGACAGGTTGTGCTTGGCGTTGTAGATATGATAATTCCTATCCCGGAAGTAGCCGGGAAAGATGATACGGCGCAGCTTGTCGATCAGCTCCACCACCACATCCCGGTCCGGATGACGGGAGATATCCATGTGGTCGATCTCCCGATTTTGGCGGTAGTCCTCCAAAATCCGATCCACCACACCTTCGATTTGCTGTTCAAAGTGATCCATTCGGTTTCCCTCCTATTTTCTTTGTATTTTATATCATTTTTATTTTATGCTGTCAATTCTAAAAGGAGTGTATTTTATATGAACATTTGTCGCTGTATGGATGAATTGATCGGTCACACCCCCTTGCTGAAGCTGGAACGGCTGGCACCGGGCGGCTGTGTACTGGCAAAGCTGGAATATTTGAATCCTGCCGGCTCCGTGAAGGACCGGGCCGCCCTTTCCATGATCCTGGACGCGGAAAATCAGGGAGCGTTGAAGCCCGGCAGTGTCATCATTGAACCCACCTCCGGCAACACCGGCATCGGTCTGGCGGCGGTGGCGGCGGTACGGGGCTATCGGTGCGTCATCGTCATGCCCGACTCCATGAGCCCGGAGCGCATCAGTCTGATGAAGGCTTACGGTGCCCAGGTGGTACTGACCCCGGGAGCGGAGGGCATGAGCGGTGCCATTGCAAAAGCCAAAGCCCTCCACAAAGAGCTTCCCGGCAGCTTCATCCCCGACCAATTCGGCAATCCTGCCAACGCTCAGGCGCATTTTGACACCACAGGTCCGGAGATTTGGACGGACACCGATGGGACGGTGGACATTTTCGTTGCCGGTGTGGGTACCGGCGGCACCATTACCGGCGTGGGCAGGTATCTGAAAAGCCAAAACCCCGGCATTCAGGTTGTAGGAGTAGAGCCTGCGGATTCTCCCGTTCTCTCCGGGGGACAGGCAGGCAAGCACGGCATTCAGGGTATCGGTGCCGGGTTTGTGCCCCAGGTGCTGGATGTGAGCATTATGGACCGGGTGGTAACGGTGACGACCCAGCAGGCCTATGACGCCGCCCGGCAGCTGGCGAAAACGGAGGGCATACTGGTGGGCATCTCCTCCGGTGCCGCCCTTCACGCCGCCCTGATGCTGAGCCGGGAACCGGAAAACCAGGGTAAGCAAATCGTCGTATTGCTCCCCGACACCGGCGACCGGTATCTTTCCACAGCACTTTTCGGCGAATAATATGTAAAACCCACCTTTCCGA
>CAZENN010000269.1:0-1646 GCA_964513605.1 uncultured Oscillospiraceae bacterium
CGCTCATGATGCTGCTCAGATCGTACTTTTTCATGGTGTTTACCTCCTGTGTTTTGGTTGCCGTCTTTCCGTGCTGCCTCCGCCTCTTTGTGTTTGTTGTAGGGGTTACAACAAGCGGTGTTGAAATTGGGCTCCCCTGTACTTCATGTCTATATTATAAACGATTTGCTTTATAATGTCAAGCACTAAGTTAAAGTTTTTGCTTAATATTTTTAATTTTATGCTTGCAATCATAAACTGATTAATGTATAATCTAAAGCAAGGAGGCGATACTATGACTATCGAACAAAAAATCAAAATGGCATTGTCCTATACCGGGATCAGCCAGTCCGAGCTTGCACGAAAAATTGGTACAACCCCGCAGAACTTCAACCAAAAGCTAAAACGGAATTCCCTTACCAAAGAAGAAATGGAACAGATTGCTACCGTGCTGGGTGGATCGTGGCGGGCTGAGTTTGTGTTCGCTGATGGCACAGTAATCTGATTGGGAGGCTACAATATGAAGAACTATGCTGACAAATTCCACATGACCCCGGAGCAGAGTCTGTTCCTGGCCAAAAAGAAGTGGGACGAGAATGTCTATTGCGGTATGCGGATGGAAGCCCGGAATATCACATTCCCGCAGACAAAAACCATCCTGCAGGGTGTGAATGTCCCCAATGTACAGCTTGACGACATCCAGGCTGTGCTGAATATGCGTGATGCATGGCGGTTCCTATTGAATAGCATGGACGAGCCTGTGACCTTTGATTACTGGTGCAAGCTGAACGAATACATCGCCCGGAACGAGGCTCTGGAATGGGGCAAGCTCCGCACCGGCTCCGTTGGCATCTCCGGCACAGACTATTTGCCTCCTGTGCCGTCAGAGGATCAAGCAAGAGCGGAATTAGATGCGATTCTAACCGACGACACCTCCGCTACCGCAAAAGCCTTGGAAGCCTTTGTGTGGGGTGCAAGAGGCCAATTCTTCTGGGACGGCAACAAGCGCACCAGTATGACCCTCGCAAACAAGATCCTGATTGCCGCCGGCGCAGGCTTCCTCACGATTACCGACCGCCACATGGAGCAGTTTAATACCCTGCTTGTGGAATACTACAACACCGGCAACAGTGAAGCGTTAAAGGATTTTCTGTATGAAAACGCAATACAGGGTATTGCATAAACAAGAAAAACCGGAGGTAACAGCATGACTGCACGTCAAATCATAGAAATGGCGCTAGCTTATGCCGGGATCACAAATTCCGAATTGGCCCGGCGTTTGGGGTGGTCTCCCCAGTTGCTCAACAAACGGCTGAACACCGGAAAATTCACTGTGGAAGAATGGGAGATCATCGGCAATGCTCTCGGAGCAACTGCCCATGTAACTTTCAAGTTCCCCGATGGCAAAGTAATTCAATAATCCTTAAAACCCAAACGCTTGGGATTTTGAAGATCTATGAAAATGCAATCCAGGGCATTATATAAATAAATATCCGGGAGCTACCACTGTGGCGGCTCCCGGATGCTTTATTGTGCGCTAAAAATGTTGATCTAAAATTGTAATTCTTATTTCTGTTGGGGATCCTTCTTCGACTGTATCCTCGCCTCAATCTTCTCCCTGGTACCAGGTTCTTGCATCATCCTACGGACGAAGTCAAGCGTTGCCG
>CAZENN010000270.1:0-1643 GCA_964513605.1 uncultured Oscillospiraceae bacterium
CGAAGATACGAGACAAGAGATATTCTTGTTAGAGACTACGAAGATACGAGATATTCCTCATCGGAGAATATCTTGTATCTTGTATCTTGTATCTCACATCTCCTATCTCACATCTCCTGTCTCTGGGTATGAAAAAACTCCCTCCAAAAAGTGGGAGGGAGATATTTTCAGAGAGATCAAGCCAGCTTGTTCAGCTTCAGGGTCATGCTGCTCTTCTTACGGGCAGCATTGTTCTTGTGCAGAAGACCCTTGGTGACAGCCTTGTCCACTGCGGTGACAGCGGCAGTGTAGGCAGTCTGAGCAGCAGCCTTGTCGCCGGAAGCAACCGCGGCATCGAACTTCTTAACGACGGTCTTCAGGGCAGACTTATTGGCCTTGTTCTTCTCGTAAGCGATCTTGGAAGAAATGACATCCTTCTTAGAGGACTTAATGTTGGGCATGATCACACCTCCTCTTTACAAAGTTTCATACAGTTCCACATTATAGCGTGGTTTTACAGTAAAATCAACCCTTTTGAAAAAATTTTTTTGGAAACCTCCATCCCATGAAAAAAGCCCCGGCAGCGAATCGACAGCATTGTGTCTTTGGGGGCTTGTCAAGGATTTTTTTCAACCGGGAACGCCAAGGCTTGGCAGGAATGTCAGGTGCGAAAAAGTGGGAATTTTGTCAAAAATCGCCGGTAAAAATTATGTCAACTGATTTCTGCATATTTTTTAACACCGGCTGTGGAAAACCCCTGTGGAAAACTCTGTGGAGATTGTGGAAAAGTTTGAGTTTTCCACAGCTATCTCCGGGGTTTCCATGAAATCCACCCACGGAAAAAAACTGCATATTTTTTTGAATACACACCGCCGGAAGCGGCAGAAAACCATGTTACGTCACCGTTCCGCTCCCGTCACCTTTCCAACGAAAAAGGCACAAAAAGTTCAGAACCTGTCCAATCAGAGCAGTCTTTCTCCTTTTTCCGGCAGAAAGCAAACATAATTTTTGTGAATAATCCACAACCACCACCGGTGTATGTTTGACCGCCGGGTGGAGATAATGAAGTTACCAACTGTAGGAGGAACGTCATGCAGGGAAAAGTAGAGATCTGCGGTGTGAACACCGCAAGGCTGAAGACCCTGACCCATGAAGAAATGGATATCAAGGCAATAGGCACCTACCTTCCATTGTTGCACAAGATGATAACCTCGGTCAACTAAAGTAGTAGCAACCGCAGCCTGGCATTGACTCATAAGTTCTCGAGCCTTGGCCTTCAAAGCCGGTGCATTTCTACCGGTTCCTTTACCAATTTTCTTAACAGTCTGCTTCCACCCCTGTAGGGCATGGCGCATAT
The DNA here is from genome assembly GCA_964513605.1 of uncultured Oscillospiraceae bacterium. Lineage (GTDB taxonomy): Bacteria > Bacillota > Clostridia > Oscillospirales > Oscillospiraceae > Faecousia. The sequence goes on from CAZENN010000270.1 coordinate 1,337, forward strand.
CAATATCCCCCTCCGTTCGTAGGAGCAAATGATACCATGCACTTTTTTCGGCATAACGGGCAGTAATTTTGCGATATTCCTTGCTTAGGCGGATACTCTCTTTCTGTAAATCGCCGAAAGGCTTTTCGGTAATATCTTCGATAATTGAGGAAAGCTGTTTCCATCGCCAAGCATCTTCAATAGAAGCAGGAAGAACACTATGTTCCGAAACAAAAGAAGCTGCTTTGGATGGAGAGAGTTCTTCCCCATTGCAATTCTAAGCTTGTAATTGGCAGCCCCAGAAAAGTCATATAACCAATTACAGTAA
>CAZENN010000271.1:0-1608 GCA_964513605.1 uncultured Oscillospiraceae bacterium
CCAGACCCTTGCTGTCCTGAATGGCTTCCAGCTTCTGCTGGGCATCTTCCAGCTGCTTTTCCTCCAGCTGCAATTCCCCGACAATCTCCCGGTACTCCTTCAAGGCCTTCTGCTGTATGGGCTTTATCGCTATGCTTTCATCCGCATTCATCAGCAGGGATCTGGTGGTGTAGGAGGTGGTTTCACCTTTTCGGGTGGAAGGTTTTGTTCGCCCATAGCTCGCATATTCACTCTTTTGCCGTTCCAGTGCGGCCTGCTTTGCCGCTTTTTGTTCAGCATTCAAAAAGTTATCAGGAACATATTTTAGAAATCTGCCATCTTTGTGGTTGACATTTCTAAATAAATCCGTTAGACTGATAGTAGATCTTGAGAACAGATGCGGCACATCACCGGTATTACTGGGAACCCCCGTATCCATGACCTCAAGATCTATTTTTGTTAACACAACCGCCATGTATAAGGTGTTGTTTCTTCCTCGCAATTCCTTTACTACTAACTCAACTGGCACAATACTCTTATCGTCCTTATATGCGCTAACTAGTACATATACGTTTTGAAGCTCAGGATTTTCTCTTGAAGTACCTGTTTTCTTTTCGCCATGAACTTCAATAGGAACCGCATTTTTTATCAAATCTCCAAAACAGGACATTGCTTCCACATAGTCTTGATAGGTTCCGCCAAACTCCAGCTGGTGGTGAGCGCTTTTCCTGAGGTTCTTAATAGAATACTGGAATGAGAAATCAATATAGCTGTTCTGAAGATCCACATTTAGAAGCCCTAGCGATTGCGCCAGTTGGATAAAACCAGGCGTTACTGCACTTTTCTTTCTAGTGTTATATTCCTCCAAATCAACTCCTTTTATTTTGGAACGATCGACGGTAGATATCTTAAGATTTATATTCCGTAGTTGCTCATATCGCTCTTGTTCTGTACTGTTGGCAGTAATTTTCCCATCACGAACCATATATCTCACACCACCCTCACCGGTGGTGTTTTCGTTCGCCTCTATTTTGCCGTGGTTTTTACCGCCCTCATAAATACCCTCAGCAAAAACCTCCTGGAGCTGGGCGTAGATGTCACGCATTTCTCTGACCATGTTGCCCTCTCGGCTGTCCGGGGCAAAGTTGCTGTATGCCTTGATGGTATCTTTCAGCAGCTGCATGATGTCCTGGAAAAATTTCTTTACCTTCCCGGCAAGACTATGGTCCTCTGTTTCCAGCTTCTGCATCAGCTCCATAACCCTGCCATCTGCCAGAATTTCCTCCATGGAGTCCGCAACGACTTCTTCAAAGGCTTCCTCACGGGTAAGGGTTCGGTTGTTTTCTTCCGCCTCTGCCTGCTGTAAGGCAATCAGATCATCTACAGACTGCCCTTGCTTGGCATAGCCTTCTACCAGCAGATCTGCCAGCTTTTCATAATGCTTCAGTGAGGTATCCTTCATAAAATGGACCAGCTCGTGGGAAATGGTAAACAGCACCGTGCCCCTACCGAAGCTTCCGGCGTTCAGGTCAATGTGGATGCTCCGGTCTGACGGGTCATAGAAACCATTCTCTGCCTTTACGATCTTACCGTTGCGGTCCTTGTAGACTCGAATGCCGTCCTTTATGT
>CAZENN010000272.1:0-1594 GCA_964513605.1 uncultured Oscillospiraceae bacterium
GTGGGGAAGGTCTTATCCAGCTGGGACATCCGACCGCCGATGGAGGGGGTCTTTTCCACGATGTCCACCTTGTAGCCTGCGTCGGCAATGTCGATGGCGGTCTGGATACCGGCGATACCACCGCCGATGACCAAAGCACGCTTGGTGACCAGGCTTTCTCCTGCCTGCAAGGGGGCATTCAAATGGACCTTTGCAACGGCGGCACGCATGAGAATGGTTGCCTTTTCCGTAGCCTCGGTCATATCCTTATGTATCCAGGAGCAGTGTTCCCGGATGTTGGCGATCTCCACCATGTAGGGGTTCAGCCCTGCCCGCTCGGCTGCCTTACGGAAGGTAGCCTCATGCATTCTGGGGGAGCAGGAGCACACCACGATACCGGTAAGCCCCTTTTCTTTAATGGCCGCGGCGATCCGGGACTGACCGGCCTCGGAGCACATATAGGGATAATCCTCCGCATGGACAACGCCCTGCTCCAGCAGAGCCATTTCCACGACTTTCTTTACATCCACCGTGGCAGCGATGTTACTGCCGCAGTGACATACAAATACGCCAATTTTCTGCAATGCGCTCACCTCCGATACTTTCTGAATGCGCTCATGAGCAGCTGCTGGGGTGTTTCTTCATCCAGAAGCTGGGGAATCTCGTCTGCGCTGAGGTACTGCTGACCTCTCTGGCGGATGACCAGCTGCCGGGCGGCATCAATGAGCTTGCCGGGCTGGACGTTCCGGGGGCAACGCTCGATGCAGGCGAAGCAGCTCAGGCACTGATAAAGAGACTTGGAATTGACCAGAGCCTCCATGTCTCCATTTTGCACATAGGAAACAAACTGGTGGGGCTTGATGTCCATTTCGTTATAGGACGGGCAGGAAGCGGAGCACTTGCCGCACTTCATGCACTTTAAGGGGTTCACGCCGCTGATTTCCTTAATGAGTTCTACCTGATTGCTCACAGCGCACCCTCCTTTACACCCAGAGCCTCTGCCAGAAGCTCGGTGAAGTACACCACATCCAGCTTGCCGCTCTTATTCAAATTATACTTGCACAGGGGACAGGCGGTGACCAGACAGTCCGCCTCAAAGCCCTTGGCACTTTCCGTGATCTTGTCGCAAAGCCGGGCTGCCTTTTCCGGCTCCTTTATGGAAATATAGCCGCCGCAGCACTCGTTGCGGTAGGGATAGACAACAGGGGTGGCACCGATGGCACGGATGAAGTCCTCCAAAATGGTGGGGTCCTCCGCATTGTCAAAGCCCATGACGTTGCTGGGGCGCAGCAGCAGACAGCCGTAGTAGGCACCGATCTTTCTGCCGGTCAGGGGGTTGACCACCTTCTTTTTCAGCTCGTCAAAGCCCACCCGATCTCTCAGGACCTCCAGGAAGTGGAGCACCTGAGTCTCGCCGCCGTAGGGAGTTTCCAGACCCATGTAATTGTTGGCACGGGTGCGGATATCCTCCACATTCTTCATATCGTCGTTGACACGCTTCAAAACGTGATAGCAGGCAGAGCAGACTGCCACCAGATCCTGCCCCTTCTCCATCGCCGCATTCAGCGCGCGAACGGAGGGGAGCTTGCTGGCGATCTCGTCGCTGCCCAGGGGG
>CAZENN010000273.1:0-1589 GCA_964513605.1 uncultured Oscillospiraceae bacterium
AATTCAGTGGCTCGCTAAGAAATTACTTCTTGCCGGCCTTGGGACGCTTTGCGCCATACTTGGAGCGGGACTGCATCCGATTCTGCACGCCCTGGGTATCCAGAGTGCCGCGGATAATGTGGTAACGGACACCGGGGAGGTCCTTAACACGACCGCCACGAATCAGAACCACAGAGTGCTCCTGCAGGTTGTGACCAACACCGGGGATATAAGCGGAAACTTCCATACCATTGGTCAGACGCACACGGGCGATCTTACGCAGTGCGGAGTTGGGCTTCTTGGGGGTGGTGGTACGAACAGCGGTGCACACGCCACGCTTCTGGGGAGAGGGCAAAGTGGTAGCCTTGTTCTCAATGGTGTTCAGACCTCTCTGCAGAGCAGGAGCGGTGGACTTGTAGGTGACCTGCTTACGGCCGCTCTTAACGAGCTGGTTAAAAGTAGGCATTTCATTTCTCCTTTCTTCAGTTCTCGCCTTTCGGCGGGTTTCTATTCTACGGAATGCTCCGATAGAACCAAATCAATCCACGGCAGCTGCCGCGGCTGCGCCAACTTCGATACCGCAGGCGCGGCCCAGTGCCTCCATGGAGGCAACCCAGGCAAAGGAAATACCATTCAATTTGCACTGCTCCGCAATTGGGAGCGTTATGGCAGGATCAGCATTTTCAGCGAGGAAAACCGCCTTGGCTTTTCCCAAAGAAAGGGCTTTTCGCAGCTGCTTTGCACCTACGACCACTTTTCTGCCTCTCAACTCTGCCAAATTCCCGTATTCCGGGATTATACAATCATTCATAGTATCCATACAAGACCATATTATAAGCATTTTTTTGAAAAAGTCAACAAAAATCTGAGATTTTTTCTGCAATAATGCTGATTATTTTACTTGTCCGCCTTTGGTGGAAGATTGTCTGTGAGGTTTGGATTTTTCTGATATTTTAGGTGACAGGACGGGATTTCTATGCTATCATAGAGAAAAAAGGGGTGCTCCCCTGCCTCGATAAGGAGAACATAACATGCTCAGTCGCACCGGTATTATCGTTCGATTTTGTATTTTGGTCGCCAGTGGCATAGGCTATCTGATCGCATTGGCAAGCACAGACTATGGCTCCCCTCTGCAATGGATCATGATGATCATTATGCTGGTGGTATCCATCGTCCACCATATCTGTACACGCTGCCCCCACTGTGGACGCACAGGTACCTTAAAAATTCGTCTCCTTGCCCACAACGCCGGGCACTGCCGCTGTTGCGGAAAGCTGGTGGAGTATAAGGAATGTTGTGATAAATAGTCCGACCAATTGTTGTTATGCAAACAATTCGCCTCATGTAAGCTACTCTACAAATCGTTGTTTGCAGGGCTGAGGTAGGGACCGGCCTCCGGACGGTCCACCGAAAATGCAACGCATTTTCGGATTTCCCGAAGGGAAATACCCACTGATTGCCTTGCGGCAATGTGATTTCGTTCCGACTTCAAATTCCAATTTGTCACCCCATTACCAAAAGCGGCAAAGCTGCCCAACCGGACAGCTTTGCCGCTTTTGGATATATATGCGAGTTTTTTACAGCACCATTGTTGATTATTTTATTCTTCC
>CAZENN010000274.1:0-1560 GCA_964513605.1 uncultured Oscillospiraceae bacterium
AGCCACCATGCAAACCATAAGCGTGTTGGACCGTCCGGAGGCCGGTCGCTACGCAGGCTGTCATCGGTACGTCGGTTACTGCATGAAATGTTGCGCATAAGGATCTGAAAAGCACTTTTTCTTGACAAATATACTAAAAATAGTAATATATACCTATCAATAAACTTAGGAGGTAACATACAATGCAACGTGCTTCTATTCGTTTGATGAGTCTGGTGCTTTGCCTTTTGATGGTAATTACCATGCTCCCTGCCCAAGCTCTGGCGGCAGATGACTGGGACTCTAATTCTACAGGGAGTTTGTATGCGGTATCGGATAAATCTACAGTAGCCGGTGGAGGTGGAAAATGCGGAGACAATCTGACCTGGACTCTGGATGATACCGGATTGCTCACCATTTCCGGTACCGGAGATATGTGGGATTATTATTATGATTCACAATGGAAAAACTACACCGTAAAGAACGCTGTAATCGAAAACGGTGTCACTAGCATTGGGGAGTATGCGTTCTATTACTGCACCAGCCTGACCAGCATCACCATCCCGTCCGGTGTCACCAGCATCGGGGTTTATGCGTTCGCTAACTGTAACAGCCTAACTTACACCGTCTATGGTGACTGTAAATACTTGGGCAATGAAGGCAATCCCTATCACGCGCTGATCGGTACCACCTCTGACCCAATCACGGATGCATCCATTCATAAGAGTACCAAGGTGATTGCCGATTGTGCGTTCTCTAGCTGCACCAGCCTGACCAGCATCACCATCCCGGACAGCGTCACCAGCATTGGAGATTATGCGTTCTATGGCTGCAGCAGCCTGACCAGCATCACCATCCCGGACAGCGTCACCAGCATTGGAGATTGGGCGTTCTATGGCTGCACCAGCCTGACCAGCATCACCATCCCGGACAGCGTCAACAGCATTGAGTATGGTGCGTTCCGGGGATGCACCAGCCTGACCAGCATCACCATCCCAGACAGCGTCACCAGCATTGGGGATCGGGCGTTCTCTGGGTGCGCTGCTCTAAATCGTGTTTTCTATGCAGGAACGGAAGAACAATGGAATGCCATAAATATAGGTAATTACAACGATGACCTCCTGAACGCAGAGATTCAGTTTAACTGGACTGCCAGCGTTTATGGAACCCTGACTACCTTCGCCGGAGGAACTGCCACCTTGACGGTTGCTTTGGGCGGAGAAACGGTTTCCACCATGGAGCTGGAGGATGGCAGTTATCGTATTGATGGTCTTGCACCCGGGGACTACACCCTGACCCTTTCCAAAGCCAACCATGGGGACCGCAGCTACAGCCTGACCCTTGCCGCCGGTGAGACCGAGCAGGATCTGGAGCTGCACCTGCTGGGTGATATCAGCGGTGACGGAAAGATCAACATTGGCGATGTGGCGAAGATCTACGCCCATATGAAAGGCGGCGCACAGCTGGAAGATTATGCCTTAGTCTGCGCCGACATGAACGGCGACGGAAAAATCACCATCGGCGACACCGCCAAAGCTTATGCCATCCTCAAAGGGGCATAATAAATCATAACGGCTTCGT
>CAZENN010000275.1:0-1536 GCA_964513605.1 uncultured Oscillospiraceae bacterium
GGCCCGTGAGCTGCACATCGGCGGCGAAGTTCTGGCCTTCGTGTGGTAAGGAGGATCACGATATGTCTAGAATTGGTAAGAAGCCGGTTGCTATTCCGGCTGGTGTTACGGTCACCCTGGGCGACAACAACGTCGTCACCGTAAAGGGTCCCAAGGGCGAGCTGACCCGGGCCTTCCATCCCGACATGATCCTGAAGCTGGACGGTGCTGTCCTGACTGTAGATCGTCCCGATGAGGAGCGTCTGCACAAGAGCCTGCATGGTCTGACCCGTACCCTGATCAACAACATGGTCGAGGGTGTTTCCAAGGGCTTCAGCAAGGAGCTGGAAGTCAACGGCGTTGGCTACCGTGTAGAGAAGAAGGGTAAGCAGCTGGTCATGCGTCTGGGCTACTCCCACGAGGTTATCGTGGATGAGATCGACGGCATCACCATCGAAGTTCCCGGTCCCAACAGAATCATCATCAACGGCATTGACAAGCAGGTCGTGGGCCAGTTTGCAGCCGAAGTCCGTGGCAAGCGTCCCCCCGAGCCTTACAAGGGCAAGGGCATCAAGTATACCACTGAGGTCATCCGCCGTAAGGTTGGTAAGACCGGTGGCAAGAAGTAATGGAGGTGTGACGAAATGGTCAGCAAGATCAATAAGAATGCAATGCGCCTGAAGCGTCACGTCCGTGTCCGTGGCAAAATCTCCGGCACTCCTGAGCGTCCCCGTCTGAACGTGTTCCGCTCCAATGCCAACATCTATGCTCAGATCATCGATGATGTGAACGGCGTGACCCTGGTCAGTGCCAGCACTCTGGAGAAGAGCTTTGAGGGTGCTGCCGGCAACTGCGAGGCAGCGAAGAAGGTCGGCACCGTTCTGGCCGAGCGTGCTAAGGATAAGGGCATCGAAGAGGTTGTCTTCGACCGCGGCGGTTATGTCTACCATGGCCGTGTGGCTGCTCTGGCTGAGGGCGCTCGCGAAGGCGGACTCAAGTTCTAAGTGTTAGGAGGAAAAGAAATGGCTTACAATAAGGCTTCCAACAATGAAGCACCTGAGTTCATTGAGAAGGTCGTTTACCTGAACCGTGTCAGCAAGACCGTTAAGGGCGGCCGTGTCATGAAGTTCTCCGCTCTGGTCGTCGTGGGTGACGGCAAGGGCACTGTCGGCTACGGTCTGGGTAAGGCCGCTGAGGTTTCCGAGGCTATTCTGAAGGGCATCGCGGATGCAAAGAAGAACATGGTCAAGGTCTCCCTGTCCGGCTCCACCATTCCTCATGATGTCATCGGCATCTTCGGCGCCGGTACTGTTCTGCTCAAGCCCGCCCCCGAAGGCACCGGTGTTATTGCCGGCGGTGCTGTCCGTGCCGTTATGGAGGCTGTTGGTATCCAGAACATCTGCGCAAAGTGCCTGCGTTCCAACAACCCCCAGAATGTGGTCAAGGCTACCATGCAGGGCCTGACCTCTCTACGTTCCCCCGAGCAGGTTGCTGCTATCCGGGGTAAGAGCGTGGAAGAAATCGTTGGTTAAGGAGGGCAATTAACATGGCAAACCT
>CAZENN010000276.1:0-1535 GCA_964513605.1 uncultured Oscillospiraceae bacterium
GAGCGGATGTTCAAGCAGGCGGACAACCCCAATCTGGGTGCCGCGCTGAGCCTGGTGCTGATGCTGCTGGTCTTTGTATGCACCGGCATTATGAACCGCTTTGCCGGTGACGATGAGGAAGGCGGTGTCATCGTATGAAGAAGGCAAACCGCATCATTACCATATTGATTTTCATTTTCCTGTATATCCCCATGGCGGTGCTGATCGTGGCATCCTTTAATACCGGGCGGGATATTACGGAATTCGAGGGCTTTACCCTTCAGCAGTACGTCCGGCTTTTTCAGGATGAAAGCCTGCTGCGGCTGCTGGGTAACTCTCTGCTGGTGTCCATTCTCGCCAGCCTGATCGCCACCGCCTTTGGAACCATCGCGGCGGTGGGCATCAACGGTCTGCGTCCCAAAATGCGCCGGGTGGTCATGAGTCTGACCAACATCCCCATGACCAATCCGGATATCGTCACCGGCGTTTCCCTGTCTCTGCTGTTCGTCTTTGTCGGAAGCAAAATGCTGGGGCAACGGGACAGCCTGACCTTTGGTACATTGCTCATCGCCCATATCACCTTCAACCTGCCCTATGTGATTTTGAATGTCATGCCCAAGCTGCGGCAGATGGATCATTCCCTGACGGATGCGGCTATGGATTTAGGCTGTACCCCCTGGCAGGCATTCTACAAGGTGACCCTGCCGGAGATCATGCCCGGCGTGGTGGCCGGCGGTATTATGGCGTTTACCATGAGTCTGGACGATTTCGTCATCAGCTACTTTGTCAGCGGTCCCGGCTTCGTGACGCTGCCGGTGGAGATCTACTCCTACACCAAAAAGCCCATCCAGCCTAAGATCTATGCCATGTTCACCCTGTTGTTTGCGCTGATCTTTGTGCTGATGGTCACCATGAACCTGCTGCAGGTCCGTGCGGATAAAAAGCGGAGCAAGGAGCAAACCATCACCCCCAGCCGTTCCGCTCAGATCGTCAAGCGTGTGGTGGCAGGCGTGGTGGCAACGGCGCTGCTGGTAGGCTGCGGCTTCTGGTTCTTCGGAGGCAAGGAGGATCAGGTGACCATCAACGTCTACAACTGGGGTCAGTATATCTCTGACGGTACCGATGACGCATTGGATGTGATCGCCGCCTTTGAGGAAAAGTATCCCAACATCAAGGTCAACTACTCCACCTATGACTCCAATGAGATCATGTACGCCAAGCTGGCAGGCGGCGGCATTACCGTGGATGTGATCATTCCGTCAGACTATATGATCGGCAGGCTCATTCAGGAGGATATGCTTCTGGAGCTGGACTATGATAACATTCCCAACTACCAGTATATTGATGAAAACTTCAAAAATACTGCCTATGACCCGGAGAATAAGTACTCTGTCCCCTACACCTGGGGCACCGTGGGCATCCTTTACAATACCAAGTATGTGGAGGAAGCGGATGTCACCGGCTGGGAGCTGCTGTGGAATGAGAAGTACACGGGAAAGACCCTGATGTTCGGCAACTCCCGGGATGCCTTCGGCATCACCCAGTATCTGCTGGGC
>CAZENN010000277.1:0-1513 GCA_964513605.1 uncultured Oscillospiraceae bacterium
TGCAGCAGCAAAGCAGGCATATGCACACGGCTTTATTATGCGGCTTCCTAATGGGTATGATACTGTTATCGGTGAGGCAGGAGAGGGGCTTTCTCAGGGTCAAAAGCAGCTATTATGCATTGCCCGGGTGATGCTCTGTCTTCCGCCGATGCTGTTCTTGGATGAAGCCACATCGTCCATCGATACACGCACGGAGATGCGGATTCAAAAAGCGTTTGATACCATGATGAAGGGAAGGACGACCTTTATTGTGGCGCACCGCCTCTCAACGGTTCAGGAGGCAGATCAGATTCTGGTTATGCGAAACGGCAGCATTGTTGAGCAGGGAAAGCACGAGGAACTGTTGAAAAAAGATGGCTTCTATGCTCAACTTTATAAAAGTCAATTTGCCCGTTGACATCATGCTCGTTGAGTCAGGCAAAAATTAAAAACAAGAGCGGAAAGCCGGTTCCGGTTACCAAAGAGTTGACAGACTACGATCTTTTTGGATTAGACCGCTGTTGTGTCCTTCTGTAAATACTCGGAAGCATACCAAATGTGTTCTTAAATGCATTCGTAAATCGGCTCTGGCTCTCATAGCCAACAGCAAAAGCGATCTGAGCGATGCTGTCATTCGTTTCCAGCAACATTTTTGCGGCGTGCTCCATTCGATGCTGCTTCATATGTGCCGCAATCGACATACCATAAACATCCTTGAATACCTTTTTTAAAGTAGTTGGATTCATCAGAAATTGTTTTGATAAGTCCTCAATGGTAACACGCTCCGCAAGGTGCTCCAATAAATACGCATGTATGCGGTGAATAATTTCCTCGGTCGAGCTGCTGTAATCTACGGCTTTTTCCGGGCAAGCGATTTCCATCACCTGCTCGACTGTTTCATGTAGCAGCTCGCACCCTTCGGTTTCGGATACCTTGTAATAAACTTCTTTTCCATCACGCCTGCTCGAAATCAAACCACTGTCGTACAATGAGCGCAGATGATGTGAAACAGCGGGACTGGACATATCGAGTAAGGCGGCAATATTGATCACACATTCTTCCTGATGACAAAGCAACCAGAAGATCTGCAATCTCGTGGGCTCACTTAGCTGTTTAAATATCTCGGCTGTAGCGGAAAAAAGTGTGGTCTTTGCCAGTTCGGCCTTTATATTCCCAACATTTTTTTCGCCATGCTGGTGCGGTAATGTAAATTCATTCATGGGAGACCCTCCGGATTATCCTTTTTAGAAATCTTCTTCGCCTTTTTGGTAGTCTAATGCCAAGATGCATTGATTCCCTGATTTATTAACATTATACTATAGCCACAACGATTAAGCAATGCCTTAATTGATGAAACTATGTATTTGAAAGGATTTCGTACAATGAAAAAGACTTACAAGATCGAAGTTGACTGCGCCAACTGCGCCAATCTGATGGAAGAAGCTGCCCGTAAGACTGCCGGTATTGCTTCCGCTACCGTGAACTTTATGACCCAGAAGATGATCGTCGAATTCGAGGACGGTCAGGACGCCGG
>CAZENN010000278.1:0-1511 GCA_964513605.1 uncultured Oscillospiraceae bacterium
CTTGAGTTTCCGCAAAACCAAAGCCGCAAAGTTATCCACAGGCAAAAAACAGATACTTTTCAGAAAATCTTCAATAAAAATGAGGAATTTTCTTCTGATTTATGGTAGAATAAAGTTCCCACACAAAAGCCTACTAAACAAATCAGAAAGGAAAATTCCTCATGACTTATTCTACCACAAATACCTACAAAATGAAACGTGAAATTCTGAGTTTTGCGAAAAATATTTCTTCCGGAACACATCGCCCTCAGCAAAAATTTATTGCCGATATCCTCTACGGAATTTTGGCATCCGGCAGTTGCCTTTTGACCGATATTGCTCAACGTTTGGACGAGGATGCTCATAAGATTAACACAGTAGATCGACTGTCCAGACATTTGGCGGAGGGTACGCCCGATGACGTTTTGTGTAACTATTTGAGAATGGTACGCAAATGGGTACCGAGTAATCCTGTTGTACATATTGATGACAGTGATGTGGTTAAGCCTGATGGAAAACACTTTGAAGCTTTGGGATGGGTGCGTGACGGTTCAGCCAGCACTAAGAATAAGTGCGTCATTGAAAAAGGGTACCACATTACGGAGGCTTGCGTCCTAACTGCTTCCAGCCATCCGGTGAGCCTATTTTCGGAGCTCCACTCCTCACAGGAGAAAAATTTCACATCTATCAACAATATTACATTCTCAGCTATAGAACGGGCGGTTCAGTTATTCAGCCATGCTACATTTGTCATGGATAGAGGATATGACGACAACAAAATGTTTCTGAAACTGGACAGTTTAGGTCAGAAATACGTCATTCGATTAACCAAAAAGAGAAAACTCTTTTATCACAACAAGTGGGTACCGGCTACCGAGCTGTGTGCTCGCCGCAAAGGCAAGGTTAAAATGAAGCTGTTTTATCATGGGACTGAGCATACTGCCTACTTATCCCATGTCAAGGTTCAGATCACTGCTGCTAAAAAGGATGTTTATTTGGTGTTGGTCTACGGCATCACAGAACACCCAATGATGCTGGTGACAAACCGTCCGATCCGATCCAAAGAAGATGTATTAGAAACGGCACGGCTGTACTTCTCGCGCTGGCGTATTGAGGAATATTTTCGCAGTAAGAAGGATGTTTTTGACTTCGAAAATTTTCGTGTGCGGAAGTTAAAAGCAATCAATGCACTGAATTTTTATATTGGTGTCTGCATGGCTTTTCTGGGGCGAATGACCATGAAAAAGCCGACTAACACGCTGCATTGTGCAGTTTTGAAAGCCGCCGATCCAATCCGTAAGAATGTCCACTTCCATTATTACCGAATTGCGGCAGGTATCAGGGAACTGTTGCGCCACGCAAAAACAGGTATTCGAGACTGGTTTAAAACGAAGCGAACCGACCAAAACCAACTACGTTTCTCTTTGGCAGCCTAACCGGCATACTCTCTCATTTCAGACGCGACTGTGCAAAACAGCCGGGTCGTGTTGTTGCGCCCTTTTTTCGGCTTGCTACACCGCAAATAGCAAATT
>CAZENN010000279.1:0-1509 GCA_964513605.1 uncultured Oscillospiraceae bacterium
CCGCCAGTTTTTCTTCGCATTCTTCACGGGTTTTGGCGTAGACATTGCGGGAGATTCGCTTGCCGTGGGCGTCTCTGGGAGAGTATTTGCCCTCCCAGAGGTGGTCGTTAAGCTGGTAGATGCCGCCTGTGCCCGCTTTACGGTACTTGGACTTATAAGGCTGGAAGCCGCTTTGATCCGTATGCTGTTTCTGCTCATCTGGCGGCATGGGAGCGTCGGTCTTGCCGATCTGATGGTCGATTTTTACCGCCGCCTGCTTCTGCATGGTGTCGGTCACATGAGAGTAGATATCCAGCGTGGTTGACGAGGAGATGTGGCCGATGATGGTCGACAGCGTCTTGACATCCATGCCATGCTCCAGCGCCATAGTTGCGAAGGTATGCCGCAGGTCATGGAACCGAACCTTTTTACACTGTGCCCGCTCCAGAGTCTGCTGCATCCGGCGGCGGACGAAGTTAGGAGTGAGCGGACAATCTTCTTTCACAGGCGATGGGAACATCCACCGGGAGTTCACCGTCGCTTTGTAATTTTTCAGGATTTCCAACAGTGAACCAGGCAGAACGATTACCCGAATCGAAGATTGGGTTTTCGGCTCCGTGATATGAAGCTCGCCCTTGATGAAGATTGCGGATTTGGTGATCCGCAGTTCTCCGGTTTCCATATTCAGATCATCCCACTGCAAGGCCAGGATTTCACCCAGCCGCAGGCCGGTTCCAAGCTCCAGCAGGAACAATTCGTAGTAGCCGTCCTGCTTCGCCTGAATGAGAAACCGCTGCATTTCCTCTTGCGTCAGGATATTCATTTCGCCGCTTTTCTTCGGCGGCAGCTTGCAGCCGATCGCCGGATTGATCCGAATCAACCCTTCTTCCACCGCTTTTTGCAGTGCCGAGCGGCAGTTGGCATGGCACACCCGCACCATTCGGTCGGACAGCCCAGGGCCATATTGCTCCACCCGAATGAGCCGCCCACTTACTTTTAGCTTCGCATAGAACTGCTGCAAGTCACTTTGTGTAAGCTGATTCAGCGGGATCTTTCCGATCTCCGGGATGATGTGCTTGTAGATCCGATCCTCGTAACCGAGCTGCGTGTTCAGCCGAAGCTGGGGCTTGCAGTAGTTCTGATACCAAAAATCCATCCAGTCACCGAACGGCATATCCGGCTTGCACTTGGTCACAGGCGGCGCATATTTTTCTTTCAGTTCTTCCAATTTCACCAGGCACTCCGCCTTGGTCTTGGCAAGAACATTTTTTGTTTTGGGGTTGCCGTTATCATCGTAACCGACGACAACTCTGGCTTCCCATCGACCGTCCGAACGCTTTCGGACGGTTCCGCTGCCGTATTTTCGTTTCTTAGCCATGGACTATCCTCCTTTCACATGATCTCGTCCAGGAAATTTCCCACGATGCCGGACGCTTTTTTCTGCATATCCGTGGTCATATGGGTGTATGTATCCAGCGTGAAGGACGCGTTGGTATGTCCCAGGATGCCGGACAAGGTTTTCGCATCCAC
>CAZENN010000280.1:0-1500 GCA_964513605.1 uncultured Oscillospiraceae bacterium
TGCGTTGCGGCGAATCGTGGGTGCGGTAGGGACCGTCCGGAGGCCGGTCCCTACGGGGCGTAGCGACCGGCGTCCTCGACGGTCTTACCGGGTGACGGTTTGCGTAAAGGGTGGTATGTTCGGAGATGCTGCGTTCTATGCATCCTGCGTTGCGGCGAATCGTGGGTGCGGTAGGGACCGTCCGGAGGCCGGTCCCTACGCAGCCTGTAGCGACCGGCGTCCTCGACGGTCATTCCCGGGTAACAGCATACCGTAGCGACCGGCCTCCAGACGGTCATTCCCGGGTGACGGTTTGCATGAGGGTCGGTATTTTCGAACCGTCCACTGTGTGCCGCCGAAAGTTATTTGCGTCTTGAAAACCAAGGAATACATCTGTTCACTTGTTTGCAGTATTCAATATACTCTTGACCATATAAATGTGTGAGCCACTTTTCTTCCGTCAATTTCAAAAATATCGTCATGTAAATCCAGCAAATCACAGGTATCAAAAACAAAACCAGATTATTTGCCATGCAAATTGCTCCGGTACACATGAAAAGAACGGCACTGTAAACAGGATTTCTGACAATGCCATAGACACCTGTTGTTATCAACTTATTTTCGGTCACCATTTCAAACAATTTTGACTTGTGTTTTGCGCTGTAATTCAAATATATACCAAAGCATATCAAGCCAATTCCAATGAACTTTAATGGGATGTTCAATGGTTCAATTTTTCCAAAATCGAAAAATCCAGCGTATGATATAACCATACCGATCACAGTAATAATGATCTGTAAAGCAACAATGATGGGACCAACACCAAGTAACGGCAGATGTTCTTTTTCTTTCATAAAGGTCTCCTTTAAATTCAAGCTTATCCGCTAGAACGATCTGATTAGCACATCCATACTGACATCAGCGGATATCTTTCCGACTTAAACAAACAACCGTCTCCACATGCGCGCATCGTGGAAACAGATCTGCCGCTGTAACGGACTTGGGTGCATAGCCCTTTTCTTTCAAAATTGCCACGTCTCTTGCCAGAGTTGCCGGGTCGCAGGAGACGTATACGATTCTTTTGGGAGAAAAACGGGTCAGGGCTTCGATGGCGTCGGCGTTTAGACCCTTTCTTGGAGGGTCTACCACTACCACGTCTGCCTGGATGCCCTGCTGTTCCAGTTGGAGGGCGGCTTCTCCTGCGTCGCCGCAGATAAATTGGGCGTTGGTGATGCCGTTGCGCCGGGCGTTGTCCTTGGCATCCTCCACCGCCTGGGGGACCACCTCCACGCCGATGACCTGTCCGGCGGCACCTGCCATGGCAAGGGTGATGGTGCCCACGCCGCAGTACAGGTCCAGCACCGTGTCTTCCTTGGTGATGGCGGCTTCCCGGATGGCGGTTTCATAAAGCCGCTGGGCTTGATGGTGGTTGACCTGATAAAAAGACCGGGGAGACAGCCGGAAGGTCAGACCGCAGAGGGTATCTTCGATATAGCCGGGACCATACAGGGTGATAAATTC
>CAZENN010000281.1:0-1497 GCA_964513605.1 uncultured Oscillospiraceae bacterium
CAGGCCCCTGCGTCGTCACTCAGAAGAAGACCACCGAGACCGACGGCTATGTTGCCGTCCAGCTGGGCTTTGAGGACATCAAGGAATCCAAGCTGTCCAAGCCCGAGGCAGGCCACCTGAAGAAGGCTGGCGTTGCCGCAAAGAAGTACCTGAAGGAGTTTAAGCTGGATAACGCTGCTGACATGAACGTCGGCGACGAGATCAAGGCTGACGTCTTCGCTGCCGGCGACAAGATCGATGTGACCGGCATCACCAAGGGTCATGGCTACCAGGGCGTTGTGAAGCGTCATGGTGCGCATCGTACCGACATGACCCACGGCGGCGGTCCTGTTCACCGTCACGCCGGTTCTATGGGTGCTTCTTCCCATCAGTCCCGTATTTTCCCTGGTAAGATCGGCGCCGGCCAGATGGGCGTGGAGCAGGTCACCATTGAGAACCTGGACATCGTAAAGGTAGATGCAGAGCTGAACATGATCGTTATCCGCGGTGCCATCCCCGGTCCCAAGGGCGGTCTGGTCTACATCCGCAACACCGTCAAGAACAACAAGGTCAAGCAGGTCGAGACCGGCATCAGCAAGAACCCGCAGAAGGCTTCCGGCAGAAACCCCCAGAAGGCTTCCGCAAGAGGCTAAGGAAAGGAGATCTTAAATCATGCTTAAGACAAATGTTTATAATATGTCCGGCAAGCAGGTTGGCGAGATCGAACTCTCCGAAGCTGTGTTCGGCGTAACCCCCAACGAGTCTGTTGTCCATGATGTGGTCAAGAACCACCTGGCCAACATGCGTCAGGGCACCCAGTCTGCTCTGACCCGCGCTGAGGTTTCCGGCGGTGGCCGTAAGCCCTGGCGTCAGAAGGGTACCGGCCGCGCCCGTCAGGGCAGCACCCGTGCTCCCCAGTGGACCCACGGCGGTATCGTGTTCGCTCCCAAGCCCCGCAGCTACAGCTACGGTCTGAACAAGAAGAGCCGTCGTCTGGCTCTGAAGTCCGTCCTCAGCGCAAAGGCTGCTGAAGCCAATATCGTGGTCATCGACTCCATCAAGATGGATGCTCCCAAGACCAAGGACTTTGCTAAGTTCCTCAGTGCTGTGGGTGCTGACTGCAAGTGCCTGGTGGTTACCGCTGCCGCTGACCAGAACGTGGTCAAGTCCGGCCGCAACATCCCCGGCTGCCAGGTCACCTTCGCCAACCTGATCAACGTCTATGACGTGGTAAACGCCAAGAAGCTGGTGGTCGATCAGGCTGCTCTGGCCAAGATCGAGGAGGTATTCGCATAATGAACGCTTACGATATCATCAGAAGACCTGTCATCACCGAGCAGTCCATGGAGGCTGTCGCTGATAAGAAGTACGTTTTCATGGTGGACGTCAACGCCAACAAGACCCAGATCAAGGAAGCTGTTGAGCTGGCCTTCGGCGTTAAGGTCGCTAAGGTTAACACCATCCGCATGCAGGGCAAGGTCAAGCGCACCGGCGCTTACCCCGCTGGCAAGCGCGCCG
>CAZENN010000282.1:0-1491 GCA_964513605.1 uncultured Oscillospiraceae bacterium
GCAAAACTTGCTTCCCAAGCATAGATTGGCGTGGAGGGATCAGACTATGAATAAGACTTTATTTACCGGGGCTTGCACAGCTCTGGTCACACCGTTTATAGACGGTGCTGTCAATTACCCAATGATGGAGCAGCTTCTTCGCCGTCAAATGGATGCCGGAATAAAGGCTGTTGTCCTCGCCGGGACCACCGGTGAAGCCCCTACTTTGACCGATGAAGAAAAACTGGAGCTGTTTCGCAGGGCAAAGGCTTTTGCCGGTTCCGACTGTATGATCATCGCCGGAACAGGCTGCAATTCAACGGCACATACCGTACAAATGAGTATTGCTGCCGAGGAAACGGGCGTGGATGCCCTATTGATCGTCAGTCCGTACTACAACAAGGCAACCGAAGAGGGGCACTTTGCCCATTATTTAACGGTTGCCCATTCGGTAGGTATTCCAATTATCGCATATAACGTCCCATCCAGAACCGGCGTTGATATCCCGGTATCCGTTTATCGGCGTCTGGCACCTGTTCCAAACGTAGCAGGCGTAAAAGAGGCCAGCAGCAATATTGCGAAAGTAACAAAAATCTGCCGGGAATGCAATCATTTTACCATTTGGACCGGAAACGATGAGCATATTGTCCCTGCCATCGCACTGGGAGCCAAGGGCGTGATATCGGTATTATCCAATGTTATGCCCACCGAAACCCAATCAATGGCATTGGCTGCCCTGGATGGCGATTTGGATACGGCTGCAGACCTTCAGCAAAGGCTTCAACCATTGATCGATTTGCTGTTTTGTGAGGTCAACCCGATCCCTGTAAAAGCTGCAATGCGGTATATTGGCTTTGACTGTGGCAGCTGCAGACTTCCCCTGACGGAATTAAGTCCGGAAAATAAAAAGCGTCTGGCAAGCTTCTTTGGATAACGAAAACGCCGCCTTCGCAGGCGGCATTTTCGTTGTAATAGGCATATAGGCAGGCATCACTTTGATCAGCGCACCTACTGATTGATTTACGCAAGTACCGCCTTGTGGAACACCTTCTTGCCCTTGCGAATCTTTACGCCGGAGCGGAGCATGTCCTCCGTCACCATGAACTGAGCGGAAGGCACCTTTTCATCATTGACAAGAACGCCCCCCTGTTCAACCAATTGGCGTGCCTGCTTGTTGGAGGGTGCCAAGCCGCAGGTGACCATCAGATTCAGAATACCAATCTTTCCATCCACCAGCTTATCCGCAGTGATCTCGGTGGTAGGCATATTGGCATCATCACCGCCGCCGACAAACAGTGCCTTTGCAGCTGCCTGAGCTTTATCCGCTTCCTCTTCACCATGGACCAGCTTGGTCAGCTCATAAGCGAGGATTTCTTTGGCAGTGTTCAGCTGTGCATCCTTCCAGCTATCCATTTCGTTGATCTGCTCCAGAGGCAGGAAGGTCAGCATCCGAATGCACTTGAGTACATCCGCATCCTCCACATTGCGCCAGTACTGGTAGAAATCAAAGGG
>CAZENN010000283.1:0-1485 GCA_964513605.1 uncultured Oscillospiraceae bacterium
GCCACCATGCAAATCCATTTATCCTGCGTTGCGGCGCAATATTCTGTTGACATATGCTCTTAATTGGGCTAAAATCTAAAAAAACCTACAAGGAGGATTATTGTATGAAGCGGATTCTGTCTGTTCTTCTGGCTCTGACCTTGCTCCTCGGCGTGGTTCCGATGATCGATGCCAAAGCTGACTCTCGGAACTTTTTGGACTATGTGGTGGAAGACGGAAATGCCATCATAACCGATTGCGGCACCTCTGTATCCGGTGCGTTGGTCATTCCCAGCACCCTTGGCGGTTATCCCGTCACCTGCATTGGTTATATGGCGTTCTATAAGTGTGTCGGACTGACCAGCATCACCATCCCGGACAGCGTTACCAGCATCGAAGAGGATGCGTTCCTTGGCTGCAGCAGTCTGACTTACACCGTCTATGGTGACTGTAAATACTTGGGCAATGAAGACAATCCCTATCACGCACTGATCGGTACCACCTCTGACGCAATCACGGATGCATCCATTCATAAGAGTACCAAGGTGATTGCCGGTTCCGCGTTTGAAGATTGCGCCAGCCTGACCGGCATTACCATCCCGGACGGTGTCATCAGCATTGGGCGGTATGCGTTCTATAAGTGCACCAGCCTGACCGACATCACCATCCCGGACAGCGTTACCGGCATTGAAGAGGATGCGTTCTCTGGCTGCGGCAGTCTGACTTACACCGTCTATGGTGGCTGTAAATACCTGGGCAATGAAGGCAATCCCTATCACGCGCTGATCGATACCACCTCTGACACGATCACGAATGTATCCATTCATAAGAGTACCAAAGTAATTGCCGGTTCTGCGTTCGATTTCTGCACCAGCCTGACCAGCATCATTATCCCGGACAGCGTTACCAGCATTGGGTATGATGCGTTCTATAGGTGTACCAGCCTGACCAGCATCAGCATCCCGTCCGGTGTCACCAGCATTAGCGGTTTGTTCTATAAGTGCACCAGCCTGACCGACATTACCATCCCGGACAGCGTCACCAGCATTGGGGGTTGGGCGTTCTATGGCTGTACCAGCCTGAGCAGCATCACCATCCCGGACAGCGTCACCAGCATTGGGGGTTATGCGTTCGAAAACTGCACCAGCCTGACCGGCATCACCATCCCGGACAGCGTCACCAGCATTGGGGAATTTGCGTTCTGGGGCTGCACCAGCCTGACCGACATCATCATCCCGAACAGCGTCACCAGCATTGGGTATGGTGCGTTCTCTGGCTGCAATAATTTGAAAGAAGTGCGGTTTGCCGGCAGCTGTCCTTCTATCGGTGATTTTGCATTTTACGAGGTAACCGCCACGGTCTACTACCCCAAAAACGATGCCAGCTGGACAGAGGAAGTGCGGCAGGATTACGGCGGCGAGCTGACCTGGGTAAGCTACCAGCCCGGTCCGACCTTGAAAAAGGTGGATGGCGTTTGGAAATACTATGTCGATGGCGTTCCCACCG
>CAZENN010000284.1:0-1473 GCA_964513605.1 uncultured Oscillospiraceae bacterium
CTCCAGAGATTCGTTTTCCTTAACGCGAATTTCAGACATTGTTTTCCCTCCCTCCATTGGCATCCGGCTTGATCCAGGATGCTTTCAGGACCATATCGGCTTGACTATTATACGCTTATATTTTCCAAATGTCAAGTCCTATTTGGATTTTTTGATAAAATTCCTGCAAAAACTTGAGTATTATTTGACGATCAGGTTTACCAGCTTGTTCTTGACCACGATGGTTTTGATGATGGAGCCGCCGTTTTTCTCCAGGAACCGGGCGATCTTTTCGTCGGCCAGCACATTGTTGACCACGGTGTCATTGTCCAGATCCGCATCCATGACCACGGTGCCGCGCATCTTGCCGTTGACCTGCACTGCCATGGTGACCTGAGCGTCCTTGCACTTGTCCTCACTGTAGACGGGCCACTGGGAGACGGAGCAAATGCCCTCGAAGCCCTTCTGCTCCCACAGCTCGTCGCAGATATGGGGGGCAAAGGGGGACAGCAGTTGGAGCAATGTCTTCAGCTCTGCCAGATTACAGGTCTTCAGCTCATTAACCAAAGTCATCAAAGCGGCAATGGCGGTGTTGGGCTTCAATCCGTCGATGTCCTCTGTGACCTTCTTGATGGTCTTGTGCATCCGGCTCATATTGGCAGAAGAATATTCTGTCTCGCTGTCGGTAACGCTCTGAGCCAGGTTCCAGACACGATCCAGGAACCGCTTACAGCCCTTGACTGCCTTGGGAGACCAGGTAGCCGCCTTCTCAAAGTCGCCGATGAACATAACGTACAGACGCATGGTGTCCGCGCCGTACTCCCGAATTACATCATCAGGATTGACCACGTTGCCCAGACTCTTGGACATCTTCACCGCCGGACGGTAGACATCACTGCCGTACTTGGCAAGGGCGGCGTCCTTTTCCTCCTGAGTGGCGTAGTTTTCGATATAGTGGGGGTTCTCACCCAGGATCATGCCGTGGGAGGTGCGCTTGGCGTAAGGCTCTTTGTTGGGCACCACGCCGATGTCATACAGGAACTTATGCCAGAACCGGGAGTAGAGCAGGTGCAGTGTGGTATGCTCCATACCGCCGTTGTACCAGTCCACCGTGCCCCAATAGTCCAGTGCTTCCTTAGAGGCCAGCGCATTGTCGTTATGGGGATCCATATAACGCAGGTAGTACCAGGAGGAACCTGCCCACTGGGGCATGGTATCAGTCTCACGCTTGGCATCGCCGCCGCAGCAGGGGCATTTTACATTAACCCAGTCGGTAATGGCGGACAGGGGGCTTTCACCGTCATCGGTAGGCTCATAGCTTTCCACATCCGGCAGCAACAGAGGCAGCTGGCTTTCCTCCATGGGCACCTCGCCGCACTTGGGGCAGTGGATAATGGGAATGGGCTCGCCCCAGTAACGCTGACGGGAGAACACCCAGTCACGGAGCTTGAAATTGGTCTTGGCTTCACCAATGCCCTGCTCTGCCAGCCACTT
>CAZENN010000285.1:0-1457 GCA_964513605.1 uncultured Oscillospiraceae bacterium
ATGACCCCGAATGGAGCAATTTTACACGTTTCTTTGCACAGAACTTTGAAAATTTCGGATTGAAGAAAATTATCAGCACCAGTTATGCTATTGAGAGCAGAAATATTAAAGAGGGGTATCAGTTATCCATTTTTGAAATGGAGTCTCCACAATTTGATGAGGACAAAACAAAGACACACGGAAAAATATTCACTCTCACAAGGGACAGCAACAAGTCTGGTGTAATTGATATTGACGATTTGGAATGGCACTATTTAGAGGGGGACGGAGATTTTAGAAGTGATGAGGTCAAGGCTTTAAGGGACGAGGCGGACATTATCATCACAAACCCGCCTTTTTCCTTGTTCAAAGAGTTTTTGGCTTGGATTGTAGAAGCAGACAAACAATTTCTGGTTATAGGAAACCAGAACGCTATTACATATAAAGAAGTTTTTCCTTTAATTATGCAAAACAAAATGTGGCTTGGCAGAGGCTTCAAGGGTGGTGCCGCTCACTTTATCAATAAGTATTATACTGACTATGCAACAGCCAGTGACCACAGGGAAGGTATGATTCGTGTTTCGGGCGTGGTGTGGTTCACGAACATCGAACACGGTCGCAGACACCAACCGATGAGCCTTATGACAATGGAAGATAATATCAAGTTTAGTAAGCATAAGGAAGTAAATGGAAAACCCTATGCTAAATACATTACTTTTGATGCGTTAGATGTTCCGTACTCCGATGCTATACCAAAGGACTATAAGGGTATAATGGGAGTTCCAAAGTCTTTTATGGGGACTTATTGTTGTGAGCAATTTGAATTGTTAGGCTATGAGCGAGAAGACGAAAACATCGTTGTAGGCATCAATAATATGCCCGAAGAGTTTTTAGAGGTGTATAGACAGCAAGGTGGAAAAGGTCATTATACCAAAGGTATGAAGATGTTGTGCTATTACGATGACGAGGGAAACGCAAAAATACCTTTTTCTCGCATTTTGATACGATATACAGACGAGTGGATAAAATCGCACCCAGAAGATTTTGAAGGTAAGGAGTGATATAAGTATGATTACCACATTAGTAACCGACATAACAGTTGAGGACATATGCAAAGGCTTTGTATATAACGAGTATGAGGGTAAAGGTCTGTTCGGTCTTTCTGGAAAACTTGTTATTCAGCCAGAGTATCAGCGTAATTACATTTATGCTGACGGAAAGCGTGATGTGGCTGTTATTGATTCCATTCTCAAAGGCTATCCTCTGGGACTTATCTACTTTACAAAGGTTGCAGAAGATAAATATGAGGTTCTGGACGGACAACAGCGTATCACCAGTTTTGGACGATATGTAACAGGCAAGTTTGCCATTAACGACCAGAACGGCATACCGAGATACTTCTCTGGACTTGCAAAGGATATGCAGGACAAGATTATGCAGACTACCTTGACTATCTATATCTGTGAGGGTACAGAGAG
>CAZENN010000286.1:0-1450 GCA_964513605.1 uncultured Oscillospiraceae bacterium
CTTTCGAAATTCCAACCCCCGTTACCTTCAAATTCTTCAGTAGAGCTTTTTAACTCCTCGAGTATCTGCTTCTCAAATTCTTCCGGAGTGAGATCTTTATACGCCTCATACACACTGTACTTTCTGTCTTCCGGGATATAGAGCTCGTAGCCATACGCTTCATCGAGACGATCTAAAACCTCCAAATACGGTTTCAATAGCTCATCAATATCACCGATTATTTCGTAACTATTGATTTTTTCAATTTTTGCTGAATAGCCATTATCATCTTGCTCAATTACGATCGTCAGTTCAGCAGCCTCGCTTGTCTCTTCGTTATACATAGAAATCGTCAAGCTATAAGGTGCATCTTCGCCTTTGGAAGGAACAAAGAAAATATACTGTTTTGTCTTTTCTAAATCAATGTGCTTGATTTCAGATATATCTTCCGCAGTTGTTGATGTATAGCTATCCGACATGATATGAGGAGAAAAATTTGTACTTTTAATAGAAACAAGCGGGGTTTTCTCAGAGTCCCGATTTTTATGAGAGAAAACAAAGCCTTCCATACCGTTACCTGCAACAAATGTGCTAATAGGGACAGTTCGGCCTTCCTCCATTTCAAGAGACAACAGACTATTATCCTTGCCGATTGCATACGCAGTCAGCACAAATGGAGATTCGTGATTACCGAACAAAGGGAACAATCCCATCACAGCAAAGCAAAGGCAAGCGGCTACAGCTACCCATTTCACCCAAGGAGGTGATTTCTTCTTGGCGGTGTAGGTGACTGCTTCATCGACATAACTTTCACTGATGTTTCCAAGTGCGTTTGAAAACTTTTTCGTATTCACAATAAAACCTCTCTTTCCAATAGATACTTCCGTAATTCCTTACGAATTCTTGTAAGCCGAACAGACACGTTTTTTTCGGTAAGTCCGACCTGCTTTGCAATATCGGAATATGTATCAGAAAACCAATAGCGGCGCAAGAAAATCACACGGTTCTCTTTTGGAAGAGAATCCAAGAATGATTCGATAATCTTGATTAGTTCACGCTCCGCAATTTCTTCTTCAACCGTTGTTGCAGAAGAAAGACAGTTTTCCAATTCTTCCATAGCGACATCGTAAACGCTGTTTCTTTTGATGGCAGTATTGTGCTCATAGCGTTTAAGTGAAATGTTTCTTACGATCTTACAGACAAATGTAACCAAAGGATTTGGTTTTGCAGGAGGAATGGCGTTCCAAGTTCCCAAGTAGGCATCGTTAACACATTCTTCGGCATCTTGCCGATTGTTCAGAATGTTATACGATACCATATGGAATACGTGTCCATATTTTTCGTTCAATTCCTTTATAGCTTGATCAGACCGTTCAAAAAACAGCTCGATTATTCTGTCGTCATTCATCTATTCGACCTCCTTTCACCTATATACTACGGTTTTGTCGCCAAATACTACAAGAAAGAGATT
>CAZENN010000287.1:0-1450 GCA_964513605.1 uncultured Oscillospiraceae bacterium
AGATGACCTTCGGCTTCTCCCGTGACGATGCCGGTAAGTTCCTGAACGCTTACTATGAGGCAAAGATCTACGAGAACGATCCCTTCGCCAAGCTGGACCAGAACGGTGTCGGCATGCTGATGGAGATGGCAGTTGCCAAGGGCAAGGCCAGCGGCAAAAACCTGCACTACGGCATCTGCGGCGAACACGGCGGCGACCCCGTCTCCGTAGAGTTCTGCCACAAGATCGGTCTGGACTACGTCTCCTGCTCCCCCTTCCGCGTCCCCATCGCCCGCCTGGCCGCCGCTCAGGCAGCTATCAAGGATGGCAGGAACTAAGGAATTACTTGATTTGGGGCAAACCCAGATTGTAAAACCACAATAGAAAAAATTGACCTTGCAAGAGAAATCTTGCAGGGTCTTTTTTTACGCCGAAAGCCTTGCAATTCCAGCGTTTTTTGACAATAAAACTCTAATTTTATTTACATTTTCACAGATGCAAAACTCAAATTTCAATGCCCCAAAAATGGTATTTCCACTTGACCCAAAACAGGTTCGCACAGAGGACGGCTCCGTGTCAACACGCAGAACCGTCCCCTGTGCTATAATGTGCTATAATACATAATTGCTTGTTTGTAAACTTGTTTGTAAACTTTTTTACAAACAAGTTTGCGGTGAGGTTGGTGATATATACTGGACATCAAAGTAAACCTGTACAGAGGACGAGGGGACGGTTCTATCGTCCCCTGTGCTACTAAGACTAAACTCTATCTCTTTTTTACAGTTTCATATCATTGACAAATGAATATAGGTAAAGGCATCCATTGACATACCCAAAGCGGCTCTTTCCATGTGTTCCCGGGTGAAAAAGCCGCCTTTTATCAGCCGTTTACCTGTATTTCTTTTTGCGTCAACAAGTTGGTTATCTGCAAATAAAACTCCCGATCATTCAGATTATTCCAGCTGTGTTTACTATATTGATGCTCATTTAAACCGAAGGGTACAACCAATTGGCAGGTTGATCCCTTTTTCAGCGAAAAATCTAAATTCCCTTGCAAAATCGGATTTACAGCTACTGCAACGTTCCAGTCCAGCACAGCTACTGTATCAATACTGCGAAGGTACAACTCCGGCAATGAGATCAGGCCACCCTCACAGCTTTCATTTATAAAGGTGAGGGAGATCAGTGCCAGCTTCTGTGGGGGATACGGATCGTTGCTTGTCAAATTCATCTTCTGCAGATATTCGTTGTAATCCCTTATCTCAAATCTCTCTGCCTGTACGTAATAACCATTCATATCGGTACTAAAATCTGTTCCATCATCCTCGTAAGGAACCAACTCCCCCATCTGGTACAGCTGATAATCGCCGTTATTCAGCTCATCATAATACCGATTCATGGTAACATACCGCCAGACCCAGGCACCAACCACCAGGAGCAGGACAATAACGATTCCAAGCAAGCGAAGTCT
>CAZENN010000288.1:0-1442 GCA_964513605.1 uncultured Oscillospiraceae bacterium
GACCGTCCAGAGGCCGGTCGCTACGAGATGCGGCAGGGTACCGACCGTCCGGAGGCCGGTCGCTACATGGTGTTCGTACTGTTTCTCAAAATATCGTCCCTTATGGAAATTATTACCGGGTTGGGACGTCGGTCGTGTATTTCTTTTTGCTGCCATTTTGTCAAGAGTTCTTGCAATCGAGAGGGAAGTTTGTTATAATGACACAAATCATCGAAAGGGGCTGCGTTTATGGAAGCCACTCAGGAACGCCGCAGGGCTGCCGGGCAAGGTCGGCGGAAAAAGCTGCTGCGCAGTGTCAGTGTTGGTAGAATCACATTGCTGGTCATTATGGCTGTGTCCCTGCTCAATCAGCTGCTTCTGCTGCTGGATGTGGACTATTTCTTTTTGTTCGGTGCTTCTGTTCCATACTATCTGAATTGGCTGGGACGGGAGCTGAGCGTTTATCATCAGGTCACCGGTTATAGGGTCGTCGCAATGCTGTTATCCATTGCAGTCTTCGCCGCCTATGTGACCTGCTGGCTGCTGTCGGCACGGAATTGGAAATGGATGAGAGCGGGGCTGGTTCTTTACTGTGTGGATACCCTATTTATGATCGCCTTTGCCATTGCGTTTTTGATGAACCCCTTCAGCTGCGTTTTGTGGCTGATCGTTCATCTGATCGGGGTAGGGCTGTTGTATCAGGCATTCCGCTGTGGTCAGGAGCTGGAGCGCAGAAGCCGCCGCCGCAGATCTGTGGCACAGGAGACTGTGAACCAATGAGAAGCTGCCGTTTCCGTTCCGTGATTGCCGCTGTGATGCTCCTTGCCCTGCTGTTTTCCGGCTGCGCAGAGGAAAAGCAGGAGCCAACATCCACACCGGAGACCAGCACGGTCCCCCAGCAAAGTGAAGAGACCGTTGCCACCTCCACGACCTTGGGAGGGCGCGTGCCGGAAATGACCTTTACAGATGCTCAGGGGAATGAGATCAGTCTGGAGGCTCTGCTGCAGGAAAAGAAGCTGGTGGTTCTGAATTTCTGGTTTGCCGATTGCGGCTGGTGCAGAAAGGAGTTTCCTGTGATGGAGGTTTCCTATCAGCGTTACCGGTCCGATGTGGAGATCCTTGCCCTGAATCCCTATGATTCCGAGGATACCATTGCCGCTTTCCAAGAGGAAAACAGTCTTTCCTTCCCCATGCTCAGCTGTTCCCGGGATCTTGCCATTGCCTTTGGGATCAATGGTTACCCCACCTCCGTATGCATTGACCGGGAGGGGACCATCAGTCTGATCCACTCCGGTGCCATCACCGACACGGCGGTGTTCGATCAGCTATTCGAAACCTATACCGCCGAGGATTACCGCTCCGGAGTGTTTAACAGCATCACAGAACTCCTTGACGAATAACGAAAGGGTTGTCTCAAAACGATTGATATGATCCCCCTAAAGTAGACCATGGAAATATCCAAA
>CAZENN010000289.1:0-1434 GCA_964513605.1 uncultured Oscillospiraceae bacterium
TGTATTTTTCCCATATAGGAACATCATTGTTGTTATACATATAAACACCTCCGTATTTTATTTATCTGCTTAATAGCATAAGTAAAAGGACTGATACATCATCTAATATAAGGAATACCAATCCCTTTATTTATGATATTAAAAATTAAAAGCAGTACGGGTGCAGCACGCAACGCTGCCCATAGGAATTTACCTCTCCGTCGTCCAACCGAGCTACCCCCATTGCCTGCGACGCTCTTAACGCTCGGACTGTGGCTGGGTAGAAGTATCATTGTTTCGATTGACAGCCGCCAATGTAAGTATTTATCGCTCGCCCTTATATGAGTTCTCTTTGGCTTTATAGGTAAAGAGAAGTAGAAGCAACCTTTCATAGCTTGGCTCATAATTTAACAGGGGTCGTGGCGTACTCATCGCACGGCTGTCAATTCGGTGTGTTCCCGTATGCAGTTATACTACAACGCCGTTATCTTGCGTGTTTTCTTTATCAAGGTGCATTAAAATTTTTCAGAAGGGGGAAGTTTTGCTAACAACAGGTTTTTTGTTGTTCAAAATTTGTCCTTCTATAAGTATGCAGAAAAAAGGGTCAAAATCGGGCGGGGTAAGTCAAACTTTTTTTAATATTTTTTCAATCTGCCTTAAACCACGCTCAATAGACTTTCTCACAGAGCTTTCATCAACTCCCTCAATCCTTGCTATTTCCGTCATTTTCATATTCTGAAAATAATGAGCATAGATGCGTTTTGCCTGTGTTTCGGGTAGTTGATTAATAGCCGCATACAGTTCTGCTTGACTTAATTTCTTCTCATACAGTTCGTCCGGCGACTGTGAAACAAAGATTATATCTTTTTCAATTCCGTTGCCCTCGTCAAGAGAGTAGAACGCTTTATGATAACGCACTTTTTCCAAGTATCTGTGTTCTGCTCTTGCGAAGTCAGCAAAAATCTCTGCCACCTCGTCGGGAATTTCTATGTATTCAGTACCGTTGCACCAATAATATTCGTCCTTTAATCTTAATTTTTTCATTACCTTTCAACCTTTCATTTGAGATTTTTTTGAGAAATCTCAAATGGGGCGGTGAACGGCAACGATAGGTTGATTTATATAAGTCGGCTGTATTCTTTTTCATAGTCGGCTCCTTTGGATTATCTATCCGCAGAAGCCTTTATCCGTAGAACGAAAAAAAGACGGGCAAACAACACCTCAATTAAGAAGTGTTATCCTGCCCGTCTTGCGGTTCTGCGGATTATTTATGTTGTTCTTCAGCTTTCATTTTGTGTATTTAACACCACCAATTTTCCATTCTCCAAAAATTGAAGAATTGTTTTGTGTCCTTTGTGGACTATCTCAATCATCTTATTTTTTTCGTCAGCTTTACAGACGAGCTTTCCATTTCCGTTTTTTATTTCTTTCATAGTCATATCTCCTTTCGGGGAA
>CAZENN010000290.1:0-1404 GCA_964513605.1 uncultured Oscillospiraceae bacterium
GTTTATGATGCACTGGATGTGATCTGGGACAACAGGAAGAAGATCATTCAGCGCATAAATACCAATATTTCACAAGGTGTTGGACGGAATACTGATACCATTTTCTATGATGTAACAAACTTTTTCTTTGAAATTGACGAGCCTGACCCCGATCAGTTGGACGAGGATGGCAATGTCATTGAAAAAGGTCTGCGGAAGATGGGTGTCAGCAAGGAAAGCCGGAAACAGCCTATCGTACAGATGGGGTTGTTTCTGGATGACAAGGGTATCCCTGTTTCCATTGAAATGTTCCCCGGCAATACGCTCGACCATTTGACGCTTCGTACATCGATGCGCAACACGGTGGATACTTTGGGACTGAAGCGATTTATCCTTGTTGCGGACAGAGGTATGTACAGCGGAACGAATATGTGCCATGTCTTAAATCAGGGCGATGGCTATATTGTGTCTAAAAGCATCAAGAAAAGTAAGCACAGTGAGCGGCAATGGATTCTGGAGCAGGATGGCTATACGCATGAAAGTGAGAATTTCAAGTATAAATCCCGCATTGTAACCCGTACCGTTACAGACGAAGACGGCAAAAAGCGGAAGATTCAGGAGAAAGTCGTTGTCTACTGGAGTCGCGTTTTCTATGAACGCGAACGTAGAGAAAACAAGTCTTTCCTTGAATTTATCGAGAAATTGAAGGAAAACCCCAACGGTTTCCGTGTGACTGCATCCCAGAGCAGAAGTCTGCGGAAGTATATGCGGAAGGAATGCGTGAACGAGGACAGCGGCGAAGTGCTGGATGCTTCCAAACTGCTGGGGATGATAGATGATGCGAAGCTGACGGAATTCAATGATCTGATGGGCTACTACCAGATCGTATCCTCCGAACTGGAGATGCCGGATGAGAAAATCATAGAAAAGTATCACGGCCTGACTCGAATTGGGGAGCAGTTTCGCGAGATGAAGGGCACACTGGAGACCCGTCCGATCTATGTAAACACCCCGGAGCACATCTATGCTCACCTGATGATTTGTTTCATGGCACTGACAATGATGCGGGTGATCCAGCACCGGATCACTACAATCCAACCGGTCACTAAAGAAGATATTGACCGGAGCTATGGACTGAGTGGAAAGTGCCTGACGGAAGCACTGCGAAATTGGAAGATTACTGAACTTCCGGGTAACTACTACCAGATGCTCCGGTCAAGTTCCGCGGATCTTGAGCTTGTGCTGAAGGCAATGGGGATTACGATTCCCAACAAGCTGTTCTCCCGTGGAGACCTACGGGCGATGAAATCCTCGGTCAATGTCTTCTGATGTAGGTGCGAAAAAATTATGAAAAAACACCCGAAGTCTTGACCTGACTTTGGGTGTTTCTGCTGAGTATGGTATTGATTTTCTCGACTTTCCAGT
>CAZENN010000291.1:0-1403 GCA_964513605.1 uncultured Oscillospiraceae bacterium
GAATGTCTAAAATCGTGAATCCTTATTTCTTTTATTTCTGCTTTTTTACATATTTGATTTTTCCTATCTCTAAGTCTTGAATTAGTTATAGGAACATCACTGCCGAATATATACCAACTTTTCTTAAAACCATAATTCTTTTTCTCTTTCTCAAATAGCATTTTAAGGTCATTTAAGAGAGTTTCTGCTATTGGTATAGTTCTTATACTAGATTTAGTCTTTGGAGTTGTTACGGTGTAAGTATTTGAGTTATCATTGCCTATTTGAACGATATTCTTATTAACTCTTAATTGTTTTTCTTCAAAGTTAATATCATTCCAAGTTAATGCTCTTGCTTCACCTCTACGAAGTCCACAATAGTAAAGTGTTTCATATAGACATTTAAACTTTAAATCGTTTTCACAACTAATAAATTGTTTAAATTCTTCTAATGTGTAAAAGTCCATTTCTTTTTTCAGTTCGTTATGATTAATAAATTAGAGTTGTTCGGAAATTAGAAAATTAACAATTAAAAAAGTTTATGTCAATACTTTTGTATACAAAACTCACAAAATCTATTGCTAATTTTATCTATATATGGTAAAATATATATAAATAAGCAAGGAGGATTGCCTATGCAAACTTTAGGAGAATTAATAAAAAAACAAAGAGAAAAGTTAGGAATATCTCAAAGAGAACTTTCTAGACAAACAGGTGTTGATAATAACACTATTGCTAAACTAGAAAAAGGAATGAGAAAAAAGCCAAATACATTAGCGCTAAAGAAAATAGCTTATGTATTAAATATTGATTTAAAAAAGATATTAAAATTAGCAGGTTATAGTCCTGAAGACATTGATTATGAATGTTCTTTAACTACAAATAATATTACAATGAAATCACAAGATGGTGGACCTATTCTTTATGGACCAGAAGTTGTTGATTTTTTTAGAGATATAAGATGTGCAGGGCAAGCAATTTTATATCTTATAGATAATTTTAATTTTGATAGTTTGGATTATAATACAGACAATGCTGATGAAATGAAAGAAGCAGTTAAAAGAGGTATTCCAATTGTTAGAGAATCTATTGAAAATATGTTAGATGTTAGTAACATGGAAATAACCGAAGTAAAAAAAGAAAGAAAATCTAAGAGAAAAGGAGAAAAAACAGATGGAAATAAGTAAAATAAAAAAAGCGTTGATTGAACAAAAAAATATGAATTTATCTGGTAATTTATACCATAAAACACAAATAGATTTCGCATATAATACAAATCATATGGAAGGATCTACTATTACACCAGATGAAACAGCAAGTATATATGATACTGGAACTATTTTAACAAGTAGTGATAAAGTTATAGTATTAAAAGATGCTACTGAAACAAAAAATCATTTTACATTGTTTAAATATATGTTAGA
>CAZENN010000292.1:0-1401 GCA_964513605.1 uncultured Oscillospiraceae bacterium
ATACGATTTCCGAAGAAACATTGCACAGATACAGGAAGATGCGTTCCAGCTCTGTAGCATTGCGGATGTTATACAAAGAGGGCAGATCTCTCTTGAGAACCTTATCCACAACATCTTCGCGCATGATCTGCTGCGCCATAATGTCATTGTCTGCCAGTGCCAGTTCCGGAAAACCTCCAACCTGCAAATAGCGGTTAAAATGGTTCTGGACTTTGGAAAGCTGCAGCATGATCTTTGTGCGATCCTGCTGGGTCATGTGCAGCATTTGCGTCATCTTTAGATTCTTAGGCAGCTCCGGACGATCCAAATTCAGAATCTCGCAGTACTCATAGAAAGACATGGTAGGCACTTGGATCACGGTCCAGCGGCCTGCGCCACTCTCCTGATTGCCCTTTATCAGAGCAGGGCTGGCGGAGCCGGTTGCCACCACTTGTGTATCCGGCTGCATATCATAGATTGTCTTAAGCCACTTGTCCCAGTCCTGGGCATACTGAATCTCATCAAAGAAGTAGTACGCATCCTGCTCGGCATAAATGTTTTCGTGATAACATTCCAGAACCTCATTTACACCACTGAGCTTCAGCATAGGGTGATCCATAGAAATGAACACAATTTTCTGGGGAGCAACTCCTCGTTCCAAAAGTGTTTCCATCATCTGGTACTGGATCGTGGTCTTACCCACTCGTCTGGTGCCTGTAAGCACAACCGTCCGGCGGATATCAGTTTGATCCAGTCGCTTCATCGCTTCATAAAACGCAAATCTTTTATAGGTCTTAGACATCTTAGGATTGACGATTCCTGTCTTCCACCAGGGATTATAGGCCGTTAAAACCTTCAAGATGCCTTCCTTGCTTGTAATAGCCAAAAAGCACTCCTCCTTTTGATGGAATTATAGCCGATATCTTCATTTTAGTCAAGAATAATTGTAAGTATACTTATAATTATAGCTATCTATATGGTATTTCACTCCGGCTCTTTATC
Organism: uncultured Oscillospiraceae bacterium; assembly: GCA_964513605.1. Classification (GTDB taxonomy): domain Bacteria; phylum Bacillota; class Clostridia; order Oscillospirales; family Oscillospiraceae; genus Faecousia. Next base: position 982 of record CAZENN010000292.1, read on the forward strand.
GTTGCTGTTATTATACCATCATCACCTTCAAGCACTGTTTCGCAGGGACAGCACCCGTGAGGGTTCGGGCTTTTGGTGCTGTTAATTTGGTTCATCAAGATCAGCATATCCTCTTGCGTGTAAGAATCGAGACTTGTTCCTTTTGGGATAACATAGCGGACTGGAGGTGCTTCTGCGGAACCCACCTGTCCGCCTCTAAAAAACATGCGCCGTATCATGCATAAATCCACCAAAATCCCCCGTGGGGGGATATGGAAAATACTTTGAATTGTGGGCAAATCAGCAATTGACTTTCCGTGGGCAAAACGGTAGAATAATGTTGATGCAGTATGTACCATAGGGTATGTATGTGTTTATTGAGAGAATACAAGTATTTTTTAGGAGGAAATTACTTTGAAGGATTGGGCATCTTTAACCACC
>CAZENN010000293.1:0-1390 GCA_964513605.1 uncultured Oscillospiraceae bacterium
ATCCTTTCCCAATCATTTCAACCGCCCCTGTTTTTTCAGGGGCGGTTTTCAAAAATCCATGTATGTACGGGAGGAACTATGATCTGCACCATCATTGACATCCGTGGTGACTATGCCTTTGTCAAGTACCGGGATACAGGCGTAGTCAGTGAAGTTGCCATTGCTCTGCTCCCCTTTGGGGTAGATGTGGGGGATGCTCTGAAATTTGAAGATTTTGAATTCACACGCCTTCCTTGATCCTCATGCTTAATCCAGCATAAAAAGCAACGCCCTCGAACACAAGGGTTCTGTGTTCGAGGGCGTTGCTTTATCGGCATCATAAACATCACTCAGAGGATCGTGTGGAATCCTCCATCTGTGCCATGTCCTTTTTGTCTTCGGTTTGACCAGCTGCTTTTTTCTTATTTATTCTGGTTCTGCCTCTGGCTTCTAAAGGATGATTCTGGAGCTTATTAGGATCGATACCTCTGGACTGGAGGCGTTTCGTAGTAATTTCACGCAGAAGGGTATAGACCACAGAGAACAGCGGAATCATGATAAACATACCGCCGACCCCCAACAATGCACCGCCGACGGTAACCGCCACCAGCACCCACATACCGGGAAGCCCAACAGATTTGCCCACTACCTTGGGATAGATCACATTTCCTTCAATTTGCTGAAGTACCAAGAACATTACAACGAACCAGACCGCTTTCATGGGATCGCCATCCACAAGAATGAAGAAGGCACCCAAAATGCAGCCAACAAAGGCACCAACAATGGGGACCAATGCCGTAATCGCAATCAGCACACTGATCAACGGAACATAAGGCATTCTGAAAATCAACATGCAGACAGCAAACATACAGCCCAAAATACAGGCCTCCAGGCACTGACCTGAGATAAAATTGGAAAACGTCCCACTGGTCAGGCGGAAAATTCGAACGGTCTCATCACAAAAACGCTCCGGCAGAAAGGCATAAAGCAGACGTCTTGCCTGACGCGCCAGTATCTCCTTCCGGAAAAGGCAATACATTGAAAAAACAAAGGCCACGACACCATTAAAGATTCCACTGGACAGACTTCCAATGGCAGAAAACGCTCCGCTAAGAATATTCGCCGCGCTATCCCCAAGAATATCAACCAGCTTTTCCACCAGATCCGCCCAATTGATCTGCTGCAGATTTGTGTTTTCATCGACCCATTTCATCAGATCCGGGTTTTCTTCCAGAAAATTATTAAACTTTTCTCGTACACTATTTCCAAATACCGGCAGCTGTGATCCCAACTTTTCAACAGTAACAGCGATCTGCGGCAACAGCAGCTGCACCACCAGAAACAGAACAAGACCAATTGCCAAGAATGTAAGTACCAGCGCAATCAATCGTCTTAATCCATGTTTCTTGAT
>CAZENN010000294.1:0-1375 GCA_964513605.1 uncultured Oscillospiraceae bacterium
CTTGCCATTTCTGTATCCTCCTATCTGCTTACTTGTACGGAATCATCTTCTTGATTGCCTCGGTGTTGGTCACGTCGGCGTAAGCGGTTGCACGCAGATGACGGGTACGCTTGGTGGTCTTCTTGGTGAGGATGTGGCTCTTGTAAGCGTGAGCTCTCTTAACCTTACCGGACTTGGTCAGGTTGAATCTCTTCTTTGCACCGCTATGGGTTTTCAGCTTGGGCATAAGTGGTTCTCCTTCCGTATCTTTAGTGATTAACTTACTTGCTGTTCTTGGGGGTCAAAAACATCGCCATAAAGCGACCTTCCAGCTTGGGATTTTTCTCCATGTTGGCGATCTCGGAGCAACTTTGAGCAAAGTCCATCAGCAGCTTCTCACCCAGGTTGGTGTGGGCCATTTCACGACCACGGAAGCGGACGCTGACCTTGACCCGGTTGCCGTCGCCCAGGAATTTCAGGGCGGCCTTGACCTTGGTGTTGAAATCGTTGGTGTCAATGCTGGGGCTCATACGAATCTCCTTGATCTCCACCACCCGCTGGTTCTTCTTGGCTTCCTTCTCACGCTTCTTCTGATCGAAGCAGAACTTGGAATAGTCCATGATCTTGCACACGGGGGGAGTGGCGTTGGGGGAGATCTTTACCAGATCCAGACCCTGCTCCTCCGCCATTTCATTGGCAGCGGCAGCGGACATGATACCCAGCTGAGCACCGTCGGCACCGATGAGCCGAATTTCCTTATCTCGAATCTCCTCATTGAGCTGATGATCTAACTTTGCGATGGTAAGCACCTCCAAATTAAACAAACAAAAAAGCGGACGCCAAAGCATCCGCATACTCGCACAATTCCCCCAGGGGAAACCGGGAATATTGACCGTTTTGCAGATAAGCTTACGGTGAGGCGGACGTTCAGCCTTCTTTATTACCTGCACATTCTATCACAGGGAAGCGGAGTTGTCAAGGGCTTTTTTTGCTTTTGTAGGGACCGTCCGGAGGCCGGTCGCTACGAAAGACCGTCCGGAGGCCGGTCGCTACGAAAGACCGTCCGGAGACCGGTCGCTACAAAAGACCATCCGGAGGCCGGTCGCTACGAAGGACCGTCCGGAGACCGGTCGCTACAAAAGACCATCCGGAGGCCGGTCGCTACGAAGGACCGTCCGGAGGCCGGTCGCTACGAAGGACCGTCCGGAGGCCGGTCGCTACAAAAGACCCTGCGTCGTTGTTGACGCAGGGTCTGATTTTTGGGGGCTTAATTACTTGCCTGCACCGGCAACCTGAGCGGCGACCTCAGCGGCGAAGTCGTCGACCTTCTTCTCAATGCCTTCACCCTTGATGTAGTGAACAGCATCCACGAAGGTGACCTTGCCGCCCAGCTTCT
>CAZENN010000295.1:0-1371 GCA_964513605.1 uncultured Oscillospiraceae bacterium
GTCGGACAGCAGCCGCACATTTTCTGCCTGAATCCCTGCCTCCGACTGGGTCGAGAAGGTGATCCGGGGACATTCGGAACGGGAGGTGATGCGCTCAAACCAAGGGTCATCCCGGTTCAGTACCGCCGCCTCACATCGGGCAAACAGCTCTGCCTTGGCGTCACAGTAGGCTTCCATGGTTTTATGAAAGTCCAGATGATCCTCTGTCAGATTGGTAAAGGCCGCCACGTCAAAGTGGACACCGCCTACCCGCTCCAAAGACATCGCATGGGACGAGACCTCCATAATGGCATAGCCGCAGCCGGCTGAGCGCATCCGGTCAAAAAGGCTTTGCAGCTCATAGCTTTCCGGGGTGGTACGCTCCGTGGGCACCACCTCGTCACCGATGCGGTTTTCCATTGTACCGATGAGTCCTGCCTTTTTACCGGTGACAGCCTCCAGCACCTGCTTTAAAAGCCAGGTAACAGAGGTCTTGCCATTGGTTCCGGTGACACCGATCACGGTCATATCCTTTGCCGGATGCCGGAAATAATTACAGGAGATCAACGCCAATGCCAGCCGGTCGGATTCCACCAGCACATAGGGGATATCCTGCTCCGGCTCCTTCGCCGTGACCACCACGACCGCTCCCTTTTCCATTGCCATAGGGATAAAGCGGTTGCCATCGGAGGCAAAGCCGGATACCGCAACAAACACTCCGCCGGGCGCAACCTTTCTGGAATCGTGGGCAACCTGGGTGATCTCTATATCTAAATCGGCGGTGCATTTTAACACAGGAACATCCTGCAGCAATTCGCAAAGCTTCATATTTTCAAACTCCTTTACCGTTGCCGTTATCCGGCTGCTTTGGTGTCGATAAATTTCAATTCAATTGTACTTCCTCTGGGAAGCTGGGTCCCCGGAGAAACGGACTGCTCCGCCGCCGTTACCGTAGACGCCAGTGAGGTATTTCCGGATACCAGAATATAAAGCCCCAGACCGGCGGCGGTATCCGCGGCGGTTTTTCGGTTCATCCCGGTAAAGTCCGGCACCGTCACCGTTTCCTCCGGCACCGGTTCTCCAAGATACAGCAAAACCTGACTGTCCCCCGGTACACTTTGACCGGCTGCCGGAATTTGAGCGGTAACGGTGGAGGCTGTGCCCACTGTCTGGCAGGTCAACCCCTTTTCTTTCAATGCCGCTTCTGCTTCCTGCACCGTCATGCCGGTGTAATCATCCAATACGATCTGCCGTCCGGCAGCGTCCTCCTCGGTCCAGGAACGCTCCACCCCCAGATAGGGTAAGATTCGCTCCATCACTGCCCCAACGGTGGGAGCCGCCATGACACCGCCGGAAATATAGATGCCCGTCTCCCTCGATGGGGTATCCAGG
>CAZENN010000296.1:0-1360 GCA_964513605.1 uncultured Oscillospiraceae bacterium
CCATCTTTTCGATGACGGCACCCATGCACTCCTCCGGCACGTCGGCAACCATCCGCTCGATGGGCTCGCAGAGCTTGCCGTCGATCTCCTTGGTCAGCACACGGGGGGTGGAGACGCTGAACTCATAGCCTTCCCGGCGCATGGTCTCCATGAGGATACTCAGATGCATCTCACCACGACCGGCAACATTGAAAGAGTCGGTGCTGGCTTCGGTGACGTGCAAGGACACGTCCTTCAAAAGCTCCTTTTCCAGCCGGTCTCTCAGGTTTCGGGAGGTGACAAATTTACCCTCCCGTCCGGCGAAGGGAGAATCGTTGACGGCAAAGGTCATTTCGATGGTGGGGTCGGAGATCTTCACAAAGGGCAGGGGCTCCACCGAATCGGGGGCGCAGAGGGTGCGACCGATGGTAATATCTGCCATGCCGGACAGTGCCACGATCTCACCGGCGGAGGCTTCCTGAATGGGGGTCTTGCCCAGACCATCAAAGGCGTACAGTGCCACGACCTTGCCCTTCTGCTTCAGTCCTTCATCGTGATAGTCGCAGATGGTCACCTCCTGATTGACCCGGATGGTGCCGCGCTCCACACGTCCCACGGCGATTCTGCCCACATATTCATTATAATCAATGGAGCTGACCAGCAGCTGCAGCGGTGCGCTCTCGTCTCCCTGAGGAGCAGGGATATAGTTGACGATGGTCTCAAACAGAGGGGTCAGGTCCGTGCCCACCTCATCAGGACCATAGGCAGCAGTGCCCTGACGACCGGAGCAGAAGACGGTGGGACTGTTGAACTGCTCATCAGTGGCATCCAGATCCAGCAGAAGCTCCAGAACCTCCTCCATGACTTCCTCGATCCGGGCATCGGGCTTGTCGATCTTATTCACCGCCACGATAACCTTATGCCCCAGCTCCAACGCCTTTTGCAGCACGAACCGGGTCTGAGGCATGGGACCTTCCGCAGCGTCCACCAGCAGGATAACGCCGTTGACCATTTTCAGAATCCGCTCCACCTCACCGCCGAAGTCGGCGTGACCGGGGGTGTCCACAATGTTGATCTTGTAATCCTTATAACGCACCGAGGTATTCTTGGCAAGAATGGTAATGCCACGCTCCCGCTCCAGATCGCCGGAGTCCATGACCCGGTCCACGGTGGTCTGATTTTCACGATAGATACCGCCCTGCTTCAGCATTTCGTCCACCAGGGTGGTCTTACCATGGTCAACGTGGGCAATGATGGCAATGTTACGAATATTTTCCTGAGATGCCATAAAGATGCTCCTTAAAAATACAATTTTCTCAGTTTATAATTATACCACGTCACCAAATTAAAAGCAATATTTTTGTGAAAAAATACGGATGTT
>CAZENN010000297.1:0-1358 GCA_964513605.1 uncultured Oscillospiraceae bacterium
AAAAGAATTCTAAAGCATACCGTGTTCCTCAGTACAAAAATTTTCTGATTCATGTACCGACGGGAATTGGTGGGAAAGTTGATTGTTGTGAGGATTTTGTGCTGTCTAACCTTCCACAATTACATCGATTTATTTTTGTATTACATACAGTCGAAGAGGTTGATAAGGAAATCATCAAAAAAATGCTTAAATTTGACATAGAAACAATTCAACTTGCTTTGAATGCGGAAGAAACGAATATTGAGCGTATTATTCTTGGCGCTAAGACAGATGACACATATTCCTATGAACAAATTGTAGAGTCCTTGAAAGAGATGGAAGCAAATATTGTGGTGCCAGAAAGGTTAGAACATGCGGCAGAGCAGATTATTGATATTGTCGCGAAGCCGTATGAAGCAAAGCAACGCAAAAAGATTATTGCTGTAAGTGTTCTTTCTATTGTTTTGTGTGTCTGCATTGGATGTGGAATCTTCTTTGCTACTCGAACAAACGATTCAGATGATACAAGTGAGGGAGCAGTCAGCACAACCGATACAGATGAAAGTGATGCAGACAGTACGGAAACGGATACGGATACTACACTTGTTACAGAACCTGCGATTGAACTGGATGAAACACTTATATATTACGCATTCATCGATATTGCTGATTATGGAACTATTGCCGTGGAACTGAATCAGGAAGCCGCACCCGTAACTGTTGCAAACTTTATCTCTCTTGCAGAAAGTGGTTTCTATGATGGACTTACATTCCACAGAATCATGGAAGATTTCATGATGCAGGGTGGTGATCCAAATGGGGATGGTACCGGTGGAGCTGATTATAATATTGTTGGTGAATTTACAGATAACGGATATGAAAATAGTTTGTCCCATACAAGAGGAGCAATATCAATGGCGCGTTCATCAGAGTATGACAGTGCAAGTTCTCAATTCTTTATTGTTCATGAAGACAGTACCTTTTTGGATGGACAGTATGCAGTGTTTGGTTATGTGATAGACGGACTGGATATTGTGGATGCTGTCTGTGAAGCGGCAGAACCGACTGATGATAACGGAACAATTGAGTCAGACGCTCAGCCAATTATCAATTCTATTACGATTACAACTGCAACTACTGAAGCAGTCATAGAATAAAAAGATGATTGATAAATCAAGGAGAGGAGGCAATGAGCCGAGAAAATGGGCACGGTACATAACCGTGCCCCATTTATATCTTAGTCAACAACTATTGCAGTTGAGTAATAACAAGATGTGCTGAAACAGGTCTAGTTCCACCTGCAAGCGGTGTAATTGTAAGTGCCGCAGCATTTCCTGCAGGATTTCTCACAGTCAGAATTGAATTGATAACTGTTGTTG
>CAZENN010000298.1:0-1337 GCA_964513605.1 uncultured Oscillospiraceae bacterium
TTCGATTGCTCTTTTCCGTCTTGGGTGTTGTGATGAGATCCTGTCCGTTCAAACGCTGATAGGACTTATTGATGGATACCGTGTTCTTGTCAAAATCGAAGTCGGAGGGAGTGAGGGCTAATAATTCGCCCTCACGGATGCCGCACCAGTAAAGCATTTCAAATGCGTAATACGAAAGCGGCTTGTCCATCATCACTTCTGCGAATTTCAGATATTCCTCTTTCGTCCAGAACAGCATTTCTCTGTTTTTCTTCTTGCCCATGCTGCCCGCCTTCTTGCAGGGATTCTCCCGTAGGTTGTAATACTTGACTGCATGGTTGAACAGGGCACTGAGCTGATTATTGATGGTTTTGAGATACACGGGCGAAAGCGGCTTTCCGTTTTCGTCTTTATAATTCATCAGCTCGTTTTGCCAAGTTATGATCTGCTGTGCGGTGATGTTGCTCATTTTCTGTTTACCGAAGTACGGGATGAGCTTGGTGCGGATGATGTGTTCCTTGGTCGCCCACGTATTTTCTTTAATACGGGTCTGCATATCTGCCGTGTACTGTTCCACGAAGCTCTTAAATGTCATATCCAGATCGGCACTTGCCTTGTGGAGCTGTTCACGCTCCCACGCCTGTGCCTCACGCTTGGTCTTAAAGCCTCGCTTCTGCGTTTGTTTCTTCTCACCTGTCCAATCGGTGTAGCGGTATACTGCCCGCCATGTGTTTGTTTTTTCTTCTTTGTAAACTGCCATATCTTACTCCTTTCCTGCCACGCCGCCGTAGCAGAATTTTTCCATAAAGAATTTACGGTTGACTCTGCCGGCGATGGTCATATATCCTTGTGCTTTCAGCTCGGCATTCAGTTTTCTCATAATCTTGTAAGCGTGGGAGACGGAAACTCCCAGTTCCTTTGCGACGTCCTCGGCTCTCATAAACGACTGCTTTTCTACCATAGGCAAAATTTCCTTTCTTTGTTAATGGGTTCAAGTTCCCAAGTTGGTAACTTGATTTTCTTTTTACCACAAGTTCCCAACTTGGGGACTTGTGGTTGGTGGTGGTCATTTTGAAACCACCACTTCGGTAGCTAAAACCTCCTTTCACTGATTCGGAATTTCAGAGGGCGAAAATTCAACCGCCTTTGAAAATTTCTCGGAATATTTTTGTCGGTTAAAAGATCCTCTCACTTATTAGGACTTTCAAAGGCTTAAAATCAACGGTCTCTGAAAAATTCCTATGTATTTTTTGCGAAACTAAGCATATTTGTTTATCTTCACTTTTATTATACTAAACATTTATGTTTATGTCAAGAGGCTTTCAAGAAAATATTAAACAAATTTATTTAATTTCTCT
>CAZENN010000299.1:0-1334 GCA_964513605.1 uncultured Oscillospiraceae bacterium
ATGGTGCAAGTGGCGAACTGACATTGCGTGCCGTAGGGACCGGCCTCCGGACGGTCCGTTCCCCCTTGTCTTCTCTTTAAAAACGTTAAAAAATTAGTTTCAATATATTTAGGAGGAAATGATTATGTCTAAGATTATTGGTATCGATTTGGGTACAACCAATTCCTGTGTTGCTGTTTTGGAAGGCGGCGAGCCTGTTGTGATTGCCAACGCTGAGGGCGCGCGGACCACTCCCTCTGTGGTGGCATTCTCCAAGACCGGCGAGCGTATGGTGGGTCAGGTGGCAAAGCGTCAGGCGGTCACCAATGCGGATCGCACCATTGCTTCCATCAAGCGTCACATGGGTGAAAACTACAAGGTTACTGTGGACGGCAAGGGCTACACCCCTCAGGAGATCAGTGCCATGGTGCTGCAGAAGCTGAAGGCAGATGCCGAGGCTTATCTGGGGCAGACCGTCACCGAGGCTGTCATCACCGTGCCTGCTTACTTCTCCGACGCTCAGCGTCAGGCCACCAAGGATGCCGGTAAGATCGCCGGTCTGGAGGTCAAGAGAATCATCAACGAGCCCACCGCTGCCGCTCTGGCTTACGGTCTGGACAAGGAAAATGAGCAGAAGATCATGGTCTACGATCTGGGCGGCGGCACTTTCGACGTGTCCATTCTGGAGATCGGCGACGGCATTGTGGAAGTGCTGTCCACCTCCGGCGACACCCGTTTGGGCGGCGACGACTTCGACCAGAGAGTCATGGACTACCTGATTGCCGAGTTTAAGAAGGCTGAGGGCATTGACCTGAGCAATGACCGTGTTGCCATGCAGCGTCTGAAGGAAGCCGCTGAGAAGGCAAAGATCGAGCTGTCCGGCGTGACTTCCACTGCTGTGAACCTGCCCTATATCACCGCCGATGCCACCGGTCCCAAGCACCTGGATGTGAACCTGACCCGTGCCAAGTTCAATGAGCTGACCGCCGACCTGGTGGAGCGGACCATGAAGCCTGTCCGTCAGGCCATGTCCGATGCCGGTCTGAAGGCCTCCGATCTGCACAAGGTTCTGCTGGTGGGCGGCTCCACCCGTATCCCTGCGGTTCAGGAAGCCGTTAAGGGCATTACCGGTGCCGAGGGCTTCAAGGGCATTAACCCCGATGAGTGTGTGGCTCTGGGTGCTGCCATTCAGGGCGGCGTTCTCACCGGTGACGTGAAGGACGTGGTTCTGCTGGACGTAACCCCCCTGTCCCTGGGTCTGGAGACCATGGGCGGCGTGTTCACCCGTCTGATCGACCGCAACACCACCATCCCCACCCGTAAGAGCCAGATCTTCTCCACCGCCGCTGACGGAC
>CAZENN010000300.1:0-1322 GCA_964513605.1 uncultured Oscillospiraceae bacterium
CGGTATGATCGCTTCCAAAATCGGCAGAAAGAAGACGATCCTTGCCGGTGTCACCATGCTTGCTACCACCTTCGGCCTTGCTTCCTTCATGCGTGCCGACAGTCCTGTATGGCTGATGTATATTCTGTTTGCCTTTGCCGGGATCGCTTGGGCAACCATCAACGTCAATTCCTTCCCCATGGTGGTGGAGATGTGCTCCGGCTCCGATGTGGGTAAGTACACTGGCTTTTACTACACCGCTTCCATGGCAGCACAGACCGTGACCCCCATGCTCTCAGGGTATCTGATGGACGAGCTGGGCATGACGGCTCTGTTCCCCTACGCCGCCATTTTCGTTGCCCTTGCCTTTGTGACCATGATGCTGGTCAAGCACGGCGACGCAAAGGTAATCTCCAAAAAAGGTTTGGAAGCCATGGACATTGAGGACTGAGACGCTATGATGATCTTTTTTATCATTCTTGGGGCAGTTCTTTTACTGCTGCCGGTACTGTTTTTCCTTGCCATCCGGGGACGTACCGGGCATCCGGGGCTTTCCGCACTCCAAGGCTGGAGCTATGCCCACCGGGGACTCCACAGCGAGGGCATTCCGGAAAACAGCCTTGCCGCCTTTGAAGCCGCGAAGCAGGCAGGTTACGGTGTGGAACTGGATGTACATATGACAAAAGACGGTGGGCTGGTGGTCATTCACGACTCCACATTGGAGCGGGTCACCGGCAAAGCAGGCACCGTGGAGGATATGACCCTAGAGCAGCTGCGGCAGTATCATCTGGGCGGCACGCAGGAGCCGATTCCGGAGTTTTCTCAAGTGCTGAAGCTCTTTGACGGGAAGGTTCCCATGATTGTGGAGCTGAAGCCTTATAAAGGGAACCACGCCAAGCTAAGCCAAGCGGTTTGTGAGCAAATGAAAGACTATCCAGGTTCTTACTGCATGGAATCCTTCGACCCTCGCTGCCTGCTGTGGCTGAAAAAGCACCGCCCGGACATCATCCGTGGTCAGCTGACAGAAAACTATTTTGCTGAAAACCGCCCGAAGCTGCCTGCCATTCTCAAATGGATCTTGACTCACAATCTGGAAAACTTCGTGACCAGACCGGACTTTATCGCCTACCGGTTTTCCGACCGCAACTGCACCGTCACCAATCGCCTGTGCATGAAGCGGCTCACCGGTGTCACCTGGACCTTGACCACTCAAAAGGATTTTGACCAGGCGGTCGCAGAAGGCTGGGTACCCATCTTTGAGGGCTTCCTGCCGGATCCAATGTAGGGACCGGCGTCCTCGACGGTCCCTCGCCGCACCCATGGCAAGCTGTAACGCCGGTTGA
>CAZENN010000301.1:0-1319 GCA_964513605.1 uncultured Oscillospiraceae bacterium
TTTCAAAAAGGAGGAAACGTTCATGTTCGGCACTCGTAAGCTGGGTAAGACCAGCACTCAGAGAAAGGCCCTGCTGCGTCAGCAGGTCACCGACCTGCTGGAGAACGGCAAGATGGAAACTACCTTCTATCGTGCCAAGGAAGTGCAGCCCGTGGTCGAGAAGATGATCACCCTGGGCAAGAAGGGCGACCTGGCAGCTTACCGTAAGGCTCTGTCTTTCATCACCAAGGAAGATGTTGCTCACAAGCTGTTCAAGGAGATCGCTCCCAAGTATGCTGACCGTAACGGCGGCTACACCAGAGTGACCCGCACCGGCCCCCGCCGTGGCGACGCAGCTGAGATGGCTGTCATCGAGCTGGTCTAATTCCCAGTTAATGATCTAAAATAGAAGCCTGCCGCAGTTCATTTGCGGCAGGCACTTTTTTAAGATATGAGATACAAGATACAAGATATTCCGGGTCTCAGCTGTAACGAAAATAAAATGCCACCGTAGCGACCGGCCTCCGGACGGTCCATACCGCACCACGGCACCCTGCAACTCCGGTCAAACGCACCAACGAAAAAAAGCCACCGTAGCGACCGGCCTCCGGACGGTCCTACCGCACCTCCCACAATCCGCAACGCCGGTAGCCCGTAGCAACGAAAAAAACACCACCGTAGCGACCGGCCTCCGGACGGTCCTACCGCACCACGGCACCCTGCAACTCCGGTCAAACGTACCAACGAAAAAAAGCCACCGTAGCGACCGGCCTCCGGACGGTCCAACCGCACCCACGCACCCTGCAACTCCGGTCAAACGCACCAACGAAAAAAAGCCACCGTAGCGACCGGCTTCCGGACGGTCCTACCGCACCACGGCACCCTGCAACGCCGGTTGAACGTACCAACATAAACAATTTTGCCCATCGAGGTCAAAATTGTTTCGGACCGTCCGGAGGCCGGTCCCTACGGTCGTCCCGGTTTTAGCACGCAAACGAAAAAAATCAGCGATTTTGAAAAAAAGTGAAAAAAGCCCTTGACATTTGCCTTATGTTGCGATATAATACTAAAGCTGTCTGCGAGAGATGCAAAACAAAATATGCTGCTATAGCTCAGCCGGTAGAGCGCATCCTTGGTAAGGATGAGGTCGCCAGTTCAAATCTGGCTAGCAGCTCCAAAATCCCAAGGACGTTTCGTTCTTGGGGTTGTTTTTTTATCATGTCTTTACTGAGGAAAGGCTGTGCCGTTATGAAAACGATAATCAACGTCAGGTGGGTATTTTTTGCCCTTATTTTTGCATCTTTAACCGTCTTTGGCATACATACACTTGACGAGGATTT
>CAZENN010000302.1:0-1319 GCA_964513605.1 uncultured Oscillospiraceae bacterium
CACCACCGGCTGCTCCGCTCAGGCTGCTGCCAAGGCAGGTCTGATGGATCCCGAGAAGGCAAAGGAATACTGCGGTGCCGGTCTGAAGCGTGTGTGCGAGCTGGCAGGCATTCCTCCTGTGCTGCATATGGGCTCCTGTGTGGACATCTCCCGTATGATGATCCTGGCTTCCGATATCGCCAAGGATTGGGGCATCAACATTTCCCAGGTTCCCGTGGTGGGCTGCGCTCCTGAGTGGATGTCCGAAAAGGCTGTGTCCATCGGTAACTACGTTGTCGCCACCGGCATTGAGACCTTCCTGGGTGTGGATCCCTACTCCAAGGGCTCCGAGGAAGTCACCGCACTGCTGCAGGGCGAGGACGGCATCAACAAGTGGGTAGAAGCCAAGTTCGTGGTGGACACCGACATCGATGCGCTGGGTGACAAGATGATCGCCTGCATCGAGGCAAAGCGTGCCGCTCTGGGCATCTAAAGCATAAGAGGTTTTTTTCCAATGAAAGTAGCGATTACCGGTAAGGGCGGCGTGGGTAAAACCACCCTGTCCTCCACCCTGGCCCGGCTCTATGCCGATGAAGGGCGCACCGTTCTGGCTGCCGATGTGGACCCGGATGCCAATCTGGGTCTGGCGTTGGGCTTGAGTCAGGAGGAAGTGGACGCCATTGTTCCCATCTCCAAAATGCGCACTCTGGTAGAGGAGCGCACCGGTGCCAACGAGGCGAATAAGTTCTTCAAGCTCAACCCCTATGTGGCGGATATCCCGGAGAAATTTTCCAAGGATATTAACGGCGTGAAGCTGCTGGTCATGGGCACGGTGGATGTGGGCGGCACCGGCTGTGTGTGCCCGGAGCATGTGATGCTTAAATCCATCCTCTCCGCCATGACCTACCGCAAGGATGATGTGGTCATTATGGATATGGAGGCAGGGCTGGAGCATCTGGGCAGAGGCACCGCCGCCAATATGGATCAGTTCATCGTGGTCATCGAGCCGGGTGCCCGGTCCGTCCAGACCTACCGCAACGTAAAGCGGCTGGCATCGGACTTAGGGGTGAAGCAGGTTCGGGTGGTGGCAAATAAGATCCGCTCCCAGGAGGACGAGGATTTTGTAAGAGCCTCCATCCCGGAGCAGGATCTTCTGGGCTGCATCCACTTCAATCCCCAGGTCATGGACGCGGACCGTCAGGGAAAATCTCCCTACGATTTCTGCCCTGCGGCAATCGAGGAAATTCGGAAAATTAAAGCGATATTGGATCGTGATTGATAATTTAGGAGGAAATACCGTGACACTTTTTGATAGAGTATTTGGCGGTAACGACTACAAC
>CAZENN010000303.1:0-1303 GCA_964513605.1 uncultured Oscillospiraceae bacterium
TACATTAAGAGCAAGCCCATATTTTGACCGGATTGCATGGGATCAGAAAGGAGGGTCTTGGCAACTGCCTGCTCTTGCGGGATGGTCAGCGACTTGCTGAGCAGTGCCTGATTGGCTTTTACTTCTTCGCTTTCCGTTGTGGCTTCGGGATTTAGGTTGCTTTCCCAAAGCACATTATCGCATTCGCCGTGCCGAGCGGCTGTTTCCACGACGTAGTATATCAAACGGCGAAAATCCTGCAGCGTACTTTCCTTGTAGGGCATATATTGCTTGCTCTTTGTGTCCTGACCCCGTTTGATCAAAGCCTGAATAACAGCATCGTAATCTTCCTGGGTATAGGCACTTATTGGGGTCTCATCGTGGTTCCGAAGCAGCGGGATGATTTGATTGCAGTAACGCAGGTGGTTGCTCCTTTGGGCGGAGTCCGCTTTCCAGTGTTCCTCAAAGTCTTCGTAGTAATCGTAATAGATTCCGTAAAAGGTGTGTTCTTCACCAACGAAACATTTCCACTCTGTCATAAATGGCCATCCTCCTTTCCTGTGTCATATACGGCAATGCTGCCGGTTACGCCGTGATCACATTCGACCAAAACATCAATATAGCTTCCGGGCACTTCTTGGGTCGAGGAGAGGGTGATTGAAACAGCATTATAATGATTCTTTTTGCGGTCTGAATGAACGGTGGTTTTCCAGGTAAATGTTGAAAGCTCGGATGTGCTTTGGACAGCATTCTGCACACCGGTTTCGTGAGCATGGCTCCACCGGTTCAGTTTTTGAACCATCCCGTACTGGACCAGATCGTTTGTGTAGTCACAGTAGTGCTGAGAAAATGTATCCGGAGCCTTGTTGCCCACAACATAGGACAGCTCTCCCCGGCTAAAGGAGCAGGTGTGATTTGCCCGGTGCTTAAAATTGCTATAGAAGATATCGCCCTGATATTTGTTCATATCTACAACGAGCGCTTCTCCTTCACCGGGCAGGACCAGCTCCTGGGTAGGGATGTTTGCTTTCTCAATTAGAGACCGGCAAACCCGAATGGCAACATCGTACTTGCAAAAGGATGGCTTAGAAAGCGCGGCAATGGTTTTTTGTTATCGGGCATGATAATTGGCAAATGCCGCAGTTCTGCTTCTGTAAAGCCGCACATAGCCTTCAGGTAGGTTTTCCGGCTATCCAGCATATCTGCCAAGAGTGGAGCTACAGGTACTTTTCTGCAGGCAGTGCTGTCTGAGTGGTAGACCACCGCACCTTCGTCCGCTAGGAATTTGTACACCAAAAGGCGGTATGCCTTCAAGCCGGGAATG
>CAZENN010000304.1:0-1296 GCA_964513605.1 uncultured Oscillospiraceae bacterium
TTCAATCGAAAATAGCAGGTGGATTTGCCGGAGCCTTCTCGTTTTAGTTCTCCGGAGGCGACCATTTTGCGAAGCGCACCCTCCACAGAGCTAAGGCTTAAAGCCGGGCACAGGTCCCGGATGTCCTGCTTGGTGAAGCGGCCGATCTTATTGCAGGTGGCTTTGCGCACCATCTCGATGGCAGGAAGCTTTTCTGCCACGATGTCGAACCGAGCCTCGAAATCTTTATAGGCGGCAAGGATCGTACCCAACAGGTACTTGATGAAGGGTACAGGGTCTTCCTGACCGTTGTGCCAGCCATGCTGGGACTGGTTCAGCGCATCGTAGTAAAGGTCCTTGTTTTTGGCGATTTTTGCCTCCAGAGAGATATACTTACCCACATAGAAGCCACTGCGGTACAGGAGCAGCGTGGTGAGCAGCCGGCTCATTCTCCCGTTGCCGTCATTGAAGGGATGGATGCAAAGAAAATCGTGGATAAAAATAGGGATGGCGATCAGCGGTTCCAGCTCCAAATTTCCAATGACCCGGTTCAATTCCTCGCAGATTTTATCCAGTGCCTCCGGGGTCTCGAAGGGAGATAGTGGTGTGAACAGCGTTTCCGTATGCCCGTCCGGGTAGGTAGCACTGATATAGTTCTTAACATTCTTCGTCCTGCCTGCCATGGGGTTGTTCATATGGCTGTAGAGGATCTTGTGCAGCTGGAGGATATAATTCCGGGTGATCGGGATGGCGTCAAAGCTCTCGTGGATGATATTCAGTACATCCCGGTAGCCGGCGATTTCCTGCTCGTCCCGGTTCCGGGGGGCAGTCTTTTCCTCCACTAACTGACGAACACGGGTGCTGGTGGTGACGATGCCCTCAATGGCGTTGGATGCTTCGGTGCTTTGCACCTTGGCAATCTCCACCAGCTTCTCCAGTGCCTCGGGCCGTTGCTTGAGGTACAGCTCCTGCTTGCCCGCTTCCTTATAGATAGCGGCAATATAACCCAGGATATCGCAATCCCATTTCATATCCTTAATTGCAGTGTAGTTAAACGGTCTCATTCCCTTAACCACCATCCTTTCCCTTAAATTCTAACATATAATAAGGGCAAGGTCAATGAGTAAGTGTACGACATTTCCTCCTACTCTTTGCGAAAAACAGCGTTAAATTGATTTAATACGATATGCACAAAATAAAAAATGGACTCCCTCAAAAGAAGGAGTCCATTTTCTATGTGGGGTAAGAATTAGGCCTTGCCGGCGCAGCCCAGGACGTTGATCAGCTTGTGGCGGACCAGCTCCTTGATGTTGGCAC
>CAZENN010000305.1:0-1293 GCA_964513605.1 uncultured Oscillospiraceae bacterium
CTGGTCCACAGGGACCTGCCGGTGGAGTGCTGAACTATGCGGATTTTTATGCGTTAATGCCGCCTGACAACGCTGCAACGGTTGCGCCTGGAACGGATGTCAGCTTCCCACAGGATGGTCCCAACAGTGGATCTGACATTGCCCGAACCGGACCCAGTTCCTTCAACTTGGCCCAGATCGGCACCTATCAGGTATTGTTCCAGGTGAGTGTGACGGAAGCTGGTCAGCTGATTCTTACCTTGAATGGCGCGGATTTGGCATATACAGTAGTAGGCCGCGCAACAGGAGCGTCCCAAATTGTCGGAATGGCAATTGTGGAAACAACGGTTATCAATTCTGTTTTGACCGTACGAAACCCTGCCGGAAATGCTGCCGCACTGACCATCACCCCGCTGGCAGGTGGTACTCGGCCTGTTTCCGCACACTTGGTAATCACGCAGATCCAATAACTCTCTGACGCTTGCAGCACCATCCCAAACCGGAATGGTGCTGCTTTTCTTATAAGACAGAGAGCCGTCCATTGTCTTAAAAATTCCGATAGGCATCGGAACCAATTGCGGGTACCTCCCGCTTCGCGAAAGTAACGCTCCAGCAGGTCATTAAGAACCTTGCTATGCTGTTTTTTAATACAGAATGTAACCTGTCAGCCACATTGTCAGCAAGCCCACAGCAATACCCAGCAGAGCGGCTAGATTGTACCCTAGATGAACATTATCATAGTCGGAAAACACCTTTCGAGGGGAATCCGCATAATAGAGGGGCAAATAATCACGGGGGAGACCACCCCTGTTGTGGACACGGTAGTGCTTCGTCTTTCCGTCCACAGTATACTCATAAATGCCATGATAAGTAACATTCCGAACGCCGGTATTCTCGTCGGTGTCATAGTCTCTGTATACTTGTACACATTTTGCCTTGATGACCTTTCCGGTCTGGATAGCAAGTTCCTTTTGCTTTTTCCGTGTGACGATCTTTCTACGGTTCATGATGCCCCAGATCACAGCGGTCGATATCCCCACCGCCACGGAAAGCCAGACGCGGAGATTGTCGATTTTCTCTATATTATTTATACTCCGAACATCTGTCTGATCGGCTTTCCAAATGTCAGAGATCCCCAGCCATATATCTTTCAATGACACCCTTTTCTCCTCCATCGAAATCAAAATATTTATTAGTATAAGAAATAATAGTTTTGTCTTATTTCTCCCTTCGTTCTACGCAATGTTACATATCTTAATGAAAGATTTTCTATATCGTTTTCACAAAGGTTTAGTTCTTCATTTAATTCTCTTA
>CAZENN010000306.1:0-1293 GCA_964513605.1 uncultured Oscillospiraceae bacterium
CCTGATGTTCGGCAACTCCCGGGATGCCTTCGGCATCACCCAGTATCTGCTGGGCTACGATGTGAACAGCACCGATGTGACCCAGCTGGACAAGTGCGCCGAAAAGCTGGCGCAGCAAAAGCCCATTCTGCAAAATTACGTCATGGACGAGATTTTCGCCACCATGGAAAATGAGGAGGCCTGGATCGCTCCTTATTATGCCGGCGACTGCATGATCATGATGGAGAATAACCCGGATCTGGCATTCTATCTGCCTGAGGATCAGGGCTTCAACCTGTTCATCGATGCCATGTGCATCCCCTCCTGTGCCCAAGAGAAGGAAGCGGCAGAGACCTTCATCAACTTCCTTTGTGATCCTGAAATTGCGGGAGCCAACATGGAGTGGATCGGCTACGGCACACCCCTGACCGCCGCCAAGGAATACATGGACCCGGAGATCGTTTCCAATCCGGTCGCCTACCCCAGCGAGGAGACCCTTGCCTACGGCACCAGCTTCGCCTACCTGCCGGAGGAAACCACCCGGTATGTGGAAGAGCTGTTTATGAAGGTGCGAAACGGATAGAACCGCAATCAAAAAGGGACCGTCCCGGCAAATTGATATGATCCCCCTAAAGTAGACCACGGATATATCCGAAGTTTACTTTAGGGGGATCTTATCAGGTTAAGATAGCCTCTTTTGTTTAGTCGGTAGGCTCATCCGGGAGTAAGTACGCCCAGGTTCTTCCGATGCGCAGCCTTTGGAGCTGTCCTTTCTCGGTCAGTTTTGCGAGGATGCGGTTGGCTGTAGCGGCAGATACTTGAAAGAGCCGGCGCACATCCGAATTGGTGATGATACGCTTCTGTTGAAGAAACGTCTTGATTTGCTTCCAACGACGTTCCTCAGTGGTCATGGGTTCTTCGCCGGTTTGCACAGTGCAGTACAGAGCCTCTTTGATTGCGGACAGCATAAATTGGATAAAGGGTGTGGATTGACCTTCATAGTTGGAACGATTGATGGACTGATAATAGTCTTCCTGACGGTCATGGATGATGGATTCCACCGGGAGCCATGAGAAAATCGGCTTCCACTGGGCAAGCAGCAGGGTATGCCATAGCCGTCCCATTCGCCCGTTGCCGTCTGCGAAGGGGTGAATCAGCTCCAGCTCATAGTGAACCACACAGCTTTTGATCAGCATATGGAAATCGCTGTCCCTGCACCAGTCCAGCAGTTCCTTCGTCAGTCCCGGGACATAATCCGGCAGCGTGCCAAAATGCAGAATATTTCCATCTCTATCCACCACGCCCACCGGACCG
>CAZENN010000307.1:0-1285 GCA_964513605.1 uncultured Oscillospiraceae bacterium
ATTCGCCATAGAAAGAAGAAACCGCTGGATGATCGATGCATCCGACTATTGCCTGTGCTATATCAACCATACTTGGGGTGGCGCATACAAATTTTCCCGGCTGGCAAAACGGCGCGGTTTGACCGTCATCAATTTGGGCAGTGCGGAAATGTAGCGACCGGCCTCTGGACGGTCCGAAATGATTTTTGCTTCGATGGGCAACACCGGTTATGCTGGAACGCACAACCGGTGTTGCGGTCTGCCATGGGTGCGGAAAAGGACACCAAATATTTTATGCGAATTATCCCAGAATGGTTTTCAGATCTTCTTCGGGGGTGGTGATGGGAGCGATGTTGAATTTCTCTACCAGGAAGTTCAGGACGTTGGGAGAAACGAATGCCGGCAGCGTGGGACCAAGGCGGATGTTCTTGATGCCCAGATGCAGCAGGGTCAGCAGGATGCAGACGGCTTTCTGCTCGTACCAGCTCAGCACCATGCTCAGGGGCAGGTCATTGACACCGCAGCCAAAGGCGTCTGCCAGAGCAACCGCGATCTGGATGGCGGAGTAAGCATCGTTGCACTGTCCAATATCCATCAGCCGGGGTAAACCGCCGATGGTGCCCAGCTCTAAGTCGTTGAAGCGGTACTTGCCGCAGGCCAGAGTCAGCACCACAGTGTCGGAGGGAGTCTGCTTGACGAACTCGGTGTAGTAGTTCCGTCCGGGTTTTGCGCCGTCACAGCCTGCCACCAGGAAGAAGTGCTTGATGGCACCGGTCTTGACCGCATCGATCACCGTGCCTGCCACACTCATAACCGTGTTCCGGGCAAAGCCGGTCATGACGGTCCTGCCGCCGTTGATGCCTGGGAAGGTCGTGTCCTTGTCAAAACCGCCCAGCTCCAGTGCCTTTTCGATAATGGGAGTAAAATCCTTGTCGGCACCAATATGCCTCATTCCGGGATAGCCTGCGACTTCGGTGGTGAATACCCGATCGGCGTAGCTCGTCTTGGGGGGCATCAGGCAGTTGGTGGTAAAGAGGATGGGGGCAGGCAGGTTGGCAAATTCTTTTTGCTGGTTCTGCCATGCGGTACCGAAGTTGCCTTTCAGGTGGGGGTACTTCTTCAGTTCGGGATAAGCATGAGCAGGCAGCATTTCGCCATGGGTGTAGATATGGATCCCCTTGCCCTCCGTCTGCTGGAGCAACAGCTTCAGATCATACAAGTCGTGTCCGCTGATGACGATGAAGGGGCCTTTCTCCACGGTCAGGCCGACCTCGGTAGGCTCCGGATGACCAAAGGTTTCCGTGTT
>CAZENN010000308.1:0-1270 GCA_964513605.1 uncultured Oscillospiraceae bacterium
CTGTTTGGTCTGGGGCTGGGCAAGAGCAGACAGAAATATCTGTACCTGCCCTTTCAATATAACGACTATATCTTCGCGGTCATTTGCGAGGAGCTGGGGCTTGTGGGGGCGTTGCTGATCATTGCCCTGTTTGCCGCCATGCTTCTGCGTGGCTATTGGATCGCACTGCAGGCAGCGGACCGGTTTTCCACCATCCTGGCGGCAGGTCTTGTGACCCTTATTGCAGTTCAGACAGCCTTAAATCTGGGGGTCGTTACCAATCTGCTGCCCTCTACCGGTATTGCGCTGCCGTTCTTCTCCTATGGAGGCACGGCACTGGCGGTGAACTTAGGGGAGATCGGTGTCATACTCAGCATTTCCAGACAACGAAACTTAACAAAAGATCAGGAGGATCTTCTATGAATGTGATCTTTACCTGCGGCGGTACTGCCGGACATATCAATCCGGCAATCGCAGTGGCAAATATATTAAAGGAGCGGCACCCGGACTGCAACATCCTGTTCATTGGTGCCAAAGGGCACATGGAGGAAAAACTGGTGCCCCAGGCAGGATATGAGCTAAAATGCCTCCCCGGTGCCGGTTTGGCACGGGGGAAGAGCCTGAAAGCCATAAAAAAGAATGTTCAGGTGCTTCGGGATCTGCTGGGCTCCATCAAGACCTGCAAGAAAATCATCCGGGAGTTCAAGGCAGACGTGATCGTGGGCACCGGCGGTTATGCCAGCTTTCCTGCACTGTACGCCGGAAGCAAGCTGGGGATTCCCACCTGTGTCCATGAAAGTAATGCCGTTCCCGGTCTGACCACCAAAAAAGCAGCCAGCCGTGCAAGCCGGGTGCTGGTCTGCTTTGAAGAAAGCGCGAAGTATTATCGCCACCCTGAACAGGTAGAGGTGGTGGGAATGCCGGTGCGAAAGGAGTTCATCACCACCCAAAAGGCGCAGGCCCGGAAGGAACTGGGGCTGGACAGCCGACCGCTGGTGGTCTCCGCTTTCGGCAGCCTGGGCGCAAAGGCAATGAACCAAGCGGTGGCACAGATGATGAAGCTGGAGCAGCAGGAGAATATGCCCTTCCAGCATATCCACGCCACCGGTTCCTACGGCTGGGAGTGGATGCCGGAGCATGTGCGTGCCCTGGGCGTAGACCCGGATACATGCAGCGGTCTGGATATGAGAGAGTACATCTACAATATGCCCACGGTGATGGCGGCGGCAGATCTGATCATCGGCAGAGCCGGTGCCTCCACCTGTAATGAGATCGGAGCCTCCGGAACGCC
>CAZENN010000309.1:0-1260 GCA_964513605.1 uncultured Oscillospiraceae bacterium
GCGGCGACAGCTACACCGAAGCCATTGCCGCACTGGGACATAATTACAAGGATGAAGTCGTTGCTCCCACCTGTGAAAACAACGGCTACACCAAGCACATCTGCCAGCGTTGTGGATACAGCCACAGCACCGATGCGGTAAACCCCATCGGACACAACTATTCTTCCGTAGTCACCGCTGCCACCTGTACCACCGATGGCTACACCACCTACACCTGCTCCAACTGCGGCAATGTCTACACCTGGAACAAGGTAGCCGCTACCGGTCACAGCTATTCCGGCGGCATCTGCACCGGCTGCGGTGAGGAAGATCCGGATTATGTGCTTGCCTACTACCTGTTCGGCTATATCAACGGTGCCAACTACGGCTGCGAGGAAGATGCCGACAACATGGGTGAGTACAAGTTTGTGGACGATCAGCTGACGGTTCACTTTGATACCGACAGCTATGTGGGTATCAAGACCACGGACAACGGTGCTTGGTACATGACCAAGAGTTATGTCTCCACCAATTCCGGCGTGTTCTACAACACCTCCACCGGTGCCTCTGAAAAGATGCTGATTCCCGGCGGCACGGATGTGACCATGACTCTGATGGTCAATTCCGATGGAACGCTGACTCTGTGCTACAGCGTTGCCGAGTGCAGCCATAGCTACGAGGAAGAGATCACCACCGCCGCCACCTGTACCGCTACCGGTACGAAGATCTTCACCTGCAGCAAGTGTGGAGATTACTACAACGTGATCTATCCAGCTACCGGTCACAATTACAGCTCCAAGGTCACCACCGCTGCCACCTGTACCGTCAACGGCGTGAAGACCTACACCTGCTCTGCCTGCGGCGACACCTATACGGAAGTCATTGCCGCCACCGGTCACAGCTATTCCAATGGCAAGTGTACCGTCTGCGGAGCAGTGGATCCCAACTGCACCCATAGCTATACTTCTCAGGTGACCACTGCCGCCACCTGTTTGGCTACCGGTCTGAGGACCTATACCTGTTCCCGTTGCGGAGATGTCTACACCGAAGCCATTGCCGCATTGGGTCACAATTACAAGGATGAGGTCGTTGCTCCCACCTGTGAATACAACGGCTACACCAAGCACATCTGCCAGCGCTGCGGTTACAGTCACAGTACTGATGCGGTGAACCCCATCGGTCACAACTATTCTTCCGTAGTCACCGCTGCCACCTGTACCACCGATGGCTACACCACCTACACCTGCTCCAACTGCGGCAATGTCTACACCTGGAACAAGG
>CAZENN010000310.1:0-1250 GCA_964513605.1 uncultured Oscillospiraceae bacterium
TCCATGTCCGATACCGTGGTGGTCATGGACAAGGGCCGCATCCAGCAGATCGGCAAGCCTGAGGATATCTATAATGAGCCGAAGAACGCCTTCGTAGCGGATTTCATCGGCGAAAGCAACATTCTGGACGGCGTGATGCTGTCTGACTACAAGGTGCGCTTCTTCGGACGTACCTTCGAATGCGTGGATGCCGGTTTCCAGCCCAATGAGCCGGTGGACGTGGTCATCCGCCCGGAGGATATCGATATTGTAGAGCCAAACAAGGGGCATCTGGTGGGCACTGTGACCTCTGTGACCTTCAAGGGCTTAAACTATGATATCATCGTGGAATTTAAGGGCTTCAAATGGCTCATCCAGACCACGGACTACCATGGTGTCGGTGAGGTCATCGGCATCTGGCTGGAGCCAAAGGACATCCACATCATGCACAAGAGTGAATACTCCGGCATGTTTGGCGACTACAGCTCCTACTCCGCGGAGTATGACGAGCTGGCGGAGGATGCCGATGAAGAAGAGGAATAAATCCCTGCTGCTGAGCACTCCCTATATTATATGGATGCTGGCCTTCACTCTGATCCCTCTGTGCGTGGTGGGCTACTACGCCCTGACGGATGTGGAGACCGGAAGCTTTAGCCTGCGAAACCTGAAGGATCTGTGGGATTATATGCCGGTGCTGGGTCAGTCCATTGGCTACAGTCTGGTATCTGCCCTGATCTGTCTGATACTGGGGTATCCGGTGGCATACTTCATTGCCCATCGGTCGCCGCTGGTCCAGAAAATTCTGTATATGCTGGTCATGCTGCCCATGTGTATGAGCTTCCTGCTGCGTACCTTGGCGTGGGTGGGACTTTTGCAGGATACGGGCATCATCAATTCCATTCTGGGTGCCATGGGCTTCGGTCCTTTCAAGCTGATCCGTACCCCGGCGGCTGTGGTGCTGGGCATGGTGTATAACTACCTGCCCTATATGATCCTGCCCCTGTACACCACCATCGTGAAGATCGATCAGCGTTTGGTGGAAGCGGCGGAGGATTTAGGCTGCAACGGCGTTCAGGTTTTCTCCAAGGTCACGCTGCCCCTGTCCGTCCCCGGTATCCTGTCCGGCATTACCATGGTCTTCGTTCCGGCGGTGTCCACCTTCTATATTTCCCAGAAGCTGGGCGGCACCGACACGGTGCTCATCGGCGACGTCATCGAGCGGATGTTCAAGCAGGCGGACAACCCCAATCTGGGTGCCGCGCTGAGCCTGG
>CAZENN010000311.1:0-1249 GCA_964513605.1 uncultured Oscillospiraceae bacterium
AGACATTGCAACTCCACGTAGGTCAAGAACAACCGGACCCGGCAACCGATGCCCGTGCGGTACCTATCTATCAGACCACTTCGTATGTATTCCGTAATTCCCAACATGCCGCTGACCGCTTCGGACTCCGCGATGCTGGAAATATTTACGGCCGATTGACCAACTCCACACAAGGCGTTTTTGAGGAGCGTGTGGCAGTATTGGAAGGTGGTGTAGCCGGACTGGCGGTAGCTTCGGGAGCGGCAGCGATCACCTATGCCCTTCAGAACATCCTTCAGGCAGGCGACCATGTAGTAGCGGCGGACAATCTGTATGGCGGTTCGTACAACCTCATTACACATACGCTTGCCACACAGGGCATCACCCATACCATTGTCCGTGTCAACGATCTGGATGCTTTGGAAGCCGCTATCCGCCCTAATACCAAAGCGGTGTTTGTAGAAACCTTCGGCAATCCGAATTCTGATGTAACCAATGTAGAAGGTGTCTCTGAGGTTGCTCATCGCCACGGCATTCCGGTGATTGTAGACAATACCTTTGCTACTCCGTTCCTGTTCCGTCCGTTGGAACATGGTGCCGACATTGTAGTACATTCCGCCACCAAGTTTATAGGCGGTCACGGAACCTCATTGGGTGGTGTAATAGTAGATGGCGGCCGTTTCGATTGGAAAGCTTATCCGGATAAGTTCCCCACTTTGGCCAAGCCCGAACCAAGCTACCATGGTGCAGTCTTTGCCGATGTAGCCGGAGCGGCAGCTTTTGTGACCCGAATACGGGCTGTCATACTGCGCGATACAGGTGCTACTCTTTCCCCGTTCAACGCCTTCATCCTTCTGCAAGGCTTGGAAACCCTCTCACTTCGCGTTGAGCGTCATGTGGAAAATGCTTTGAAGGTGGTCCGTTTCTTGAACGAACATCCGAAGGTAGCCAGGGTAAACCATCCGTCTTTGGAGAATCACCCCGACCATGTACTTTATCAGCAATACTTCCCCAATGGTGCAGCCAGCATCTTCACCTTCGAGATAAAGGGCGGCCAGGAAGAGGCCTGGAAGTTCATCGATGCACTCGAAATCTTCTCGCTTCTCGCAAATGTAGCAGATGTAAAGAGTCTGGTCATCCATCCATATACCACCACCCATTCACAGCTCTCGCAGGAAGAACTGGAAGCGCAGCACATTACACCTTCCACCATCCGTCTTTCAATAGGTACCGAGCATATCGACGATTTATTGGCCGATTTGGAACAGGC
>CAZENN010000312.1:0-1238 GCA_964513605.1 uncultured Oscillospiraceae bacterium
ACGAGAAGCAAAAATACATAAACAGAATTGTTTAGTCTTGGTCGAGTGGGAATGACCCTGTGTGGCTGTGAGGTTCTTTGAATAGTTAGAAAAACACCGTATTTTGTAGTAATTACCACAAAATACGGTGTTTTTTGTTCTTCTTTTGCACAATTCAAAATTCGTCGTTTTGAATTTGACCAACTTTTGACCAACAGTTTCCCACTTGATTATTTTCATATATACTTGCAAAGATTTATTTTAAGTGGTAAGGTTGTGGTAGAGATACAATTTTTCTGCAAAATCAACTGGCTCATTACTTTAGTTACGGAGGTGTTTTTATAATGAGCAATATCTATTCTTCTATCTTAGAAAAGCTTGCCGCACTCAATGTAGATATCTATCATTACGAAGATATCGTCCAATGTTACGCTCTGGCAAGGCTCAATATAGAGCACTCCCAAAAGCCTGATTATACAAACGGAATTCATGCGGCAGAATTTGCTTCGGAGGCTTCCCGGTATCAGCTACTGCCCTCTGATGAGAGTCCCTACTATGATAGTCCTGCTTTTTTCCCGTTTTGCAGTGCGCTTGTCTCGGCAGGAGTGGATAAAGATTGCCGTCTGTTTTTTGAAACCTTTGCTCCCTTCCTCGTTGTTAACTGGGATAAACTTGTGTCTGAATTCCCAAAAGGACATCGCGAAAAATTAGCCTATGTACTTTACCTGATCCTTAGATCCACAAAGGCGTCTCAGCTGCCAGTTGCGGAAATTGATAAATCTACGATTGAAAGCTTCTATGAGGAAAACAAGGAACTCTATCATTCCTTTGAAATCTCCAAGGAAACTTTCACCGAGTGCTGGCAAGCGGTGTATCACATCCCTATGCCCGCTCTAAATGGAAAGGTTAGTCCCGGGCTGGTGGATACCATTCGGTTCTACCGTCAGCACAAGGTTTCCGGTCTTAGGCTCCTTGCGAACTACTGCCAATTTAATATGTATCGCACACAGATAGGGGATCCAATTAATCCCTGGTTGGAATTCCAGTATGCAATCAAGGGAAAGCAGAATGCCGCACAAGGCATCAGCATTACCGAAACAGTCTTTAATCTGATTGATAATATCCACAGTGAAAGGCCTAGCGATGTCATCCGTGCTGCACTCTACCCTTTCCCGGGACTGTTTGGACAGAGATCTGATTTTAAGGTTAGAAGCAAATACGACGGCAAATTCGAATGTTCCTTCTTCCTGCGGCAGTTT
>CAZENN010000313.1:0-1227 GCA_964513605.1 uncultured Oscillospiraceae bacterium
CTACCGCACCGTAGAGGATTGGAGCGCCGGGAAAAGAGAGTGCCCGGTATACACCCGACTGATGATGCAGGAATGTCTTGGACTCCTGCTCCGATAAATAACACACAAAAAGAGGGGAGGCGCAATGCCTCCCCCTTAATTATTGTTCCCCAAAAAGCTTCATCGCGGCGTGCTCTACCTTGCTTATGATGCGAGGCATCCGCTCCGTGATGGTTGTTCTTCCATAGCCTAATTCCTCTGCGATGTCGATCTGCGGCACTTGTTCGATGAGGTACTTCTTGGCGACAAAGGTGTCGAAAGTTCCCAGATTGGCCTGTTCAATGGCCTGCTCCATTTCGACCCTCAGAAGCAACTCAAGGGAGTGGGGCAGCTTGATACGGGCGGCCGTCATAATATCCCTCCGAGTTACTTAGTTTTATGTAGTTTGAGTTTAGTTTTAATCCAGTTTGCCTAGACGGTCAAGAGTCACCATGATGCGGACATAGGTATCGTCCACGTCAATGGTGCCCTTGTTGTCGGTGCCCTTCAGAGCGCCCTTGTCCATCAGCTTCTGGATGGTGGGTCGGCCCCAATCGGGAACATCCTTAACGGTTGCGTAGCGGGTCATGCTTTGCACCTCCATTTCTTCCGCAACATCCTTGCGTACATCGTCCATTGTCTTGCCGTACTTTTTCAGCCAGTGGGAAATATCGGCGTGTCCCGATGCGATACCACGCTTGTACCCCTCGGAGTGGTCGATAACAACGCCGTCCTCCAGCGGGTCAAGGTTGTATTCCAGACACAGCATGGCGGTCAGCTCCACGGCTTCCCGGTACACCTTGTCGAAGTAGGTCTTATCGTCCAGACCGTCCTCACAGATTTCAAAGGAAATATGTGTGTTGTTTGCACTTTTTCCGCTTGTTCCTGTGCCAGCGTGCCAGCCCCGCATATCCCACGGCAAGGTCTGCACGGATGCAACGGTTCCATCCGACAGTTTGCCGATAAAGCCGTGAACACAGGCGTTCGTCCCGGAGCGGTTCCAATGGTTTCCGTTGGCGTTGGTGCCAAGCAGGGTCATCAACTCCTTGTAGTCAGCATAGCCTACAATGGGCTGTACATAGCGGCGCAGGTTGGGGTTGTCCGCCCCGGTGGAGTGCCACATAACACCTTTCGGGACGATGGTTTTCCCCGCCTTGAAACAATCGTTTGCGCCGAGGATGCATTTCAGCAGGTTCATTCCGCTGTCAC
>CAZENN010000314.1:0-1218 GCA_964513605.1 uncultured Oscillospiraceae bacterium
CAACGCCTTCCTTAGAAGAACTTATTGCTGTGACGGAAGAATCCGGAGAAATACCGCCTTACAGCATAAAAAGGAAACGGTGCAACCCCTTTTACGGGATTACACCGTACCTAACTTAAAATACTTCCTTACGTGGTCTGTCCATTTGAGACTTCCTGTTTTTATACGCTGTGGGTCTAATTTTCGCTGTCTGCTTCAGGAGCAGCGTTGTCTGCCTTAATATACGCCATCAGCTCGTCGCCGGTGATGGTCTCCTTTGCCAGCAGGTATTCGGAGATCTCGTCCAGCAGGGCACGGCGGCTGGTCAGGGTCTGCTTGGCTTCCTCGTAGACCTTGTCCAGCAGGGTCTTCACGGCGGCATCCACCTTGGCGGAGGTATCCTGAGAGCAGTCCATATAGCTTTTACCCTCCAGGTACTCATTGGTGACGGAAGCCGGTGCCATCAGCCCCAGTTCCTCGCTCATGCCGTACTGGGCAACGATATTCCGTGCCAGGGTGGTGGCACGTTGGATATCGTTGGCGGCACCGGTGGTTTTCACGCCGAAGACCACCTGCTCCGCCGCCCGACCGCCCACCAGAGTCCGCAGCTCGCTGAGCAGTTCCTCATAGGTGTGCAGATACTTTTCTTCCTCGGGCATCTGCATGGTGTAGCCCAATGCGCCGGAGGTATGGGGGACGATGGTGATTTTGGATACGGGCTGCGTGTTCTTTTCCAGTGCCGCCACCAGTGCGTGACCCACCTCATGGTATGCCACCAGCCGCTTTTCCATATCCGTCAAAATGGTATTCTTCTTCTCCGTACCGGCAATGACCGTCTCGAAGGATACCAGAAGATCGTCCTGGTTCACAGCCTTCCGACCCTGACGGACAGCACGCAGTGCCGCCTCGTTGACCAGATTGGCGAGATCCGCACCCACCGCACCGGCGGTAGCCTGAGCGATCTTCTTCAGATCCACATCCTCCGCCAGCTTGATCTTTCGGGTGTGGACCTTCAAGGTGTCCAGTCTGCCCTGAAGATTGGGACGGTCCACAATGATCCGGCGGTCAAAACGACCTGCCCGGAGCAGTGCCTTGTCCAGAATCTCAGGACGGTTGGTGGCGGCAAGGATCACAACGCCCTTGGAGGAGTCGAAGCCGTCCAGCTCTCCGAGCAGCTGGTTCAGGGTCTGATCGTTGTTGCCGAACCGTGAGTCACGGGTGTGACCCACGGCATCGATC
>CAZENN010000315.1:0-1197 GCA_964513605.1 uncultured Oscillospiraceae bacterium
GACCGATGTTGGAAGCCTTGGAAGCCTGTCCACCGGTGTTGGAGTAAACCTCGGTGTCGAAGACGAAGATGTTGACGTCCTTGTTGGAAGCCAGAACATGGTCAACGCCGCCAAAGCCGATGTCGTAAGCCCAGCCGTCGCCGCCGAAGATCCACACGGACTTCTTGGACAGATATTCCTTCTTGGAGAGGATGTCAGCCACAGTGTCGCAGCAGACCTTAGCCTCAAGATTTGCAATCAGAGCCTTGGTGGCTTCCTTGTTGGCTTCGCCATCGTTGTAGGTGTTCAGCCAGTTCTCGCAGACAGCTTTACGCTCGTCGCAAGCGGTGGTCTCCATGACCTTGCGAACCTTGTTAGCCAGAGACTCGCGAATCACAGCCTGTGCGGTGTACATACCCAGACCATGCTCAGCGTTGTCCTCAAACAGGGAATTGGCCCAAGCAGGACCGTGACCGTTCTCATTGACACAGTAGGGGGAGGTAGCAGCAGGACCGCCCCAGATGGAGGAACAGCCGGTGGCGTTGGAAATGTACATCCGATCGCCAAACAGCTGGGTCACCAGACGGGCATAGCTGGTTTCAGCACAGCCGGCGCAGGAGCCGGAGAATTCAAGCAGAGGCTTGCGGAACTGAGAACCCTTAACGGTGTTGTCCTCAATGTCAGCCTTGCGGGATACCTTGGAGACCATGTAGCTCCAAACATCCTGCTCAGGCAGCTCCTGCTCCTGAGGAACCATGTTGATGGCCTTGGTGGGGCAGACGCCGACACAGACACCGCAGCCCATGCAGTCCAGGGGAGAGACAGCCATGGTGTACTTGTAGACACCCTTGCCCTTACCGGCCTTGACGTCGATCAGACGGGCACCGGCAGGAGCGGCAGCGGCCTCATCAGCAGTCAGAGCATAGGGACGAATGGTAGCATGGGGGCAGACGTAAGCACAGTTGTTGCACTGGATGCACTTGGTCTCGTCCCAGTGGGGAACGGTAACGGCAACGCCGCGCTTCTCGTAAGCGGAAGCACCCAAGGGGAACTGACCGTCAGCCAGTCCGTCGAAGGCGGAAACAGGCAGGCTGTAGCCGTCCATTCTGCCAACGGGGTTGAGGATGGTCTTGACCACCTTGACGGTATCGGCAGGACCTTCCAGCTCAGCATCGGCAGCCACAGCTTCGGCAGTTGCCCAGTCAGCGGGAATGTCGA
>CAZENN010000316.1:0-1187 GCA_964513605.1 uncultured Oscillospiraceae bacterium
TGATATGCTGACCGCCGGCACCGGAGGAACGGAAAACCTGCATTTCATAATCCTCGGGACGAATCTCCACATCCTGACTGTCATCTTCAATGTCAGGAATGACTTCGATGGCCGAGAAGGAGGTCTGACGGCGAGCATTGGCATCAAAGGGAGATACACGGACCAGTCGATGGACACCGCTCTCCCCTTTCAGGAAGCCGTAGGCATTCTCACCCTCAATGAGGATGTCCGCACTCTTAAGACCTGCTTCGTCCCCCTCCTGATAATCCAGGATCTTATAGGTAAAGCCGTGGCTTTCCGTCCAGCGGGTATACATCCGGTAAAGCATCTGGCACCAGTCCTGTGCCTCTGTACCACCGGCACCGGCATGGAAGCTCATCAGGGCATTGTTCTTATCATAATTGCCGGTGAGCAGAGTCTCCAGACGGCAGCTTTCCATTTCCTCTGTCAGAGTCTGGTAGCCCTCTTTCAACTCCTCCAGCATGGAGTCATCGTCTTCCTCCGCTGCCATCTCACAGATGGTCAGCAGATCCTCCCAGGTAGCGAGCATCTTTTCGTATCGCTCGATCTTATTCTCGGTCTGCCGGGTCTTGACCACGATTTTCTGACTCTTTTCCGGGTCATCCCAAAAACCGGGGGCTTCCTGCATAGCGTGAAGCCGCTCCAGCTCATTGCGCATCCCTTCCATATTCAAGGACTCAGACAACCCCTCCAAAGCAGGCTTGCACTCATTTAATTTTTGCTTATAGCTGTCAAATTCGATATTCATGGCAGTCTACTCTCCATCGTATATTTTAAAACATTCCAATTTATTATAGCCCAAATCTGCCATGGTGTAAAGAGGAAAACAAAAATTTGCCTGATTTTTGCTTTTGCTTTTTGCTTTTTTCTCAGCGATTGCTGGGACTCCATTCCTCACCTTCAAAAATCAAATCGTCAACATCATATTGTATTTCTTCCTTCTGCTCCATGGTACACCCTCCTTTCAAAAAAACATTGTCTGATAGTATATGCGTTTTACGGAAGGAAATGCCATTGAAAACGGTCGAATAATTTTACGGGCGTACTATTGACAGAAATGATTTTTTTCGATACAATGGTCGGGTTCCATCTCCGGATACAAATTATATACATGCCCCAGTAGCTCAGTTGTATAGAGCGATCGCCTCCTAAGCGATAGGTCGGAG
>CAZENN010000317.1:0-1186 GCA_964513605.1 uncultured Oscillospiraceae bacterium
GCAAAGGAATAACTTCCATCGGCTTGTTGCTCAACTTTAATCATGTTCTCCGGGTCAAAGTAAGCGTGTGCTGTATCCTTTAACTCTGGGTCTTGTTTGATTTCATCGAGCGACTTACCACTATCTAATGCCTGCTGAACATCCGGTATTCTTTCAGCCATACGCATATAGTCTTCTTTGGTATTGCCGTGGTGGTTCCAGAATTGGTCGCTGTCCATGCCTTGTGCGTATGTCATGTCAATGTCAGAAGCATTAACCATTACACAATTATCGGGAAGCTCTGTGGCAGATACATCCTTACCGCTTTCCGGAGAAGGCGTGGATACATCAGTTGTTACTTCCATACCCAAGGACTGCTGCAAATCAGCGTTCAGCTTTTGCCATTCGGGGTCTTTGGAATACTCTGAATAATCGTCCGGTCCGTAATTATGCTCATTCATATAGTCCGACATATTAGACATAGCAACTTCGGGAGTAGGAGGCGTTACTTCCTCACCCAAGGACTGTTGCAATTCAGAATTGAGCTTGTACCATTCGGGGTCTTTTGAATATTCCGCATAATCATCGGGACCATAGTTGTGTTCGCTCATATACTCCGCCATATTATTCATAGCGGTACGATATGCGTCCTCATCTTCGGGAGTTTCAGCCTTATTTTCTATATCGTCTGGCTGTTCCTCGTTTTGGTCACGAGTATCGGTGGAATTATCTTCCTTGTTATCAGAAGTGTCAGTTTGAGCTTCACCGTTATTATTTTCACCGGTGCTTGAAGCATCGTTTTCAGTATCTACCTCGTTTGTGCTGGTTGCATCTGCAGATTCGTTTTGTTGCTCAACGCCATTTTCTGTAGGATTCTTGTTTTCGGATTCTGCGGCGTCGTCAACATTTTTATCAGCGTTTTCAACATCGGCATTTTCGGCTTCATTCTCAGCTCGCTCTGCTGCTTCTTTATTTTCTTCGACAGCTTGTTCTTCATCCTCTTGGTCACGTTCAGATTCGCTGTCGTCTGTGGTTTCATCATCATTACGATTATCGGTGTCCTCGTCAGAGTATTCTTCTAACTCTCCGGGGTCTTCATCTTCATCGTAATCATCATCGTCTATGTCAGCTTCGGTATCTGTCTCAGCATCGTCGGGTTCACCATCGTTATCCATATCGCCATCGGCTTCGTCGCCGTCAGCGGTGG
>CAZENN010000318.1:0-1180 GCA_964513605.1 uncultured Oscillospiraceae bacterium
AACGCATAAAAATCCGCATAGTTCAGCACTCCACCGGCAGGTCCCTGTGGACCAGCGGGACCTGTCTCGCCAACAGGACCTTGGGGACCGGCTGGACCGGCTTCTCCAGCAGGACCTTGTGCACCGGCTGGACCAGCTGCACCGGCAGGCCCCTGTGGGCCGGCAGGACCTTGGGGACCGGCTGGACCGGCTTCTCCAGCAGGACCTTGGGCACCGGCCGGTCCGGCTGCACCGGCTGGGCCCTGTGGACCGGCTGCGCCTTGGGGACCGGCTGGGCCGGTTTCGCCAGCGGGTCCCTGCGCACCGGCTGGGCCTGCAACACCGGCAGGACCCTGTGGACCAACGGGACCCGTCTCACCTACAGGACCTTGGGGACCGGTTTCGCCAGCAGGACCTTGTGGACCGGCTGGACCTTGGGGACCGGCTTCTCCAGCAGGACCTTGGGCACCTGCCGGTCCGGCTGCACCGGCTGGGCCCTGTGGACCGGCTGCGCCTTGGGGACCGGCTGGGCCGGTTTCGCCAGCGGGTCCCTGCGCACCGGCTGGGCCTGCAACACCGGCAGGACCCTGTGGACCAACGGGACCCGTCTCACCTACAGGACCTTGGGGACCGGTTTCGCCAGCAGGACCTTGTGGACCGGCTGGACCTTGGGGACCGGTTTCACCAGCAGGACCTTGGGCACCTGCCGGTCCGGCTGCACCGGCTGGACCCTGTGGACCGGCTGCGCCTTGGGGGCCGGCTGGACCGGTTTCGCCAGCAGGTCCCTGCGCACCGGCTGGGCCTGCAACACCGGCAGGACCCTGTGGACCAACGGGACCCGTCTCACCTACAGGACCTTGGGGACCGGTTTCGCCAGCAGGACCTTGTGGACCGGCTGGACCTTGGGGACCAGTTTCACCAGCTGGACCTTGCGCGCCTGCCGGTCCGGCTGCACCGGCTGGACCCTGTGGACCGGCTGCGCCTTGGGGACCGGCTGGACCGGTTTCGCCAGCAGGTCCCTGCGCACCGGCTGGGCCTGCAACACCGGCAGGACCCTGTGGACCAACGGGACCCGTCTCACCTACAGGACCTTGGGGACCGGTTTCGCCAGCAGGACCTTGTGGACCGGCTGGACCTTGGGGACCAGTTTCACCAGCAGGACCTTGGGCACCTGCCGGTCCGGCTGCACCGGCAGGTCCCT
>CAZENN010000319.1:0-1178 GCA_964513605.1 uncultured Oscillospiraceae bacterium
TTCCTGGGTGGGAATGGGATGGAGAGGGGTATCGGAATATTAGATTGCTTGGAAAGAAACAGTCGTTAGTATAACGGTACTCCATAGAGAGTCCCTTTTTGTATAAAAAAACTACCGGCTGTACGATCCTCTCTGACTGTGGCAAAGCAAATTTCGGCGGTTTTTCTATTTCCTTTTTCGTTATTTTATTACAAAACAGCAACATGTTATTGCGTTTTTTTGTTTTATGTGTTATCCTACTATTAAAATATTCGATCATGTTGTGAGCGTTGGGGATTTTATGAACAACATTACCATTCGCTGTGCCGCCGCTTCCGATGCGGAGGCCATTTGGGGGATCTACCGCTATTATGTGGAGCATACCGCTATCTCCTTTGAGATCACCATGCCGTCTGCAGAGGACATCAAGGAGCGGATCTGTCGAACCCTTTCCGGTTTTCCTTATTTGGTGGCAGAGGTTCATGGGCAGATTTTGGGGTATGCATATGCCGGCAGCTTTATCAAAAGAGAGGCCTATGACCACTGTGCTGAGGTTTCTATTTATATTTCCCGGGAAAACCGCCGTGCCGGTCTGGGGCGGCTGCTTTATGAGGCACTGCTGGAAAAGCTGAAAGATCGGGGTATCACCAATGTGTATGCCTGCATCGGGGTTCCGGAAATTGAGGACGAATATCTAAATCACAACAGTGCCCGGTTTCACGAACATATGGGCTTTACCGAGGTGGGTCGTTTTCGCAACTGCGGCTATAAATTCGGGCGGTACTACCATATGATCTGGATGGAAAAGCTGATAGCCAAGGAGATGCTGCCATGATTGGTATGATCATTGCCATGCTGGTGCTGTTCACCCTTTTCGGCGGCACAAGCTATTATATCGCCCATCGGGTGTATCAGGGACTTTCTTCCCTTTTCCCCAATCTTCGTTTTTGGCCGGTGCTGGTGGTCTTTCTGGTTCTGGCTCTGATCATGGTTTTGGGCTTCGGGCGGTCCGTTATTCCCATGCCGGAGGGCGTGAAGCATGTTCTGGGAATCATCAGTGCCTATTATATGGGTATTTTCGTCTACCTGCTGCTCTTTACGGCAGCGGCGGATCTTTTGATGCTGATTCCACGGCTGATGAAGCTTTCTTTTACCGCCCACCGGCATTTTTATGGCATTCGAACCCTGTGCGTGTTGGT
>CAZENN010000320.1:0-1163 GCA_964513605.1 uncultured Oscillospiraceae bacterium
TAATACATAACAGGTGCAGTTTGTGTCAAATGGCACAGACTGCACCTTGCTTTTTTATGTCCGTTAGTGCTGTTCGCACTATATAAAAATCACAAACTTGTGCATAAGTGAGAAAATGACCTAAAATGACAGAAAAATCTGCTTTTTCATTGAATTTTCATACTGTTTGTGGTATAATATAATGGTATTTTTGTATCTAAACGGCAGTTTGCGGACTTTTAGCCTTTATATAGATTATCGGAGGAAATGACAATGAGCGAGAAAAACAATGCCAATATCGGCTTTGAAAAACAAATATGGGCGGCGGCTTGTGTTCTTTGGGGACACATTCCTGCGGCTGAATACAGAAAGGTTATTGTAGGACTTATATTCTTGCGTTACATATCGGGTGCTTTTGAAAAACGATATGCACAGCTTGTCGCAGATGGCGACGGTTTTGAGGACGACAGAGATGCTTACGATGAAGAAAATATCTTTTTCGTTCCTGTTGAAGCTCGTTGGAGTACAATTTCTGCGGCTGCTCATACCCCCGAAATCGGTACTGTTATAGATAACGCTATGAGAGCCATTGAAAAGGAAAACGCAAGCCTTAAAAATGTTCTTCCGAAGAACTACGCAAGTCCCGACCTTGATAAAAGAGTTTTGGGAGAGGTTGTTGACCTTTTCACTAACAATATGAATATGGACGATACCGAAGAAAGCAAGGACTTACTCGGCAGAACTTATGAATACTGCATATCACAGTTTGCAGCTTATGAAGGTGTTAAGGGCGGCGAATTTTACACACCATCAAGCATAGTTAAAACTATTGTTGCTATCTTAAAGCCTTTTGATAACTGTCGTATTTATGACCCGTGCTGCGGTAGTGGCGGTATGTTCGTACAGTCTGTAAAATTCCTTGAAGCACACAGCGGAAACCGTAACCGCATTTCAGTCTTTGGGCAAGAATCCAATGCGGACACTTGGAAAATGGCAAAAATGAATATGGCTATTCGTGGTATAGGTGCAAACTTCGGAGAATTTCAAGCAGATACATTCTTTAACGACCTACACCCCACATTAAAGGCTGACTTTATAATGGCAAACCCACCTTTCAACCTTTCAAATTGGGGACAAGATAAACTGCAAAATGATGTTCGTTGGAAGTTTGGCTTGCCGCCTGC
>CAZENN010000321.1:0-1143 GCA_964513605.1 uncultured Oscillospiraceae bacterium
ATCTGACCATTATGACCGCCATGGAGTATGCCGGTTATACCCTGAAGCGTGGCTGTGGCTGCCGTCACGGTTTCTGCGGTGCCTGTGCCACCATCTACCGCATCAAGGGAAGCAATGAGCTGAAGACCTGCCTGGCATGCCAGACTCAGGTTCAGGAGGGCATGTACGTTGCCTCCATTCCCTTCTTCCCCACGGATAAGCGTACCTATAACATTGAGGAACTGAAGGCGGATCAGCGTGTGATGATGGAGCTGTATCCTGAGATCTACGCCTGCATCGGCTGCAACGCCTGCACCAAGGCCTGTACCCAGAGCCTGAATGTCATGCAGTACATCGCCTACGCCCAGCGTGGCGAGCTGGAAAAGTGCGCCGAGGAGTCCTTCGACTGTGTTGGCTGCGGCTGCTGCTCCGTCCGCTGCCCGGCAGGGATCAGCCATCCCATGGTTGGTCTGCTGGCTCGCCGTCTCACCGGCAAGTACATTGCCCCTGAGACCCAGCACCTGAAAGAACGGGTTGAGGAAATCAACTCCGGCGCATATGATGAGCTGATCGAAGCGATCATGCAAAAGCCCATCAGCGAAATGCAGGAGCTGTACAACCATCGTGACATCGAGAAGTAAGGAGGGACACCAATGTTTACACCTGATATGCTAGAGTCCATTAAGAAGGTGGAAGCCACCCGTGCCGAGCGTATGAGTATGGAGCCCCGCCGGATGACCGCTGAGGAAAAGAGCGAGCTGTTGAAGGCCTACCATCCCGACTATCGGGCAGAGGGCTTCAAGGAGATCCAGATCGGACCCAACAAGGGTCAGAAGGCTCCTGTGGAGCTGACCGACCTGCTCCATTCCAACAGCCGTCTGCTGAACGAGAATATTGACCTGACCAAGATCGACTATGACGTGGATGTTCTGGTCATCGGCGGCGGCGGCGCAGGCTGCTCCGCTGCCATCGAAGCCAATGAAGCCGGCGCTGATGTTATGGTCGTTACCAAGCTGAGAATTGGTGATGCCAATACCATGATGGCAGAGGGCGGTATTCAGGCTGCCGATAAGCCCAATGACAGCCCCGTCCAGCACTATCTGGATGCCTTCGGCGGCGGTCACTTCGCTGCCCGTCCCGAGCTGCTGCGCCGTCTGGTCATGG
>CAZENN010000322.1:0-1140 GCA_964513605.1 uncultured Oscillospiraceae bacterium
TCTTCTTCGTCATAGACCCAGCCGCATACTTCACATACATATTTCATAAGCGCGCACTCCTTTTATTTTGGTTTGATGACTTTATGGTAATGAGCATAGGTGCAGGAAGCACCTTTTTGTAATACCTTGCTCTGGGTTACCTCACCGATGAACAGTACATGACTGCCCAGATCCAACGCCTGCTGAACCTGACAGGAAAACATGGCATTGGTATGCTCCGTGAGATAATACAGCCCATTTTTACTTCGCTTCACAGCTGTAAAACCGTCAAACTTATCCACATCCCGTCCCGACTGCATTCCGAAATGCCGGATGGTCTCAAAGGGGACATCCTCTGTCAAAACGCTGATATTGAACATGCCGGATCTTTCAATCAGCTCCCGGGTGAAATTGCCCTTCTGCACCGCCACGGAGATTCGGGTAGGCTCAGATGCCACCTGTATTGCCGTATTGGTGATACAGCCATTGTCCTTATCTCCTTTAGAAGTCAGAACAAACAGGCCATAAGTCAAATTCCGATAGGCACCGGGATCTATTGCGGGTTCCTCCCGCTTAGCGAAAGTAACGCTCCAGCAGACCCTTCAAAGCCTTTCCATGTCTCGCCTCGTCCCTTGCCATTTCATGCACAGTATCATGAATCGCATCCAGACCGTTCTTCTTGGCGCAGATGGCAAGGTCGGTCTTGCCCTGGGTGGCACCGAACTCGCAGTCCACACGCCATGCCAGGTTCTTCTCGGTGGAGCTGGTCATGTTGGGCTCCAAGGTGCTTCCCAGCAGCTCCGCGAACTTAGAAGCATGCTCAGCCTCTTCCCAAGCTGCCTTCTCCCAGTACAGACCGATTTCGGGGTAGCCCTCCCGGTGTGCAATTCTTGCCATGCACAGGTACATACCGACTTCGGAGCACTCGCCCTCAAAATTCGCCTTCAGCTGCTCCAGGATATATGCCTTATCCTCAGCGGAGATGTCGGGGTTATTGGCAACGGTGGACTCGTAAACGCCGAACTCATGCTCAGCGGCCAGCTTCATCTCGCCCTTCTGCTCTACGAACTTGGAAGCAGGAACCTTACAAACGGGGCACTTGAAATCGGCGGCCAGCTCCTCGGCGGTGTGAACGTAACCACAAACACTGCAAACAAACTT
>CAZENN010000323.1:0-1137 GCA_964513605.1 uncultured Oscillospiraceae bacterium
CAACCACATCCATCTCCTGCAAGGTGCTTTCGCTGTCGGCATCCAAGGTGGCGGTGTCCAGCAGTTCTTTCAGGATCAGCCTGCCATCTTCCAAAAGGGCGGTGCGGTCGGTGAGTAGTTGGCTCAGCGCCGTTATGAAATGCTGCTTCAGATCATCTTCGTAAAGGTGGGGCGTGCTGCAAGGATCGACATTTTCGTACTTGGCATTACACCGCCAAATGGTCCGGCGGTACTTGCTGGTGCTGTGCCATACCTTTGAGCCGAAGATTTCACCGCAATCGCCGCAAATGATTTTACCAGCGAAGGGGCTGTTGCATTGTGTGCGCCGGGTGCTGCTTTTTCGCTTTGCCAGTTCCAACTGCACCTTATCCCATTCAGCCGGTGCAATGATAGCTTCGTGGCTATGCTCTACATAGTACTGGGGCACCTCACCCTCGTTGATCTTGGTTTTCTTTTGCAGGAAATCCACTGTAAAGGACTTTTGTAGCAAGGCTGCGCCTTTGTACTTCTCGTTGCGGAGGATGCTCTCCACTGTAGCTCGTTGCCACACTTGTTTCCCTGCCGGGGTGGGGATGCCTTGCTGGGTCAGGTGCTTGGCGATGGCATTGGTGGACACGCCTTCAATGCACATTCGGTAAATGGATCGGACGATTTCTGCCTGCTTCGGCACGATCTCCGGTATGCCGTTTTCTCCTTTGCGGTAGCCAAAGAAATGGCCGTATGGAATGCTGACCTTGCCATCAGCAAAGCGCTTCCGCTGACCGCAGGTAACATTCTCAGAAATGGATCTGCTTTCTTCCTGGGCAAGGGAGGACATAATGGTTATGAGCAGCTCACCCTTGGAGTCCAGCGTCCATATATTTTCCTTTTCGAAGTAGACTTCCACACCCGCATCCTTCAGCTTACGGACAGTGGTGAGGCTGTCCACGGTATTTCTCGCGAAGCGGCTGACACTCTTGGTCACGATGAGGTCGATCTTTCCGTCCAATGCATCCTGTACCATGCGGTTAAAACCTTCACGGCGCTTAGTGTTGGTGGCGGAGATGCCTTCGTCGGTGTAAATGCCAACGAACGCCCAATCCGGTCTGCCTTGTATGTAACGGGTGTAATAATCCACCTGCGCTTCGTAGCTGGTCA
>CAZENN010000324.1:0-1130 GCA_964513605.1 uncultured Oscillospiraceae bacterium
AGTTCTGCTCTGTGATCGTCACATTGCGCTGCACATTTTCCGCCTGCGTGAGCATGTCCCGCTGCGACTGCCGCATTTCCGCGGCAGATTTCTTCCCGGATTCTAAACTCATGTTCCATTACCTCCTTATGATACTTCGATCCGTTTAATTTGTTGTCCCGGCACTTGTGACCGTCCGGGGTGGTGTAGGTGATATTCTTTCGGTCTGCTGTCCATTTGACTTCGTAGCCGCTGTACTCCATGAGCCGAATAAAATGCTCACGGTCACGGGCCAGGGTCATGCACTCGTCGATATTGATTTCCAGATTCAGCTTCCAGCTATCGCCCTTGGCATAGGCACGATACTCCCGGTCAGACATAGTGCGTTCCTTTTTCTGTTTCTGCTTGCGCTTTACAACAGAAAGACCGTACTGCATACACAGCTCGTCCGATGCTTTCCAGAGCTGTTCTAGAGAATCCTTGTTGCTGTGGTACTTGAGACCTGTATCGCAGCTTACGGAGTTGATCACGAAATGGGAATGCACATGCTCTCTGTCCGTATGGGTGGCTACTACGATTTCGAAGCCGGGAATCTGCTCTGCCAGCTTCAGGGCAATCTCATGTGCCTGCTCCGGGGTGACCGGATCGTCAGGATGAAAGGACTGCACCATATGATAGTACATCCGTCCTTTGGTGCTGTGGTGCAACCGCTTGGTGTTCATGAATTCCTGGAGGGCGCACTGGGGCACACAGTTGATGCCTGAAATCAACGGCCTGCCCTGATAGTCCACCTTGGCATCCTTACAGCAGTAGTTGATGACGGCATTGAGACCGCCCACGGTTTGGGTGCGTTTGCTTTTTACGAAATGAACGATAGCCATTACTTCCACCGCCTTGCCTTGAGGATGTCAGACAGCAGAGAACTCACCTGCGCATACGCGCCGGTGAGTTCCTGAAGGTAGATTGCTTTCACCTTGCCCATGTTGGCAAGGGTGGTAAGCTGATTGAGGTTTCGGCCGATAGCCTTCTGCTGTTGGATGACCTCGTCCAGACCGTCGATGATGATGATCTGCTTATCAAGGCAGCAGGCTGTGACATATTCGGTCAGGGTCATATTTGCCTGTTCCGCCCTGTCATGGAAATGCTGCCAG
>CAZENN010000325.1:0-1117 GCA_964513605.1 uncultured Oscillospiraceae bacterium
CGTGTTAGTTTAAAAATCTGGACCAAGTCCGTTTTGTTGGACATTTTGCACAATATAATAGTACCATCTAAGAAGGATGGAGCGATGAATAATGAGCAGAAACAGCTTAGTATCCATGATCGAACGACTGAGCGAACATCAGGTGGATCAGATCCGCAGGATGACCGAAGATTTTCTGTGCCTGAACGAGGATTTAAGCGATACGACGCCCAAATTCTGTCCTTGCTGTAAAAGTGAGACTGCAAGTTTTATTAAGAAGGGCTTTTCCGGAAGAAAGCAGCGGTATCAATGCAAGGATTGCAAGAAGAAGTTTACCTATGATGCTGGAAAACTTACTGCGTCTTCTCACCAGGATGCAGAAACGTGGGCTGTTTTTATTGAGGATAGCCTATCTTTGAAAACCCTGGACGAGTGTGCAGAGCGCATTTCCGTCTGCCATACTACCGCTTTTTATATGCGGCATAAGCTGTTGAGTTTTCTGGAAGAAGCAATTAAGCTTGCAACCCCCTTGGACGGAATGATCGAAGCCGACGAAACCTATGTGTTGGATTCCCAAAAAGGTATCCGTGTAACCACCAGAAAGCCCAGAAAACATGGTGAACCCGCAACGAAACGCGGTCTTTCCAATGAACTGATGTGCATTTGCGTTGCTGCTGACCGGAATGGAAATGTAACTGCCCGATGTGTTAACCGTGCAAAGCCTAGCTCGGAGAACATTGTTGAAGCAATCGGTGACCGGATTGCAGAAGCCAGTGTTTTCCAGTGCGATGGTGCAGCTGCGTACAACCGACTGGTTGAAATGAAGCGTTGCACAAAGGTTGTCCTGAGTTCCCATTCTGAGTACAGCAAAGTATACCATCTGAATACGGTCAATGGCTTACACAGCAGACTGAAAGAAATGTTTAACCGCTTCCATGGGGTTTCCAGCAAATATCTCAACCGTTATCTAGCTATGTTCGTTGCACTGGAACAGGTAGGCAGTTCCCTATTCTGTCCGGTGGTGGATTCCGTTAGAACAATGCTGTCCAAGGTAAACGCAGTTCGTCCTATCCGCTTGCTTCGTAATGAGGGACTACTGGCAGATTGACTATTAGGTCCATGTATTTAAACTAACACC
>CAZENN010000326.1:0-1096 GCA_964513605.1 uncultured Oscillospiraceae bacterium
TGATTACAGGAAGCTCATGATCGTCTCGCACCTCGATGGGCTCAATTTCCCAGCAGACGATGTTTCCAGCCCAGTCTTCCGCATAGATGTGGGTTTCATACAGACCTGTTTCGTAGTTGTGGTCGGAGGCGTTGACTCGGAAGGTGTAGATGTCCCCGTTTTTGGTGCCGACCTGGGTGCTCATGAAATAATCTGCCAAATCATCCTGATCGTTGTAGGTGGTCCAAGTGGGGAAAGCAACACGGCGGACGCTCCGATTGTCTGTGACCTTGCAGGAAACGGTATAGCCCGCAGTGGACAGGTCAGAAAATGTCACATCGGAAATCACCGGAGCCTCCACGTCCGGCTCAGCAGGGGAGAGCAGACAGAACCAGTCCAGACACAAGGTGCCGCTGGCGAATTGCGCCTGTGTCACCCAAACATCGCCGCCGTTATAATTGGTGCCTCTGTGCTCAGCAGCGGAGGAGTCGTAAAGGTGGTATTGGTTGGTGCTTGCATCGTAGCCAACGATGGCAATAAAGTGGTTGTACACATGTCCGATTGCTACGCCGCCGTTAAGTAAATGGTTTTTTAATAAGGTGCTGCTGGAGCCTGCCCAGTAGCCCTCTCCGTCGCTGCCGCAGTCCATGGTAAAGCCATATGTACTGCCGTATCTGGCTTCCACATAGGGATACAGCTCATAGCGGTACACGCCTGCAGGACCGGTAGGATTGAAGGCACCGATCTCATGAGCCCAATTCGCAACCTCGAAAATGTCCATTTGCTTCCCGGAAAGGTAGCCTACCGTATTGACCAGGGACAGAATGCCGCAGCCCGTAGCGGAAATGGTGCCGCCGCCGACCACATAACTGCCCCACCGACTGTCATGCTGACTCAGGCAGCCGGTATAGTCTGTTGCGCTGACTTTGCTCGCTGTCATAGGAAGCAATGCGAGGATCAGCAGCAATGCCAGCATGATGGATAATGTTCTTTTGAATGTTGTTTTTTTCATTGGTGTTACCTCTTGTTGCGCCTGTTTGCTTTTGATAATCCTGTCCAAAAATAAAGTATCACATTATTTTCCATTTGTCAATAATAACAATAGTTTGATTTACTC
>CAZENN010000327.1:0-1075 GCA_964513605.1 uncultured Oscillospiraceae bacterium
TTTTTCTGTACAGGTTTTTCCTGAAGCATTTCACTCATTTTCTCTCATTCCTTTTTTGAAATTTCTCTGGTCATTCTACCACACACCTTTCCAATACGCAAGGATTACTTTTTCCTAAGCACATCCAGCTGGCGGCAAAAATAAGCCCAGAGAATTGCCTCCTTGTCTGATGTTAGAAATCCATTGATTTCTTTGAGTTCATATGATATACTTTTTGAAGAATTTATAGGAACTGAGGTATCATTATGGATTATCAAGCACTTGCGGATCTGCTTTTCCCCAGCGTCACCGATACACCGGAGTCTTTGGAGGAGCGGTTTCCTCCCCGGCAGCTGAGTGAAGGGGCGGTCGTTACCCGTATGGCTCCCTCCCCCACCGGCTTTGTTCATCTGGGCAATCTGGTTCAGGGGCTTACCGCTGAGCGGATGGCTCATCAGTCCGGCGGCGTTCTGTTTCTTCGGGTGGAGGATACGGATGCCAAGCGTGAAGTGGCAGGTGCTGTGGAGGTGCTGATCGAAACGCTGAAGCATTATGGTATTTCCTTTGATGAAGGTGCCACCATTGATGGCGATAACGGTCTGTACGGACCTTACCGCCAGCGTCAGAGAGCCGCCATCTACCATGTCTATGCCAAAAAGCTGGTGTCCGAAGGCATGGCGTATCCCTGCTTCTGCACTGAGGCAGAGCTTGCCGCCATGCGTGAGCAGCAGGAGTCCAACAAGGAAAACACCGGCTACTACGGAAGCTATGCCATGTGGCGTGACCGCTCCATGGAGGATATTCAAGCCCAGCTGAACGCCGGGAACCCCTGGGTCCTGCGGTTCCGCTCCACCGGCAGTATTGAAAACCAGTTTAAATTTGATGATCTGGTCAAGGGCAAGCTGACGGTGACGGAAAATGACATTGACCATGTGCTTCTGAAATCCGATGGCATTCCCACCTATCACTTTGCCCACGCGGTGGACGACCATCTGATGCGCACCACCCATGTGGTGCGTGGTGATGAATGGCTGCCCACTCTGCCCTTCCACATCCAGCTGTTCAAGGCTCTGGGCTTTAAGCTGCCCAAGTATGT
>CAZENN010000328.1:0-1072 GCA_964513605.1 uncultured Oscillospiraceae bacterium
AATATGATTATACACCATATTCGGTTATGATGTCAAGTAAAGAATGGAGCTGAATGTAATGATTTCTTATGACAATCTCTGGAATGTTATGAAGGAAAAAGGCATATCCCAATATGCGCTGATCAAGCATTATCATATCAGCCCCGGACAACTCACACGGTTGAAGCGCAATGAAAGTGTCAGCACCCACACCATAGATGTGTTCTGTAAAATTCTTGACTGTGAGGTTGGGGACATCATGAAGTATATCCCGGATGGGGAGCTATAATTTTCTATTTGCCGCATTATAAAAGAACCCGTAAATGGGTAATCATGCTGGTCACGAGGAATTGTGTATGGAATACTCCGATATCTATGTCAAGCGTATTCGGCAGTTGTGCAAAGAACGCCGCATCGCTATTAACAAACTTGCAACTATGAGCGATGTCAAACAATCCACTTTAGACAATATT
Organism: uncultured Oscillospiraceae bacterium; assembly: GCA_964513605.1. Classification (GTDB taxonomy): domain Bacteria; phylum Bacillota; class Clostridia; order Oscillospirales; family Oscillospiraceae; genus Faecousia. Next base: position 453 of record CAZENN010000328.1, read on the forward strand.
GTGCGCGGTTTAACTAAGAACCCCAGAGTGAAAACGCTGCACAAAATCGCCCTTGCGTTCAATATGACTCTGGCTGAGTTTCTTGACTTTCCTGAACTGAATGATTACGCATTCGACGAAGATGACCAGGACTAGACGCAAATAAAATGTAAGCTCCCTCGAAGGTATCACCATCCATCGAGGGAGCTTGTTTCGGTTCGTGCAATTTCGTATTTCGTATTTATTCAGCCCATAATTTTGCATTCATCAATTTTTGATACTCTTTTTATAGTATTTGTCAATTTGCTCCTTTGTCTTCTTATTCTTAGGTATGCAAGCCTCTTGAATAAACGGGTTTTTGGATTTAAAATAGCCAATATGATACTCTTGATGCCATGGCAAAATACTATACCGAGAAGAACGGGCTTCAATATGTTTCAGATCATTCCAAGATGAAAATGTTTTTATGCCGAGGCAGTAACGTACGGTAATGCCCTCTTCGGAAAAAGTGATACAATTAGGGACAATAAAAGCATAACCGATTATGAACACAGCTCCAAGTATGATGATCGCAAGCGATATACCAAAATCCTCGTCAAGTGTATGTATGCCAAAGACGGTTAAAGATGCAAAAATAAGGG
>CAZENN010000329.1:0-1070 GCA_964513605.1 uncultured Oscillospiraceae bacterium
TGAAAGTCTTAACGCCAGCCTTTTCACAGGTGGCGGCGGTGGTGATCACGCCATCATCATAGCTGTGTCCCAGGGCGGCTACTTCCGTTTGTGCCGTCAGGATCTTATCACAGACGGAGCACTTGGTTCCGGCGGTCAAGCCGGTCTTGGTGCAGGTGGCTGCTACAGCGGACAGGGTCTTCTTGGTGTGTCCGGTAGCCGCGACTGCCTCGGTGTAGGTATCGCCGCAGCGAGAGCAGGTGAAGGTCTTAACGCCAGCCTTTTCACAGGTGGCGGCGGTGGTGATCACGCCATCGTCATAGCTGTGTCCCAGTGCAGGAACAACCTCCTGCGCCGTCAGGATCTTATTACAGACGGAGCACTTGGTACCGGCAGTCAGACCGGTTTCGGTACAGGTGGCTGCCACAGCGGACAGGGTCTTCTTGGTATGTCCGGTAGCCGCGACTGTCTCGGTGTAGGTATCGCCGCAAGTGCCGCAGGTGAAGGTCTTCACGCCAGCTTTTTCACAGGTGGCGGCGGTGGTGATCACGCCATCATCATAGCTGTGTCCCAGGGCGGCTACTTCCGTTTGTGCCGTCAGGATCTTATTACAGACGGAGCACTTGGTGCCGGCGGTCAAGCCGGTCTTGGTGCAGGTGGCTGCCACAGCGGACAGGGTCTTCTTGGTATGTCCGGTAGCCGCTACTGTCTCGGTGTAGGTATCGCCGCAGGTGCCGCAGGTGAAGGTCTTAACGCCAGCTTTTTCACAGGTGGCGGCGGTGGTGATCACGCCATCGTCATAGCTGTGTCCCAGGGCGGCTACTTCCGTTTGTGCCGTCAGGATCTTATCACAGACGGAGCACTTCTTACCAGCGGTCAGACCGGTCTTGGTGCAGGTGGCTGCCACAGCGGACAGGGTCTTCTTGGTGTGTCCGGTAGCCGCGACTGCCTCGGTGTAGGTATCGCCGCAGCGAGAACAGGTGAAGGTCTTAACGCCAGCCTTTTCACAGGTGGCGGCGGTGGTGATCACGCCATCGTCATAGCTGTGTCCCAGAGCGGCTACTTCCGTTTGTGCCGTCAGGATCTTATCA
>CAZENN010000330.1:0-1049 GCA_964513605.1 uncultured Oscillospiraceae bacterium
TCAAAGGCAGAATAACGATTTTTTCCTGTGGCGTTCTTGAAGTTATAGATCGCCTGAACAACAGCCACAGCAACAAAAATAATACCAAACAGGGCAAAAACTCCACCACCGGCACTGGCAGCAACAACCGTCCAGACAACGCCGAACAGACCGACCAATACACTCATCACTCCGCCCATAAAGGACGGGCCTCTTCCGGGTTTAATACTTTTCAATGAGATTACCTCCTATCTCATAATCCATAATGGATCACATATTTGTTTCTCTTCTTTGCATCAATCAGCAAGTTTCTTAGTTCTACATACTGCGCGCCATCACCGACAACCATCAGAAATGCGGGTATGGATGTTGGCGGGATCAGTGTGATGCCGCAAAAATTAAGTCCCTTCATTGGGATATCAATGGTGTGGCAGAAGCTCTCGAATATAAGTAGCTGCTCCTGAATACCCTCAATGTAATCATCGTCAACAGATATGCAGTTGTACTTCTTAGGCTCATATTCATCATACCGCTTTCCGCTGACCGGAGCAGATTCCATAATTCCGAATTCGTGTCTTGCCATAACCTTAAAATATCCCCTTGTTATATTTAATCATCGCATAGAAGCTGAGGACAAGTCCAACGACAATTCCTACAACCGTAATAACACAGCCGATTATCAGCCATAGTTCCGTTGCCGTTGCCTCCGAGATCCAAAATAAAATCCCAGATATGACCAATGCAATTCCAATAATCAGCGTTCCCAAACCTACGAGTTTACCGAATGGTTTTCTATCTTCCTCCGTAACACGCTGTCTGTGATACCAATGAAGAGAGGAAATATTACCCCTCATATTCGTAATGCCTAATACAATCAAAATAACACCTAATATGCCAGGCACAAAGAAATTATCCATACCCATCCTCCTGTTACTTGATAAAGAAAACGGCTATTGCACAGGCAAATACAAACGCTGCACAGCCGAGACTGAAATATGCGGTCTTGCGGCTTGTTTTCCATTGCATATAGGTCTGACAAAGCAGATTTACACCCATCAGTGGAATGCAAA
>CAZENN010000331.1:0-1049 GCA_964513605.1 uncultured Oscillospiraceae bacterium
GAGCGGTTACGCAAGTGCGAGCTGTCTGCCGGTCATGCCAGAGCGGTGCTGTGCCTGAAAAATGAAAAGAAGCAGCAGGAGGCGGCGCAAAAAATCTGTGCATTGGGTCTGTCCGTTCGTCAGGCAGAGCTGCTGTGTAAGAATATGAGCAAAGAGCCTGCTCCTCAGAAGGAGGTCACTCTGGAAATCGATTATGTGGCAGAGTGCGAAAAGAGCCTCAGCAAGCATCTGGGACGGGGCGTGAAGATCATCAACGGAAAACGCAAGGGTAAATTTGAACTGGAGTTTTATGGTCAGGATGACCTGCAAACCCTGTTGGATGCCCTGATGCGTCTGAAATAATCATTATTATTGATAGTAATTCCAAGGAGAGAGTATCATGTTAGACATTAAACGTATTAAAGAGGACCCTCAGGGGGTGAAGGCTGCCCTCCACGCCAAGGAAGTGGACTGCGACGCAGCCATTGACCGGATTCTGGAGCTGGACGAGGAGCGTCGTGCCCTGATCGCCAGCACCGAGACCCGGAAGGCCCGTCAGAACAAGGTTTCCAAGGAAATTCCGGCACTGAAGAAGGCCGGTCTGGATGTGGCACCTGTCTTTGCGGAAATGGCGGAACTGAAAGCCGGAATCGCCGAGGATGCCGCGAAGCTGGATGCGGTGCTGGCAGAGTACCGAACCCTGATGCTGAGCCTGCCCAATCTGCCGGATGCGGATCTGCTGCCCGGCGGCAAGGAGAACAATACCCCTCTGCGCTACATCGGTGAGAAGCCGGAGTTTGATTTCCAGCCCAAGCATCATGTGGATCTGTGCGAAGGCCTGGGGCTGATTGACTATGTCCGTGGCGTGAAGCTGGCAGGTGCCGGTAACTGGATGTACACCGGCATGGGTGCCCGTCTGGAGTGGGCACTGCTGAACTACTTCATCGACACCCACACCAAGGATGGCTATGATTTTATCCTGCCCCCCCATATGCTGGAGTACCAGTGCGGCGAGACTGCCGGTCAGTTCCCCAAGTTTGCTGACGAGGTCTATAAGATCGCCAACCCCA
>CAZENN010000332.1:0-1022 GCA_964513605.1 uncultured Oscillospiraceae bacterium
TTCTTCTCCATATTCCATACCTCCAATCCTGTTTATTTCGTCATAAAGCTTTTCATCACTGACGGGTCTTATCGGTGCCGCTCCTACGGATTCGGTATCATCAACACCAAATTTCATTTCACCGACTCGGATAAATTGGCTGTCATGGAATATCATGTATGACAAGCCATCCCCCTCAATAAAATTGGAATAAATCAGTCCATCGTAACCTTTGCTCTCCAGTATCTCACGCAAACGCACTGCCGCCGGCGAACGATACTCCAAGTTGTCGCTCAAAAGCTCTTGGACTTCTGAATATTCTATATCAGTGATGTAATCGTTACAGCGCAGGTATAAAGAAAGAGAATCCGCATCCCACCGTCCAATATCAACATCAGCAAAAATAGGTCTTTTAATATCAAGATACCCCTCAAGAATGCGTCCCTGCAACACCTGCTTGTCGTGAATACGCTTCTCTGCCTGAAATTTTGTACCAAAATGAAAACCGGTATCCCCCTTTTCAAACACAGTGAATTCCATGTGTGCTGTTCCGTGATACACCCGCATAAGATTTTCATGATAGTCTACAACTGTCGTTCCTACCAATTTCGCAGCGTTTTCCCTCTGAACGCTGTAGCCCTCACTATCATTACGGGATGTACCATCATATTGGATAAAGTCGGTATTCCGTTGGCTTACGTCTCGTCCGAAATCTCCGGAATCGAAACCTTGTAGAGCTTGTCCACCGTTTCTTGAGGCACTCCTTTGTCCAGAAAATACCGTGATGCGTTCTCTGCCATTTCGCACACTTTGGGAATGTCGCTCAGGAGCGTTTGGCGTGGATATTGGCCAATCATCACCGTCACTGACTTGTCTCCATTCTGCGGCTTTTGGGGTTGCTTCTCCTCCATATTCCATACCTCCATTTTCGTTTTGTTTAGCATAAACTGGATTGGGGGCGGTGTCAACCCCTGTTTGAGTCTGACGATTGATAATCTGCTGATTCTGTTCCACCAATTGGCGAAGCTCGCTGCCCGATAGTT
>CAZENN010000333.1:0-1020 GCA_964513605.1 uncultured Oscillospiraceae bacterium
CCCTTGAACTCAACAAAAAGGTCGTTGCCGTCAAGCAAAGTACGCTGACGAAGTCCGGCCATACAGCCAAGGAGTCCAACGTCTACCACAAACAGCTTAAATGCTTTCAAGTCCTCATATGCCCTCAAGGGGATACCTGCTGCATTGACACGGCTGACCTTATGAACAAGGCCACAATCGCTGAGCCACATAATTGCGGTTTCGTAGTCCTTTGCACGAGCACCTTCACGAACAAGGCCGTAGATAAACTTCTTGTTTTCTTTCGCCAACTGAGATGGTATACTGTTCCACAGCATACGGAGTCTCGGCACGATTTCGTTGGGAGCGTGCTTAGAGAAATCTTGTTCGTAGGCCGCAAGGATTCGCTTTTGAATTTCACGAACCTCGTTAAAATCTTTATTCTCTGCGAAACTTTGCACAGCTTCAGGCATACCGCCAACAAAGTAATAGTGCTTCAAAGCATCAATATATGTTTGCTTAAAGCTTGTAATCATTTGAAAGTCTTGCGTATCAAGTAGCTCGGCAAATCGTTCTTTATCGGTTGCCATCAAAAACTCTTTGAAGGAAAGAGGATAAAGCTTTAAGAAATCCACCTTACCTACAGGAAAAGATGTGCCTTGATGTAAGGCGATACCGAGCAACGAACCGGCGCATACAATATGATACTGTGGTGCATTTTCATAGAAATATTTAAGAGATGCTAACGCTCTTGGAACTTCTTGCACTTCATCAAAAATCAGCAAAGAATTTTCGGGATCGATTTTTCGTCCCACATATAACTCCAAGCCCATAATCAAACGCTCCGTGTCCAGATCTGAAGCAAATAACTCTGCCATTCTGGAGTTGGAGTCAAAATTGATATATACGGTATCCGCATACGCCTGTCTGCCAAACTCCTTCATTAGCCAAGTCTTACCAACCTGACGAGCACCTTCGATAATCAAAGGTTTACGGCGTTTGCTCCCTTTCCATTTTAATAGCTTTTCAATAGCAATTCGGTACATACACGCACCTCCGTTA
>CAZENN010000334.1:0-1019 GCA_964513605.1 uncultured Oscillospiraceae bacterium
CCGCTGCTGTGCCAGATCATTGGAAATGGTATCCTGTCTCTTCTGATAATCAAAGCGCTCCTTCCACTGCGCATCGGAAACCGCATCTCGCTCCGCTCGATAATTCCGGTCGTATTCCTCGTTCAGATAGGCATGGTGGCAAAGGCAGTCTGAGCAACGGCTCGCATCCCCCACATGCCAGTACCCTTTGCCCCGGTGCAAAGAAATACCCGAAGACCATTGCTGATCTTCGGGTGTCCGTTAAATATTTTAGTTTTACTTTCTTAGACTGCTTTGCAAAAGAACCACTTCACATTCCCATCCTCAAATGGTTCACAGAGACAAACTATCCCGAAATCCTTACGGCAAATCCGTCCTGCCGTCGTCGATCCAAACTGCTGCCCGGACTATTTCCCGTGCCGTTGCATTCATTTTTCCTCCATCCAATTTAGTCTGAACCCATTGGGTAAACTTAATAATCTTTTCTTCCGTGTTCAGAACCATTTGGATTAATACTATATCTGGCATTTCCATCGGTATTTCCATACTTATGGTCTTCACCAGCCTTACTAAGTGAATTCTATAGGGATTCGTATCCGGTAATTGTTTCATGGATTTTTGCCTCCTTTTCATAATCCTTTGCAGGGATTTTTTTACAATTTGGTATCCATACTCCATATCTTCAAATGCCTGTATCAGGTACCATCGATAATGATGGGAGATCAGCCTCTTTTCGCCGGGCTTGGTGTCTTTACTCCTTGCCCAACGCTCTGCGTCTTCATGTGTATCGCTTTGGGACTCATCGTAAGGTGGAAAGACATTTGCTTTAAAGAATGGCTTTTGATATCTTCTACTATAATGTATTTCCGTCTCATTTGCAACAGAAGCTTCGCTACCTACGGTTCCCGTTTTCCCCTTCCAGTAGTTCTCACTGGCCTCCACCAGGGCATCCGCAAAAAGCTGCTGGATTTTTTCAAGATCATCGGTCATTGCAAGGACAGCTTTTCCTTCATCGGAATCTGGAAGCACATCCTTGTAAA
>CAZENN010000335.1:0-1019 GCA_964513605.1 uncultured Oscillospiraceae bacterium
GCGGCGATCGTCTCCCGGATGGCAGCCAGCATCGCATCAGGCTTTTTATGTAACAGATACTCCATCTGAACAGGACTGACAGGAGCGCAGACCTGCAAACGGGGCTTTTTTGCCTCCTTCAAAGCGTTCCATGTCAAAAGCACGCTTTCTTCATTCAATGCCACCGGAACTGCCACGATGCTCTCCTGCACCGCTGCCGCCACGGACTTGATGCGAAGGCTATCGATCTTCTGGCTTTCGATCGGCTCCAGTTCAATGACGGAGACCCCCAGCTTATCCAGCAGCTTACTCAGCTCGATTTTTTCTTTAAAGGATAGGGAGATGGCTGCTCCCGTTTGTTTCATGGTCACATCGCTGATTCTGATCTGATTCATTTTGATTTCCCCTTTACACAATAAAAAAGCCCCTGAGACTGACGAACAGCCTCAGGGACGAATTTGATAAATTCGCGGTACCACCCTGATTATCTTCCCTTTTTATATAGTAGGAAGATCCCTTCGGACTCCAATAAGCCCTATCCCGTAACGGGGGCAGCCGGGTTTCATTACTAAAGAACATATCTCGTTCACAAAACCAACTCAGGAAGCAGATCGCTCGATTTTTTGCACCGGCTCACACCAACCGCCGGCTCTCTGGAGCATCCAAAGGGAGCAAGTTTTCCTTCATCGTCTTTAAAATCGTATTTTGTCTATTAAATCACAATCGTGCGCATTTGTCAACAGTCAGTTTTCCTATTTTTTTAAGGGATTTGGATGCCATTTTTGTGATGATGCTCAATTTTCACTCTTTGTGAGAAAAACATTTGACTTTTTCTCGTGGACATGATAAAGTGTGGACAATACAGAAAAGGCTTTGACGAAGACGGTCAGGCATCGGTGTTCTTTCAGAGAGTCGTCGTTTTGGTGTGAGACGATAGAGCATTGCCATCAGACCCATCACTTCCGAGCCGGAGAGCTGAATGCAATGCAACAGGTTCTCCCGTGTGCCCGCGTTAAGGGATAGGGCTTGTTGGAGCCTGA
>CAZENN010000336.1:0-1016 GCA_964513605.1 uncultured Oscillospiraceae bacterium
CCCTTTCCAGCTCCATGGAGTCAAGCATCTGCTGCTCCATCTGCCGGGACTCCACAGCGTTGCATTCCTCCAGCAGGCGATCCGCCAGAGTGGATTTGCCGTGGTCAATGTGGGCAATAATTGAAAAATTACGAATCTTGGAAAGCTCCGTCATAATAAATAACCTCCATGGGTAGCCGTCAATGTTCCATTTTCCCAATTATACCGAAAAAATTGAAAAATGGCAACTGTATGTTTTGGGGAAATCCGGGGAAAATGAATGCAGGCGGCGACAAAAACCGGCCAAAGCCGCAAATAATTAAAATAAAACGGTGAAAACCCCCTTGTCAAAAGGAAAAAATCGATATATAGTGTTACAGAAAAAGAAAATGTTATTAAAGAGGGAATGGATATGAGCACACCAAAGAAAAACTCCAAGAACACCGTCAAGAGCACACCGGAGGAGATCGCCGCCGCACTGCAAAGTCTCATTGCTCAGGGAAAGAAGGAAGGAATGATCCGCTCTCAGGATCTTCATGCCCAGCTGGAGAAGATGGATCTGACCCCGGAAAAGATCGAGGAGATCTATGACCGGTTCGAAGCCATGAACATCCAGATCGTCAGCCCCGAGCTGGAGCTGGACATCAGTGACGATGCCCTGCTGGACGGTCCTTTGGACGGGGATATTGACCTGACCAACGTGGAGGATGAGGATCTGGTGGACCCGGTGGATCTGGCGGCAGAGTACAATCTGGACGATCCGGTGCGGATGTACCTGAAGGAGATCGGTCAGGTGCGGCTGCTGTCTGCCGAGGAAGAAGTGGAGCTGGCAAAGCGAGTCAGCGAAGGCGACCAGGAGGCAAAGAATAAACTGACGGAGGCAAACCTGAGACTGGTGGTTTCCATTGCAAAGAAATATTCCGGCCGTGGTCTGCACATTCTGGATCTGATTCAGGAGGGCAATACGGGTCTGATCCGTGCCGTGGATAAATTCGACTGGACAAAGGGAAACAAATTCTCTACATATGCCACCTGGT
>CAZENN010000337.1:0-1011 GCA_964513605.1 uncultured Oscillospiraceae bacterium
CGTAGGGACCGGCCTCCGGACGGTCCCTACCGCACCCACGATTCGCCGCAACGCACAGGAAGGACAAGGGAAGGGGACGAGAGTTCTGCGTCTTTATCTTTCAGGGCAGAGAGCCGTCCCCCGTCTTGTGTTTCCAGAAATAGATTTACAAGTCACTTGCTTATTTTAGAGGATATTATATGGATTATATCAAAAACAAAACATTAAATTCCAATGCTATAAAAGTAATTGCAATCATAGCGATGACCATAGACCATATTGCTTGGTGGCTTTATCCCGGTTATCCTAAGGAGTTTCTGCCGATTATCCTACATATCATTGGTAGGCTGACCTGTCCAATCATGTGCTATTTTATTGCAGAGGGATACCACTACACAAAGGATATTAACAAATACACAACACGCTTATTCCTGTTTGCAGTCATATCGCATTTCCCATATATGTTGGCATCTATGAACTTTGTGGACTGGAAATCATTTATTCCTTTCTACTATGGGGATGTTTTGAACCAAACCAGTGTAATGTGGTCTTTGGCTTGGGGGCTTGTGATGCTTCGGGTGGCTAACAGTGAGAAGATCAGGCGTAATCTAAAACCTCTCTTCATCATCCTCATTTGCCTGATTAGCTTTCCCAGCGATTGGAGCTGCATCGCAAGCCTTTGTGTTTTGGCGTTTGGAACAAATAGAGGGAAATTCAGGACGCAGATGTTTTGGATGATCTTCTACGTTGTCATCTATGCAACCGTATATTTCTTTGCACTCGATAAAGTGTACGGAATGATTCAAATGGCGGTTGTGTTGGCAATTCCCGTTTTGATGATGTATAACGGACAGAGAGGCAAAAATCCAAAGGTGAACAAGTTGATGAAGTGGGCATTTTACATCTACTATCCGCTGCATCTGCTTGTGATAGGATTGATTTAGCGCAGGACACGGGGGACAGTTCAAAAATACCGCCCCTCATGCAGACCGTCGCCCGGGAAGGACCGTCGAGGACGCCGGTCGCTACGGT
>CAZENN010000338.1:0-1000 GCA_964513605.1 uncultured Oscillospiraceae bacterium
AAGAATAATCACCTAAATTGATCGGCAATGTAGGAACCTCAGAGCCGTCATAATAGCAGAAAACGATAGTAGTAATCAGATTCTACCTCGGGGATATTCGTCATCAGCTCATTTAACATGCGCAGGATCGGGGGCAGGGAGAACAATTTTTTCGGAAATTCGGGATCAACGTTAGAATTGAGAAGTAAACGAATAAACTCAATGTCATTTTCCAAATAAATCAAGATTTCTTCAATAGTATTTTTGCTGTAATCGTCCTGAGCAGTAAGCACTTCTTCTATGCTGACAAGCAGATCCTGCTCCATTTCAGAGAGCAGATCAAACTGACTTCCATTTATAGAAGGTGGATCGGTCGATTCCCGCATTTTCACAAAGCTCACGGATGGAGATCTGGTAAATGTTCTGTGTTTGGAGCATATTTGTTAAGCTGGTTTTCAAAAGTTTCTTTGTTAGCATAATTCTTTGATTCATAGGTGCGCTCCTTGTCAACAAATAATTGTATATGGCTGTAAGACCAACACTATTTACTGATTTGCATATTGCACAACCGTCTGTCCAACGTCTGATGCTTGCAAAAACCAACATGTGTATATTATAATATATAGTGAGCAAAATGTTAAGCATAATTTTTAATTGCGTAAGAATGCAGAACAAGAAAGGAATACGACATAATGAAAAAGAAAATAGTGCTGAATCTAAACGTCATTATAATGCTGATTTCTATTGTGGTGTGCTTAATTAGTGGCATAGTCTCGAACCTGATTTCTACCAATTTTGGAAAGGTGGAGGTCAATGATATTTCTATTTACACAGACGCTGGAACTATCCGCGGATATTTATTGGTTCCCGAAAATGCGACTGTTAATAATAAAGCCCCCGGCATAGTGGTGGTTCACGGAGCTACCTCCAGTGCCGAAACTGTCGATTCCTGGTATGTGGAGCTGGCGCGTCGCGGCTACGTTGTGGTAGTTCCAAATATGTTCGGTCACGGCGATTCGGA